>JANYEN010000001.1 GCA_025363115.1 Alphaproteobacteria bacterium | reverse complement strand
ACAGGTTAAAATGCCTAAACAACGAGGTAAAAAGCCCAATCATAAGCAGGTGAGCTTGCCGTTGACGGACGAAGAGGTTGAGAGGCTGAAAAAGAGTGAGTGGGGGGAGATTGTTAAGAGGTTTTGTGATGGTCAGATTTTTTGGTATCTGTCCTTACAACAGATTTAATATCTTGTGCTTTATCTTTTATAATTAACTAACCAACATAAATAACAGAGGAAATAATGCCAATAATTATCGCTGGAAACCAAATTGCAAAAAAATTTGAACTTTTTAAATTTTTTTTAAACCGCCCCCCTCTTTATTCTTTTCTTTAATTTTATTTGCCAATTGATTTATAACAACACCCAAATCTTGAATAGCTTTTGCCTCTGTTTCTATAGTATTTTTGTGTTACTTCTGCATCGCTATTGGCTTGTTGTTGATCTTCTATAATTTGTTGCAAAAGCTCTTTTGACACACAACAATTAGCTTAAAATTAAAGTCGTATAAAATCTTTTAAATTCTGATAAAAAATCTTTATCTAAGATATTGCCAAAATTATCAGTTTCTAAGATTTTGTTGTCTGCATTAAAATTTATTAATAGCTCGTTATCTTTTTTATTGATTGTTATATCTATGGCGCAGTTTAAAATATTTGAATTATAATGCAATGTAGTTTCAAAATTTGATAGTGGCGCATCTTTGACGTTAATTTTTTTATCAAATAAGCCATTAACATTATCAATATTTATGTCGCTTATATTTACTTTACATTGATAATTGAATCCAATTTTTATTATTTTATTACAAAGCAAGTCTTCAAATTTATCTTTTTGTATAATACTAAATTTTAGAAAATCAGACCTAAAATCAAAACTTGGTGTCATAAAATGCTTACCAATAGGATTATTAGCTAATATTTGTGTAGCAACTTGGTTAATATTATTTTCTTTTAAAGCATTATTTAATAAAATCATATTTGCAAACTGATCAAATGGTTGCTGAAAACCATGTTGCGTAATTTGTAATGATATATTGTTACCAGCTTGTGGCATATCTTTGTCTACAATAATAATGCTATGTGAAATCGTGTTGCATGTTACATATATTTCTTTTTTTGGTTAATCTGGTAATCATCTTTATCATAAAAACTAATTGTTTGCCATGAAAAACCTGCAACTTCACCACATTTGTTGCAGTAAAATCAAACCAAAAACAACAAATATTTGACATATCTTAGCCTGCAAAATATGACAATATTTTTATGGTATTTCCAGACCTGACATTGTTATTAAGGGTATAACTAAGGTTAAATCATCTTTTGCTATCTTCTATAAAGGTCATAATAGTAGAAAAAGAATTGCCATTACTTGAATCGCAATAACAATATTAAAGTAACTAAAAGACTGTACTGAACCTTGCTAGCAATAGAAACTTGGTCTTTTCATTAATTCCGATGCTTAACTTTCCAATTTATAAATACATAGCAATACTTCTACATAAAAGCTTCAAACCTAAAGTATTATATATAAAAATACCAAATTCCATTGCTAAATAATATTATTCTAGTATCCTATAACCACACACATTTTTTGCGACTTCTATATTCAAATTTTTCATAAATTCACAGATCATATCCTTAAGTTCAACAATGGTGTTAAAAACCTTATTTTTTATAGTGTTTTGCTTAACATAAAGCCACAATCCTTCAACCAGATTAAATTCACGTATATGGCGGTAACAATAAAACTCTATATTTTTCAGCACTTTTAATAGTCTTGAACGATGCCAAGAAGCTCCATCCATTATTAAAACAATTTTTTCATCGACAATTGAGGTGGCGAAATGTTCTAAAAAAGCACTCATGCAGGCGGTGTTTGCCGTTGGTGATTTAAGGCTAAAATCGGTTCCTGTTTTTGGGTTGACCGCTGAATAAAAATAAAAATTTTCAAAATCTAACTTGACTGGCATTTTGGCTTTTTCGCCAGTTTTGAACCAACAATGACCCAGTTTTGAATGCCTGCCAAGACGACTTTCATCAAAGAAAAGCACTAATTTTTCCTCAGTTTTCCCCACAATCGTATTGACAAATTCAGCAATTTTTTCTGCTTTTTGCAAATAATGTTTTGGACGAGGCGTGATATATGAAAATTTTAATTTTTTTACAAGTCTATAAGTTGTGGTACGAGAAATATTTACTTTTAATTCTTATTTTTAAAGCACCAATTGTAATATTTAGATATTTTTTAATCCATTGATTATATTATTTCGTTCGTCATTTATTAATCTTGTTTTGGTTTTTTTGGCATTCTTTTTAGGAATAAAGCACCATTGGAAAGTTTTTTAATCCAAGATATTGCAGACCCTTGATTAACATCAAAAACATCTTCAACGTGTTTTATGCTATATTTTCTAACAAATATAATAGCTTTTAGTTTGTTTGCAATTTCTCCAAGCTCGCCAATATTTTTTAATTCATTTACAGCTGTATTGTATATTTCATCAGTTAATAATTTAGAAATTTTTGGCATAAATTAATAAATAAAAAATATTATTTAGCAATGAAATTTGGTATAGCTATTTGTCGCTAAAAAATAAAAGGTTTTTATAACAGAATGGTTGGCATATATTTTTAAAAAGTATTATTAATATCGCTAATATGTATACCAACCCTTCAAAATTACTTTTTATTTTTCAATTTCAACCAATCCATCGTGCATTTTTACTTTTAAATAGTGAAGCTTTTTTAGCTGGAGAGTAGTTTTAGTAATTTTATTGTTTTTATCTAAGATGATGGCATACCCTTTTTTAAGATTCTTAGCAAAATCAAGATATGAAACGCTTTGCTTTAAACTATTGTATTTTGTATCAATTTTTTGAATTTTAATAGGTATTTTTTGTAATAAATTATCCTTATACTTAGATTTTTTATTATTGAAAAAATTATATTTATGCCAAATAGATATTTCTAGCTTATTTTTTAAAGTATGTATTTTATTTAAAATATTTTGTGCAAAAAAAGTTATTGTTTTATCTGATTTTTTCAATTTTAAAGTAAGTATATCTAATTTTTTATAAATTAGATTTTTAGATATAAAAAGATTTTTCATTAATCTGTTTTTTATTTCATTAAATTTAAAAGTCTGAACTTTAAATAGATTACTAAACCTAGATTTTAAAGCTGTAAAATTTTGAAAAATAAAGATTATTTTATTTTTTGTGTTATTAACTCTATGCTTTAAAAAAGCTAATTTTTCATAATGTTTAGCAATTTGTCTTTTTCCGTTGTTATAGATAATTTGATAATTTAGGGCGATAGATTCGTTTATGTCTTTAAGGGTTGGAGTAGTTACAATTTCGGCTGCTGCGGTTGGAGTTGCTGCTCTTAAATCGGAAACATAGTCGATTATTGTGGTATCAATTTCATGTCCTATAGCCGAGATTATTGGTATTTTAGAGTTAAAAACCGCAATAGCCACCTCTTCATCATTAAAACAAAACAAATCTTCTACACTGCCACCACCTCTAGCTATTATGATTACTTCAGGAACAACAGAGCTAATATTGTTAAAATAATTAATTCCAGCTATAATTTGCGAAGATGCCTCTAGTCCTTGAACTGCTGTGCCAAAAAGCAATATATTTTTGGGGTAACGCTCGCTCATTCTATTGATTATATCTTGAATTACTGCTCCCGTTGGAGAAGTGATAATTCCAACATTTTCAATACAAAAAGAAGGAGGGATGGATTTTTTATATTCTGCTTTAAAAAACCCTTTTTTTTCTAATTTCTGTTTGCGTTCTTCCATTAATTTCATCAGTGCTCCAATGCCAGCATATTCGGCAGTTTCTACTTTTAGCTGATATCCTGACCCAAAAGTATCTATTGACCCATAAGCTAATATTTCTACTCCATCGGTCAAATTAATTTTTATACTTTTAAAGTTACCTGCAAAACATACGGCATTTATAGTGCTGGCAGAATCTTTTAGGCTAAAATAAACATGACCTCGGGTACTAACTTTTAAACCACAAATTTCTCCACGAATTTTTATAGCACTAAAATTATTATAAATAACATCTCTGATAGCGGAAGTTATTTGAGAAACTGAATATTCGGGGGCATTTTTAGCCAAATTTAATAAATTCATTGAATGGCAAATAAAAGCTTTTTTATATAAAATTTTAATATTAGGTTTATTTGTCAATATTTATATACAAATATAGTGTTGATTTTTAGGAAATGGTATATATTTAGTAACTGCCATATAAATTATTACTTTTAAGAAAATTATGCGCTCATCTAACACTAAATTAGATAATGCTGGTCGTGAGTTAATAAATAACTTAAAAAATGACCAATCTTATGAAATGATCAATGAATGGAGAGCTTTACATGCAATGCCTTTATTAAGGTTTAGATCGGGATTATATAAATATGGACAAAAACGTAAAAAAGCTTTAATGGTCGCACAAAGACTAAAGCGTATGCCAACTATTATAAATAAACTTACTAGATTTCCTACCATAAATCTATCACAAATGCAAGATATTGGCGGGATTAGGGCTATAGTCAACAATATTTCTGAAGTAGAGGCATTGCGTAAATATCTAAAACGAGATAGAAGAAGTGACACTTTTATAGAGCATAATGAAAAAGATTATATTAGAGAGCCTAAAACTGGAGCCGGATATGGATATAGGAGCATTCATATAATTTATAAATATATACCTCAAGATCCTCAATATGAAAATTTAAAAATAGAGTTACAAATTAGGACTAAATTACAACATTATTGGGCGACTGCAGTTGAAGCCTTTGATGTTATAAAGAATCAATCTTTAAAATCAGGAATTGGCAATTCTGAATGGTTAGAATTTTTTGCTCTTGTGAGTTCATTATTTGCTTTAAAAGAAGAAACTGCAATGTTTTGCGAACATGTTAATAAAACAAGAGATGAAATATTAATAGAATTTATTAATTTAGAAAAAAGACTTAATGCAATTAATACATTAAAAGGAATTATGAATATTCCTAAAAATATTGAGACAAAAGTTAAAAATACCCAATATTGTATTATTATATTAAATTCAGAAACTAAGGAAACAGAAATTAAAGAATATAAAGAAGATGATATTGACCAAGCAAATGCAGAGTATATAGCTATAGAAGAAAAAATATTGACCGAACACTTGCCAATGTTAGCCGTATTGGTTTCTGTAAATACAATGAAAAATCTAAAAAAGGCCTATCCTAGCTACTTTTTAGATGTTACGGAATTTATATCAGAATTAGAATTACTACAATTATAATGCCAATTATTATTTCTTGCTCACTTTTTCAATCCAATTTTTAAAGACTTTAACTGCTTTTATATTGTTTTTATTAGGCAAGCTTTGCAAATTTAACGACAATTTTTCTTTTTAATATATACTATATTTATTTAATTTATATGGTAATAACCATATAGTAATTTGACTTATTAAACAATTTACTAAAGATGTAAATAATATTATAATTAGTAATTATCATTTAAACAAAGACAATTGATTGGTTTTCTTTTTTCTCTTACGCACTATTTGCTTTAACCCTGATTTTCTACTGCCATGCTTAATTGTAATGTTATTGCTAATTTCTTTAAAATTTTCGGTTTTTATAACTGCTAAAATCATTTTTTTAGCTTTTTCTCTGGCT
This sequence comes from Alphaproteobacteria bacterium, assembly GCA_025363115.1. Lineage (GTDB taxonomy): Bacteria > Pseudomonadota > Alphaproteobacteria > Rickettsiales > Deianiraeaceae > CAMCQG01. The sequence goes on along the minus strand of JANYEN010000001.1, from coordinate 4,328 downwards.
TTTGATTCATTTACAATCGGCGGTGGATAAATATTGGGATCGACCGATTTGGCAGGAAAATGAATAAATTCTTTACTGACATCTTTAAGTTCAGGTATCCATTTTTTAATAAAAATACCATCGGGGTCATGATCGATGCCTTGTTTTATTGGATTATATATTCTAATTGAATTAATACCCGTGGTGCCTGATTGCATTTGAATTTGACTATAATGTATTCCTGGTTCGTAATCAACAAACATTCGGGCTAAATAAACTGAGGTTTTTTTCCAATCTAGCCATAAATGATAACTTGCAAAACTAACAAGCATTGCTCTCATTCTAAAATTAATCCAGCCATGTGCAATTAAAGCTCGCATGCAAGCGTCTATCATAGGGTAACCTGTTTTGCCTTCTTGCCAAGCTTTGTATAAAATTTTATCATCTTCTCTTACTAAAGTATCGTAATTTGAATGAATATTTTTAAATTCAAGCTGGGGATAATCTTCTAATTTTTGAATAAAATGACAATGCCAGGCTAACCTTTGAATAAATGATTTTAAAGACCATAAAAGCGTGCTAGGATATTGAGCTGGGTTTAACTTAATTTCGGCTATCTTTTTTTGAGAAAGTTGGTATATTTCTCTAAGTGAAATACATCCAAAAGCAATATAAGGCGAAAGGCGAGAGCATCCTTCAAATGCGGTGAGGGGAGAAGAAAGATTTTTATGATAGTTAATGCTTCTTTGATTTAAAAAGCTTATTAATATTTTAATACCCTTTATTCTGCCACCTAATTGCCGATATATACATTTATCGTCTATTAGCCCTAAAGCGGAGTATGTGGGTATTTTATCATTTTCAATAATTTGTTCGGCAACAAAATTATCGCAAAGTTTTTTAGGGTCAAATCGAGGCAATAACATAAATTGATGCCATTTGGCAGACCATCCATCACGGCTTTTAAGTTTTCTAATTACTCCATTTTGCCTAAATAATTTTAGAAAAATATTTTTTTCTTGGCAAAATTTTTCTACTGCGATATCTCTTTGATAAGTCCACCAATTCCAAGTTTCTTGATGAACATAAATGCTTTTTATATCAGTAATTAAAGTTATTTGTGCCAAAATATCCGTTACTTCTCCTACTTTGATCATTAAATTGCCATTATATTTTTTAAGTTGACGATCAAGATCAATTAAGCATTCTTGTAAAAAAAGATATTGTCGAGAACTCATGTCTGGCAAGTTCCATAATTTGGGTTCTATAATATAAAGGGGCAAAACATTTTTATCTTTTAAGGCTTCAAATAAAGCTTGATTGTCATTTACTCTTAAATCTCTTTTAAACCAAACAATATTTATAACTTTTTTAATGGACATAAAATTACCAAAATTATTTGACAATAATAAAAAGAATTTTTAATTAAAAATAAAAGTTTAATTATAGCAAATATAGATATATTTAAAAATATATAAAAAAATATGTTGGAGTTTTTTCCTTATTTTGTAAGTGGCTCAGTATTATCTTTTGTAGAGTCGTTACAACAAGATGGACATTTACGTAAAAAGCATAATCATCTAAAAGCAAATAAAGTGCAACGCAATAAAAATGAAAAAAAATTGTTAGATAATTTTTTAATATTTAAATTTTTCTTTATAAAATAACTTTATAATCCTAAGGTAATTATATTTTTGTTTTATGTATAATTACCTTGAATATATAGCATTGGTTGACATTTAAATGACATATGTTTATAGTATATAAATTTATTTAGGTTATAAAATTTATGCTTTCTGGAATTATAACCGCTTTACCTACCCCTTTTTTACACAATAAAATTGACTTTTCAAGTTTAGAAAATTTGATAAAAAGACAAATAAATGCAGGAATTGAATCGTTGGTATTATTTGGATCAACGGGCGAAGGAGTAAATATTGAATACGATGAATATGTGGAAGGGATAAAATTTGTAGCAAATTTATTAATTGAAACAAAAATTAAACTATTTGTAGGAGCTTCGGCATTTTCTACGACAACTGTAATTAAATTAAGCGAAACTGCCAAAAAATTTGGAGCTTTTGGAGTTTTGATCTCCCCTTCTCCTTATAATAAACCTACCCAGGAAGGTATTTTAGAAATTTATAAAAATGTTTCCGAGTTCAATATCCCATTTATTGCCTATAATATTCCAGGGCGAACAGGAGTTGATATATCAGATGAAACGATCTTAAAAATTGCCAAACTAAATAATTTTGTGGCCCTTAAAGATTCTACTGGCGATTTAAAAAGAATTCAATCTCTAAAAGCTAAAAATAGCAAAATTAACTTGCTTTGCGGAGATGATAATATGTTTTTATCAAATATGGTTCATGGAACTAGCGGTATTGTATCGGTAGTTTCTAATATTATTCCCAAAACTTTCGTTAAAATGTATAATTTATGTGTTAATAATAATTATATCGAAAGTGCTAAAATATTTCAAGAAATATACCCTATATGTTGCAGTCTTTTTTTGCAGAGTAACCCAATTTTAATAAAATTTGCTTTAATGAAGTTAGGAGTATTTAAATCAGACGAATTGCGCTCTCCTTTAATTAAGGTAAGCGAAGATAAAATCATTGATATTTTAAATAATGATATCCAAAGCTCTGAAAGAATTGAAGGATTATTTTAATGATTATGACGGATAATGTTTTATATTATTTAGAACCAGCTTTATTTTTTATTATAGGTTGCTGTTTAGGTAGTTTTGCCACTTTTATGGGACACAGGATTTTTAGCGAAAATTTAAGTGTTTTAGGCAAACGATCTATTTGCACAAGTTGTAATAAAATTTTGCCAAAAAAAGCTTTATTTCCTTTATTTAGTTATATTTTTTGCAAAGGAAAATGCTTAATGTGTAATGCAAAAATTTCTATCAGGTATCCAATTATTGAATTTATTGCTGGATTAGGTTCTTTGTATGCCTTTATATCTTGGGGGCAATCTTTTAAAACTGTTGTTATTGTAGTGCTTATTACGTGCTTCATGATACAAATTGTTAGTGATATCGAATATTATATGGCATCCGATTCGGTGGATATAGTAATGCTAATAATGGTAATAATGCTGGGTATTATTGAACATAAAAAAATTTTAGATCAGTTGATATTTTTTATTGGAGGAGCATTATTTATGTTATGTTGCAGACAAATAGTAATGTGGTGGATTGGAAAAGATCCATTAGGGCTTGGGGATGTAAAAGTAGTTGCTATTTTAGCACCTTTGGCCAATTCAGCCCTAGAACTTGTAATAATATTTGGATTATTTGGAATATTTGGTCTTATATTTGGAGTACTCTGGAAAAAGCAAACAAAATCTGAAATTTTTCCTTATTTACCACCCATATTAATGGCGTTTTCAATAGATTATTTCTTTCTTGCTAAGTATATGACATTTTTTTTACAAAAAACTTGAATTTAAAAATATAGCTAACGATTGTATATTTTATTGCTAATAGTTAATTATAGCATTTGTTGAAAAATATTGATATTTATGGCTACAAAAATAAGACTTGCTAGAGGCGGTAGAAAATCTAGTGCACATTATAGTATAGTTGTTATCGAATCTCACAGAAAACAAACGGGTAAATTTATAGAAAGAATCGGTCATTACCATCCTTTACGTGCCGAAGACGATTCTACAAGAATAGTACTGGATTCCGAAAGAGCTAAATATTGGCTGAGCGTAGGAGCTATACCTACCGAAATTGTTATTAAATTTATGAAAAAATTAAAAGTTGAAATTGGCGAAAAATATAATGTTACTAAAGCCAACCCTCTTTATATTGGCAAATCCAAAGAGACTATAGCTTTAGAAAAAAAAGTCGCTAAAGATGCGCAAGCAGCTGCCAAAAAAGCTAAGGCAGAAGAAGCTAAAAAAATAGCCAGTGAAGTTGCGAGTGAGCGAAACAATTAAGCTTAGATATTTCAAAATTATAGTAACTTAAAATTTATTTTTTATTTAAATTTAAAGCCAAATATTTAAATTGAATATGAATTCACAAAATAAACTTATAGCTATTGTAAATAACACCGTTCCTCCTGGGGTTGCTCTAAATGCATTAGGACATCTTTCGATGGGATTGGGAAATAAATTAAAAACAGAAGATATACTTTTAAGAACTTTTACTGACCGTGAACAAAAAGTGTGCTGGCAAGTTTTTGGATTATCGTATATTATTTTTAAAGGTAGCTCCAATGAGATTAAAAAATCAATTTTACTAGCACAACAAAATGATATTATAAATTTGGGATTTTCGGACGCTATGGGGCTTTGGAGAGAAGTTGAGCAATATAATCATATGG
>JANYEN010000089.1 GCA_025363115.1 Alphaproteobacteria bacterium | reverse complement strand
TTATTACAACTGATAGCTCGACCAGGGTAAAGGAGTGTTTTAGAGAGAGGTGGTTGGAGTGAGAAGGGTTATGGTTAAGGTGGTTTTTATTAAGAGAATTTATTAATGCTTTTAATCTTAATAAAAAAATACTATATTTTTAACCCCAGACAACCTTATGCTCAAACTTGCTAATCAAAGGCAACATAATTTTATACAAATCTTGATCTTTATGATTATATCTAAAATCGTTTGTCTTTTAAGCGCAATAAAAATTTATTATCGGTATAAATACATGAAATTATATTAAAAGCTCGAGGCATTTTATATACTAATTATATATAAACTTAAATATTAAAATATCAGCTTTTTATTTAAATTGCAAATTATTTATGGCAATCTCAGCATAATTATTAAATTATATTTTATTAAAATATGGGCCAAAATACAAGAACAATAGCATTAATAACTGCCGCAGGTAGAGGTAGTAGAATAATTTCCGATTACGAAACTCCCAAACAATATTTAAAATTATGTGGGTTATCTATTTTGCGACACAGTATAAACGCTTTTAAAAAAAATAGCGATGTTGACGATATTATGATCATAATTCACCCAGATGACATTGAGCTTTACAATGAAGCAATAGCGGGATTAGATATTTTGCCCCCTGTATTTGGCGGAAGCACCAGGCAAGAATCAGTAAGGCTTGGTTTGGAGGCTCTAAAAGCCAATCCACCCCACAAAGTATTAATTCATGATGCTGCGAGACCATTTATAAATAACAAAATAATTACTGCGGTTATAAGGCAACTTGATATCAGCCCTGCTGTAATACCTGCAATTCCAGTTGACGACACAATAAAAAAATGTGGTGATGGTAAAATATTGTGGACAGTAGAACGTAGCGATTTATGGCGAGCTCAAACTCCTCAGGGTTTTATTTTTAACGATATTTTACATTATCATGTACTTTATAAAGACAAAAATTTCACTGATGATGCTACCATAAAAGAATATGCTGGCATTCCTGTTACTATTATACCTGGCTCGCAAAACAATTTTAAAGTTACTACAGACGAAGATTTTGAAAGAGCAAGTTCGGTAGCAGCTTTTAATTTTGGTCAGACAATTAGAGAAATTAGGGTTGGCATTGGTTATGACATTCATAAGTTTGAAGATAAACCCAGTGAAACCGAAAAAATAATGCTAGGGGGAATTGAAATTTCTTATCCCTTTAAACTGATTGGACATTCGGATGCGGATGCCTTATTACATGCCATAACAGACTCATTATTGGGCGCCGTAGGAGGGCAAGATATAGGAACTCATTTTTCGGATAAAGACCCTAAATGGAAAAATAGCAATTCTGCTTCTTTTTTAAAATATGCAAACCAAATGGTTTTAAATGCAGGAGGTAAAATAGTAAATATTGATGCCAATATTATTTGCGAAAGACCTAAAATAGGTCCTTATAGAGTAGCCATACAAGAACGAATAGCTTCAATTTTACAAATTAATCCATCCCGTATTAACATAAAAGGCAAAACTAACGAACAATTAGATGCTGTAGGCAGGGGTGAAGCTATTATATGCCAAGTAGTTGCTTCGGTGCGTTTTGATGTTTGGGCTGATGAAGATTGATTCAATTACGTAATTTTAAATTCCTTTTTTTCTTTAATTAATTTTAGTTTAAAATCTTTATAATCCCCGATGTTTAATCCAAAAAAACTTCCAGTATTATTTTGATCGTAATTTTTTAAAATACTATTGTCTAGAGTTTGTTTTGGAATATGAAGATAATCAAAATAAATAAAATTTTTTGAATCATTTATTCCAAAAGCCCCATCAAGAGCATCAATAATATTTTTTAAATAATTATGCAAATCCATAAAATGATCATTGGGTATGGCAGAATTTTTTGATTGTTTTATTTGTAAATACTCTATCATTAAATTTGCATATTTTTCTGAAAAATTTATACTACAATCTCGACGAGCCATTTCGCCAAAACTGTTAGATTGATTAATTTTTCTTTTAATCTCTATGTTATCTTGCAATAAAAGCACTAGTTTTTCCAATAATATTATTTCATCATTACCTTCTGGAGCGATTTTTTTAATTTTAAGCAAATTATATTTAATATTTGATAATATTTCAACCTTTTTAGAACGATCAGCAATTGGACTCTGAGGACGATTTCGCATATTAAGCACATAACCTTGTTTTGGAGTTCCAACTATTTCTTTTACTCCATTTTGAGATAAACCTAGATTTAAATTTTCTACATCAAGATTATGATTAAAAAAATTTAATTTTTTATTTAATTCAAATAATAATTTGTCGCAATCTAAATAAAAACTTCCGTCGTGGTTATTATTTTTAGGTATTTCCATTAAATTTATTAAATTCGACAATTCTACTGAATATTGTTTTCTTAAAGCATTATTAATTTCTACTGGATTTTGGTTAATATTTCCTAAGCGTTTAGTAGCTTCACGCTGAAGAGTAGACTTTTCCGATAATCCCTCTATTAAATTAATATCAAAAAAATTTTCGCATACTGATGAATATTTTGAAATAATTTGTATTAATAGTTCAATTTTAGCAATTTCTTGATAAAATTTTACTAACGTTGTAACTTCTGGATAATCACCAGATAATTCTTCAATATCTCCTAATATATGTTTTTTACCTACAATTTCTCCAATAGGTGAATTTATTGCCATATTTTTTATTCTTTTTAAAACTGGATTAATTCTTTCGTTATTTTCTATATATTCCATATGCTTAATTAAAGAAGTGTAATAATTTAATAAAATAAATTGAATTTGAATAGAATTTTTAGGTAAATAAACTGTTTTATCTTCAGAATGCCTTGAATTAGTTAATATATTGTTTAAATTTTCACTAAGATTATTAATTCTAGATTCAACGTTATTTGTGTTTTTTTTATCAATCCAAAACTTAATAATGGAAGGAAATATAGAAGCAGAAAGAGCACTAAAAGCTAATAATACGCCCCCAGTTGCAATTCCAGTCGAAGCAACATTAGTCGATCGATCTATAATAGTTTGAGGGTTTACCACGGAAGAAACTTGATTAATATTGGTAAATAATTTTATAGCTTGCTTTATGTGCTTATTTTCTGCTGGACTTATTGTATCGATAATTCCCAGAGCTTTAAATATGTAGCCAAATTCTTTAAAAATTCCTTGATAGGGAGTGCCAATTTCTGACACGCCATTTGTAATAGCGTTAAATAATATTGTGAGGTCGCTTTTAGCTTGTGAAAATCCTTTATAGGACCCATAACCAATCGAGGTAAATCCCGTAAGCAAAAAAGATATATTAATTAAAGTTAATAATCCATTGGTAGTATATCTTTTCTTATCACAAGACAATGGATCATCTTTTAATTGAGTTTTTATATTTGAATGTATAACGTTTTTTGAATCGCAAAGATCTTGTATTTTTTGCTTACCATATTCGATAGCTTCTTGTTTTTGTTTGGGATAAAACTTAATAAAGGCATTAAAACACTCCATTTCAAATTTTTTTCTTGCTTCTAGATTATCCGATAGATGATTATATTTTAAATATTCCTGATAAATATTATTCTTTTTTTGCTCAATTTCATATAAATTATTATAGCAAACTTGATTTTCATTGTTCATTAATAATAAATCTTGTAGCATACTGGATTCATTAATATTTTGAAGAATATCTTTTTGTTTGCTTAGATATTGTTCTAATTTGTTTGAACTATTAATTTCCTCAGCTAATACTTGTGCTAAAATTCTTTGGTCAATTCTTTGGGAATAATTGATCATTATCAAAAAACAAATTAATATATAATTAAGATTGTATTTAACATAATCTAATCAAATTATATAATAATAAAATTTAAAAGCTATTTTTTATCGAAAGGATTTTTTGCTTTTTTAAAACCTATCCGGATTGGAATTCCCTGTAATTTAAAGGCATCAGTTAATTGATTTTTTAAAAAAGATATATAATTATCTGGCACCTCGGTAAAATTACTAGAAATCATAAAATAAGGAGGGCGAATATGTATTTGATTTATAAATTTTAGCTTTAAGCGTTTAGCGCCAATCATTGGTAATGCTCGATTTTCTTCTTTTAATAAAGCAAGCCACTCATTAAGTTTATGAGTAGGAATTTTAGTTTGCCATTTTTCATATCTAATGATTCCTTCATCTAAAATAGTATGTAAATCGTTGTCATTTAAACTAGAAAGAGTAAAAAAAGAACCTAAATTGGTAATGCGAGAATGTTGCTCAAACCATGCCATAACTTCTTTTATAAAAGCTTTTTTTAATTTTTCTTCTATTAAATCCCATTTATTTATAGCAATTAACAAAATTCTTCCCTCTTCAACAACTCTTGCCGCAAGAGCTACATCTTGCTTGTCAAATGGCGAATTTGCATCTATTAATAAAATTACTACATGAGCAAAATCTATGGCTCTAAAACTTTCAGCCACCGACATTTCTTCTATTTCATCGGCTATATTCATTTTTTTACGTATTCCAGCCGTATCAATAATTTTAATAGTTTGATTTTTATAGATAAAATTTACTGGTATGGTATCGCGAGTAGTACCCGCAATAGAGGTAGCAATTAGTCTGTTAGAATTGGTAATTTTATTAATAAAAGTTGACTTACCAGCATTTGGTCTGCCAACCACTGCAACTTGCAATAATTTATTATTATTTTCAATATTAACTTCACCAAATTTATCAATATATTCAGCATATTTTTCTGTCAATGCCATAATTAAATCGTGCATACCAATGCCATGTTCGGCCGAAATTATAATAAAATATTTTACACCAAGTTTATAAAATTCATTATCTAAATTATCAGGATTAATATTTTCTGCTTTATTTATTAGCATTATAAAATTATCTCCCTTCTTTTTTTGTAATAATCGTAAAAACTTAATATCTTCATTGGTTATGCCATTTTTTCCATCAATCATAAAAAGACATAAATCTGCCCCATCGATAGCATAAAAACTTTGCTCCAGCATTTGCTTTTCAATTTCATTGGCAGTTTTATAATTTTCTAATCCAGCGGTATCCACCAATCTTATTTTCATTCCCGAAATAATGCACTCAAATTCTTTTCTATCTCTTGTTATTCCAGGCAAGTTATGTGTTATGGCAACTTTATTACCGATTAATTTATTAAAAAGAGTAGTTTTGCCTACATTTGGCTTGCCTATAATGGCTACGGTAAACATATTATTATTTATTATCTTTAAAAGACAAAAAGATAATAAAATAAAAAGCTATTTTTTAAAATAGATTTTTAAAACACAATTTAAGTATGATCGATATATTCGTTCATATTAATATTATTGATTAATTCGTCAAAAGAAGTTTCTCCATTAATAACTTTTTTTATTCCATCTTCTTGCATTGTAACAAAACCATTATCAAGGGCAGCTTTATATAAAAATTCATAATTTTTATTTTCAGTAATGTGTGCAGCCATAATTTTATTTACATAAAATACCTCAACTAAAGCAGTTCTTCCTTTATATCCAGTATGAAAACAAGCTGAGCAACCTACCGCATTAAATAGTTTATAACTTTTATTTTCTTTTCTTAAGACTTTATTAAAAGTATTAGTAACCGAAATATTGGACACATAGCTTTTTTTACAAACCAAACAAAGTTTACGAACTAAACGCTGAGCAATAACGGAGCTAAGAGCACTACCAATCAAAAAAGGCATCACTCCAATATCAATAAGACGAGCTACTCCGCTAATTGCATCATTTGTATGCAAAGTAGAAAAAACTTGATGCCCCGTGAGTGAAGCTTTAATTGCAATATCAGCAGTTTCAAAATCACGAATTTCTCCTATCATTACAACATCAGGATCTTGTCTTAAAATAGAACGCAAACCTGCTGCAAAATCTAAACCCGCTTTAATATTAACCTGAGTCTGTCTTATTAAAGGCAAAGAATACTCAATTGGGTCCTCTAAAGTCATAATATTAATTGAAGGGTTATTAATACTGTTAATTAATGAATATAAGGTGGTTGTTTTTCCACTTCCTGTAGGTCCCGTTAAAATTATAATACCTTCAGGTTTTTTTAAAGCTAATTGCATCAATTTATAATTATGTGCCGAAAAACCAAGTTCTTTTAAATCTACAATAGATTTACTGCAATCTAAAATTCTAAGCACAACGTTTTCACCATGAGTAGTAGGAATCATGGATACACGAAAGTCTATTTTTTTGTCATTTATGTCCATAGACATCCCTCCATCTTGAGGTTTTCTAAATTCAGCAATATTTAAACCTGACATAATCTTAATACGTCCTACTACCCGGGACCAATATTTTTTATGAAAACTAAATTTAGTTGACAAAACACCATCAATTCTACATCTTATTCTTACAAAATATTCTTCTGGCTCCAAATGTATATCAGAAGCGTCACTGGATACTCCCTCTATCATAATAGCATCTACCAATCTTACAATTGGGTCTTTGTAACTAGCAACTTCAGAAAAAGTTTTATTTAGCACATCCGAATTTTCAATTTCAGCTACAATATCCGACATTTTTAGTGAATATTTGTGATATTTGTCGATTACTTTTGTTATTTGTTCTTCGCTTGCATGAACAACTTTAACTTTTTTATAATCAAAATACTTTTTTACTTTATCTATTATAATAACATTAGCAACATTTTCGGTAGCTATTGTGACGGTTTCACCATCCTCGTCGATAGGAACCACTTTGTTAAGAATGGCAAATTGTCTAGGCAATTTTTTGACAATATCTTGATTTAGAACTCTTTCCATCAAATTTATTTGTTTTATTTGATTATGAGGATTTACAATGTCTAGGACGGTCTTATCAGAAACAAATCCTAGTTTTACCAATATTTCAATTATAGTTTCAGTGCCAGAATCTTGACTATTTTTCATCTCTTCTACCGCAACCTGAAGTTGATCCTGAGTTATGATGCCATCCGAAATTAATCGCCCCACTACTCCTTGGTTAATTTTACTTTTTTCTCCAATAATATCAATTTTAGTTTTATTTGCTGAAAGTTTTGCTTCTATCATTTAAATCATTATATTAAAAAGTTTTCAACCGTTAGTAATTATTTTTTAAATAAAGTCAATAAGAAATATATGCGCAAAAACCCACAAATAATACACACCTTACTGCGAACTATTAAGTTGTTTGCTCTATGAAGTTTTGTGGTATCAGGGGTTGGTTAAAAATGGCTTTTATGCAGAGAATGTAATAAGACTAAATAAAAAAATGATAATCGAATAAAATCTGAAAATTTTTATC
>JANYEN010000042.1 GCA_025363115.1 Alphaproteobacteria bacterium | reverse complement strand
AAATTTTATAACACAAGCTAATAATAAATTTTTTACTAAAATAAATCTAATTTAAAAGTCTGTAGTAAATATTCATCCTCTTAATAATTCAATAGCCTCGTTATATCCAAATAATTGCAATAAATTTAAATATTTCTCGCTGTTTATATTTTTCATAGCAAGCCTAGCATCAAAGCTTGCATACTGCAATAAATCTAAATCGTGTGCTAAGTTAGCAATTTTAAAATCACCAAAACCGCTTTGTTTAGTACCGATTAATTCTCCAGTTCCTCTAATTTCTAAATCTTGTTTAGCAATTTCAAAGCCATCTTCGGTATCTTTAATGGCTTTTAATCTTTTTTTACCATTAAATGTAATATTGTTATCATAAATTAACATGCAATAAGAAGGTTTATCAGACCTGCCAACTCGCCCACGCAATTGATGCAATTGAGATAATCCAAAACGATCAGCTTGTTCTATAGCAATAATTGTGGCGTCAGGAACGTTAATCCCCACTTCAACCACCGTGGTAGCTACTAAAATTTTTATTGCTCCCGATAAAAACTTAATTAAAATTTCATCACGTTCTTTTTCTTTCATTTTTCCATGTATGATACCTACTTTATCGCATCCAAAAAAATCTTCAAATTGGGTTTTTCTTATTCTGGTATTTGCAAAATCATCTTTTTCGCTTTCTTCTATCATTGGGCAAATCCAGTATATTTTTTCGCCATTTTCTATTGCTCTTTTAAAAGATATTATAATTTCGTTATATTTATTTATAGAAATAATTCTGGTATCAATTGGCTTTCTATCTGAAGGTTTATATTTTATTATTGAAATATCAATATCACCATAATTCATCATAGCAAGTGTTCGGGGTATTGGAGTTGCCGTCATCATCAAAATATCTGCAAAGGGGCATTTTTTAAACAATGCCAAACGTTGCTTAACGCCAAATCTATGTTGTTCGTCTACAATTATTATACCAAAATTTGGCATTTCTAAAGCCTCGTTTATTACCGAATGCGTACCAATTAAAATATCAATTTGTTCTTGTTTTAACTGATTTTGCAGTACTTTATATTGTTTTGCCGTGGTTCGGCTGGTTAGTAATTGTATATTTAAATTTAAGCCAAATAAAATTTCGTTTATCCATTTGGCATGTTGCATGGCTAAAATAGTTGTTGGTGCCATAATAACGGCTTTATATCCTGCTTCGATTGCATTTAAACAAGCAATTAAACATACTAAAGTTTTACCACTACCAACGTCACCTTGCAATAACCTAAACATCCGTTTTTCTTTTGCTTGATCGGCTTCAATTTCAGCCAGAACTTCAATTTGAGAATGGGTTAATTTAAATGGCAAGCGTGCTAAAAGCTGATTAGTTATTATTTTTGTACCAACTATTTTTATATGCTTTTCTATTTCTACATTACTTCTGGCAATTTGCAATGAAAGCTGTGAAGCTAATAACTCGTCATATGCTAAACGTTTTCTAAAAATGGAATTTATTCCAATATCATCGGCATTGGTTGGGCGGTGTATTTTTGTAATTGATGTTTTAAAATCGCTCCAACCAAATTTATTTATTGTTAGACCACCCCATTCAGGCACGTCAATATTTGGCAATAAATCTAAAGCTTTTTGCAAAGTTTTATATATTTTATTTTGCGAAAGATCGGCTAACATTCGGTAAACTGGACGAATTACCATTTGGTCAGCTTCTTCTGTTTGCAATTTAAATTCTTCGGGCTTTTCTATTGGCTTTTGTTCAACTTGCGAAACAACTGGATGCATAATTTTATAAGTAGCGCCAAAAGCTTCTAATTTACCTTTTATTGCATGCCGCGTGCCAACTGCCATTTTTTGAATTTGAGCAGGAAATATCTTAAAAAACACCAAGGTAATTGGCATTCCATCATCGGTTACTACTACAATGCTATAAACCTGTTTTTTGCTAAACCTATGTCCAAATTTTGCTCCCGCAATATGCCTTTCAACCGTTACATTTGCTATAATATTGCTACCAATTTCAACATTATTAATATGGCTAGTTTTTGTTGCAAATTCATAGTTTGCTGGAATATTTAGTAATAAATTAGCCACTGTTGGCTCTTTGCCACATAGCAAGTCTGATAATTTTTGTTGGTCATTTTTGCTAATTTCTATAGAAGAAAAAATACTTTTCATCGATTAAATTACTAATGTGAATGACCTTCGCCTCTTCTTGCGGGCATTAATTTGCTACTATTATGTTCGCAATGCTGTATTTTTTCTTGCAACAATGACAGTATTTCTCCATAAATTTTGTGTCCTTCTTCATTAAAAGCCCTACCTTCATCTTTATAAGAATCCATTTTTTTATTAGCTTCTTCAACACTTGCATATACTGGCGGTAATTTTTTAAAAGATATTATTGACTTATTTAGATTAAATAAATGTTGCAAAGAAACTGGTATATTTTTTTCTTTTGCATCTGCTATCAATTTTTTAAGCCTGACTGTATCGCCAGATTTTATAGCACTTGCCATAGAACTGTCTAGCAAATCAGTATCTGTGGGATAATCTGGTTCTTGCAATTTTTTATTATCAATTTCTGTTTGCAATATTTGTAAAATTTCTTTTTTAGTATTACGATCATATGCAAGCTGACCCAGCTTACGAAAGCCTAACTCATAGCAACTCATTTTAGTATTTAAATCTATACTTACTGCCATTAATAATGACATAAAATTTTCACTATTTAATTGTGTTTCGGCTTTTTCTATTATATATAATACTGTATTCACATTACCGACTAATGCAGCTTCTTTTAATCCAAGGTATAAAGTAATATCGTGATATTTATGCAAAACTAAATCAATAATTTCTTTATTGTCTAATAAAGCTAACTCCTTAATAATATGTTCCCAAAATTCTTTTTGTATTACGCTAGATTGAACATTTAAAAGATTTTTTATCATTGCGATATCATTATTACCTACAAGGTATTTAGCTATAAAAGATAAAGCTTCTGAGGTTAATTTTGTTTTTAAAAGCAAAGCAATTGCATTGTTATTTAAATTATTATTCTTGATAGCTTTAATTAAATTATTACTAATATCAATATAATCATTTGCATAAGGTAATAAAACTTCAATTGACAAATCCTTATTATTAAAAATAGCAGTTTTTAAAGCTAGTTTTACATTTACATTAGAATTACTATCTAAAATAAACTGCATTATGTTAATATTATCTACTTTTGCTGCATCACATAATAACTTACTTAGTAATGATAAATTTGATTTTTCTTTCAACATAAATTTAGCTATATCATCTTTGTGATTTAATATTGCAAATGAAATAGCATCCTGATCTTTGCCCTGAAGTTTTGCTCCATAATTTATCAAAAGCTTAACAAGCAACAAATCTCCTCGAAGAATAGCAAATAATATAGGATTCCATTCAATATTATAATTACTATCATAGTTCCATCCAATATCATAATTACGTTTAGTTTTAATTAAATATTGTTGATTTTGATATAAACAATCTGTTATATCTTTAAATTTACTAGAAAAATTGTCCGAAATTAAAAATCTTTGCCTTAAAGAATCATTTATGTTTGCACTAGATTTTTTCAATAAAAGCTCTATTTCTTCAATATTACTTGTCATAATAGCTTGGAAAAGTCTTATTAAAGATGGTGATTGATCGCTAAAACTTTCTGGAATTGCCTCTCTCATCATAAATTAAAAAGTTATTATTTTTCGGTTTTTAATTTTAGAATTCTATAAAAATTTTATTTATTTTACAATTTATTTTTTAACTTAAGACTATATTAAATTTAAATGTTTTGATTATAAAATATGTATTAATTTATTCATCAGGTAGAGATGCCAAAAGTTTTTCCTTGGTAATTTTTGTATAAATTTGAGTAGTAGAAAGACTTGAATGCCCTAATAAACGTTGTATTTTTTGTAATTCATTGCTGGATTCCAACAAAGCAGTAGCACACGAATGTCTTAAAGTATGAGGAGTTAAATTAATAAATCCAAATTCATTGCGTATTTGTTGCATTTTTAATTGAGCGGCCCTTGGATAATAAGGATTATTTAAATTGCTAACAAAAAGAGCATCTTCTTGCATAATAACAAATGGGCATAGGGACAAATATTTAAAGATGTTGTCTTTTGCAATTTGCAACAACGGAACAATTCTGTGCTTATTGCCTTTTCCTTTTATTTGCAAAATTTCATTTTCAATGTCTTTTCTTTTTAAAGATAAAGCTTCGGATATTCTTAAGCCTGTAGTAAAAATAAGGATAAATAAGCTTATATCTCTTGATTTTTGCCAATCTTTATTTGATGATTCTTGTAATATGTTTAAAACTTTTTGAACTTCTTCATTGCTTATTGCTTTGGGTAATAATTTTGGTAATCGGGGTTTTTTTAAACTAAAAATTGCTTTATTTTCAATAATTTTATTATCGCTTAAATATTCAAAAAAGCTTTTTAAAGCAGCTATAGCTCGTGCATTAGAGCGATGAGTAATTTTATTATTGATTCGGTAACTTAGCCAAGCCCTCAGATTATTAACATCAAGATTGCTCAAATCGGTTAAAATAGGTTCTTTTTTTATAAAAAATTTTAGCCATTCAAAAAAGCATTTTATGTCATTGCGATAACTTAAAACAGTATTTTTAGCCAATTGCTTTTCGGATGAAATATAAAGACTAAATTCCGCTATTGCTAAATTTAATTTTTCATCAGTAAAAATAATTTTTAACATAATTATCTAGCATGGTTGACAACGCTTTCTATTATGCTATCTATACATTGTATATACTTTATTTTAGGATGCACCAAAATGTTATTCATAGTATTACTAACCGTTAGTTTGCTAACTTTTGAATCCAAAAGATCTTGAGAAAATTTTTTGGGATCACTGATAACAGGATGCGTAATATAACAAAAAACTTCTTTAGCACCACTTTTTATTAATAAATCTGATCCTCTAAATAAAGTCCCTCCGCTGTCCACCATATCGTCTACAATAATGCAAGTTTTTTGCCCAATATCTCCAATAACTCGAGTGGATTCTACTTTTCCGTTGACCAATCTACGTTTATCTACAACCGCATATTCTGTGCCAAAAAAATCGGCAAATATTCGAGCTCTTACTGCCCCGCCAATATCTAAAGAAACAAAAATTACGTCGCCCTGGCTAATATTTGGAAAAGATTTCTGTATATCATTTTTAAAAATAGTGTCAGATAAAATATTGACCATTTCATTATCCATAAAAGCAATTATTCTATCGTTATGAATATCAATAGTGCTAACTGTACGAGGATTATATTGACTTAATAAATTGGTAACTACTTTTGCTCCAACGCAATAACCATGTTCCATAGGTCTATCTTGCCTTGCGTAAGGCATATAAGGTAAAACAATATCAATATTAACAATACCACTTCGTTTGAGAGCATCTAAAGCTAATAATAATTCTATAATATAATCGTTTACATTACCTAAAGTTACTGATTGCAAAACACAAACTGATTCCATAGGATCTATATTTTGTCCAATTGAAAAAGATATTTCACCATTAGCAAAACGCTGAGTTTTAGCGTCTAAAATTTTAAATCCACGTTGTATAATTTCTGCCTTTAAATATTCAGCACCTGAACAAAATAAAAAATACATATTTTAAATAAATAACATTATTTAATAAGAATGTAAATAAAATAATTAATATGCCAATGTTATTTGTTTTTTAATAATATTTTTCCTATGCCTTCAAAGAATTTGTAAAACATTAGTTATTTTATTTAAAATAAATCTTAATATATATTATAAAATAAACATTTTAGGGTTATTACCATTGTTATCAAATAATATTTCGCATGCTTTTCTAACATATTCGTTATCGATATTTACCTTTTTCTTTTTGCTGTCACTTTTGCTGCTATAACTAACTTCTTCTACCACCTTTTCTATTATAGTATGCAACCTCCGAGCGCCAGTATTTTCAAAAAGACTATTTAATTCAACTGCAATTTTAGCCATTTCTTTCAATCCGCTTTTTTCAAATAATAATTCAATATTATCAATTAATAATAATTCGGTATATTGTCTTACTAGGTTATAAGTTGGCACGGTCAATATTTTATAAAAATCATCCTCGGTTAAAGCTTTTAATGAAACACGAATTGGTAGACGCCCCTGCAATTCCGGCAACATATCTCCAACTGTTACTGCATAAAACGCCCCCGATACAATAAATAACATATGATCGGTTTTTACCGATCCATATTTGGTTGGTACTACAGTTCCTTCTATTATAGGCAACAAATCACGTTGCACTCCTTCTCGCGAAACTTCACCCCGGGAAGAATTATTTTGCTTACTAATAAGTTTGTCAATTTCATCAATAAAAACTATTCCGTCATTTTCTACCCATTGAACTGCTTCTGCACCAATTTTTACTTCATCTAAATGGCGAGAACTTTCGTCATCGATTAATATTACTATTGCTTCTTTTACAGTGACAACTTTTGTTTTTTTATCCCCTCCAGTAATTTTAGAAAATATATCCCCTATTGGCATCATTCCAACTACGGCGTTTCCTCCTGGAACATCAAAATTGAAATTATTCATTGAAGAGTTATCTTGATTTACTTCAATTTCAATTTCAGTATCGTCAAGTTCGTGATTGCGTAATTTTTCTAAAAAAGATTTATAAGTTTCCTTGGAAGCATTTTTACCTATAATAGCTTCAATAATAGTTTTTTCAGCTATTTTTTTAGCACCTTCTATCATTTTCATTTTATACTTTTGACGTACCATTTGAAATGCTTTATCAGTTAAATCTCTTATAATAGATTCCACATCTCTTCCTACGTAGCCAATTTCGG
Organism: Alphaproteobacteria bacterium; assembly: GCA_025363115.1. Classification (GTDB taxonomy): domain Bacteria; phylum Pseudomonadota; class Alphaproteobacteria; order Rickettsiales; family Deianiraeaceae; genus CAMCQG01. Next base: position 4,792 of record JANYEN010000042.1, on the reverse strand, counting down.
TAAATTTAGTAGCTTCTACTTTTATAAAGGGTGCATTTTGAACATCTGCCACTCTTTTAACAATTTCTGTTTTTCCTACACCTGTCGGACCTACCAAAAGTACATTTTTTGGTATAATTTCTCGACGTAAATCTTCATCTACTATGGCCATTCTACGATATCTGTTGCGCAATGAAATTGCTATGGCGCGTTTAGCTTCATTTTGACCTACTACATATTTATCCAAAATATCCACTAAATAAGAAGGATGAAAGTTAGATAAAAGGGCTATTTTTTTTTTGGCTTTTGGCTCTGCTGTCATAGTAATAATTAAAATTTATAAAAATGAATTATTATTCGTCACGCATTGCTCTAAATAAATAAAGTAAGTTAATAAATATGTTTAAGAAATCCATATATAACTTTAAAGCGCCAAAAAGAGAAACTTTGCTTATTTCATCTCCATGTCTACCGCTAACTTGATAATATAAATTTTTCAAAGATTGAACATCATATGCGGTAAGTAATGCAAATACAATTACAGAAATAAATGAAATTAGAAATTGTAATGCTGAGCTATGCATAAACATATTAATAAAGCTGGCTACAATTAATCCCCATACTATCATAATAGCAGTTGAAGCCATAGATGATAAATCTTTACCTGTAGTGTATCCGTATAGGCTCATACCACAAAACATTGCTGCAGTAGCAAAAAATGCCCTAGATAATTCAGCTCCACTAAACATAACGCCCAGGGTAGACAGAGAAACTCCCATTAAAGCAGCAAAAATTAAAAATAAATTTCTTGCGGAAGCAAAAGGTAAAGACTGCATTTTGAAGCTCATATACATAACCAAAAAAAATGGAGCCAAAGATACTATTATACCTAATGGAGATCTCATTATAGCGATTGTTATTCCAGTTTTTATAGCAATAAAAGCGACAAAAGCACTTAAAGCTAGAGCAATAGACATATAATTATAAATTCCAAGCATGTATTTACGTAAATCTTGGTTAAAAGACGTTGCAACGTTTGAACCTGTAGCAACTCTACTAAAAAATGATTGCATATACTTTTAAGATTAATTATTTCTATATACCCCTAATAGGTATTAAGTTTTTTATTTTCAAGGAATTAATAAAATTTATTTCTTTGGATTATAGATGTCATTTAAAAGTCCGTCTTTGAAAACTTGCTTTAAATCTGGATCCATACGAGAAGTAGTAATATCGGCCATTACTTTATGGGAATTAGCAAGATCGTCTTTCATTTTCTTGGTAAATTCGTCATGAGACATTTCAGAAAGATTAGAAGAAGGAACTCCTCGAGCAACGTCTAGATTTGCTGTTGCTGGCGGTGCACTTGGAGTAGGATTAGTTGAAGCAGCAGGATTAGCTGTTGCTGGTGATGAACTTGGAATAGAATTTCCTGAAGTAGCCAGATTGGTTGGTGCTGCTGGCGTACTTGAAACTGGGTTGATTGTAGTAGTTGAGTTTGTAGTTGCTAATGGCGCACTTGAAGTTGGTGTTGTTACTGGTGTGTTTGGTGTGGGGTCTGTATATTTAGCACCAAATTTAGCTCCCGCTTTATTCCCTAAATATTGTCCTATTTTATTTGCAAATCTATCACTTAATATTCCTTTATTTTCCGAAGGCTTTGATATTTCGGCGGCACTTGTTTCTTGCCCTGATAATAATTTTTTCGTTTGATCGCCTATTCCCAATCTATTAACCAGCGTATCTCCACCTGGAAGTTTACTTAAGCCTTTTTCTACGGCTGTTAATGGAGCCATAATGGTTCCAATAGTAGCACCTCTAACTGCACCTGAAAGCTTATTAAATGCTCCAGAAATAACAGGAGCATCTGCTATCTCCATTCCTCCTTTTCCTCCTACTAACGGGCTTTGTATAAATTTTTCAAAAAGAGCAATTAAAAACATTAATAGAACAACTACTGCAAAGCTAGGCATATTGCTATCATAAGATTGAAGAAGGGCGCCATTTGTACCAATTTTATAAAGAAGAGCGTCAGGTAAAGTGTTGCTAGCAATTTTCCACCAACCAACAATAGTGATATCGGCAATTGGAATTGATATAATAGATTTAAAACATATCTTGAAGTATAGCATACCTTTTATTACACCCAAATATAAATAACTAAAAATAGCTAACGTTGCAAACAGATAAGCCTGAGAAGCCACCATTGCAATTATTTGATTTTTCCAAATATTAAAAGATGGTTTAGTTTCTTCAAATAATAATAATATAAAAAAAATAGGACCTAAACAAAAAAATAGAGAAGACATTATAATGGTTGATAAATACATAGAAAGAGCTTTAAAAGCAGTTACTATGTAAGTAAATATAGAACCTGTATAAATTGCGAATATAATCCAGCCATACCAAGTGCTAAACAATATTGCTGAGGCACGTTTCCAATTATTTTCATTTAAAAGCGTGATATCTAGAACTGCGTCAACTGGACCAAATAAATTAGTACCATTTTGAGTTATATTTGGCATTACAATTCCAGCGATCATTGTATCTAACCCTTGAGTAAAATGAACATAAAAGGATATTATAAAAGTTTGGTAATAATTCCAGCTATTTGGAGAAAAAAACATCAAAACCAAACCAAGTTGGATCATCTGTTTGGATAAATCACGTACATTTATTGTTTCTTGACCTAAAAAGATAGCCAAACCTCTTAATGTAATATAGAGTATAATAGCTATATAAAAACATGCTATTAATCCTAGATTTGTAGTAAACATTGTAACTAACCGGTATATTAATCCATTGGTCCAATTAAAATCGCTTGTGCATTGTTGAGTAGCGGTATAAACATCTGATTTTATAAGAGTTGTAGGAGGAGTAGCTGTAGGGGGAATAGTGGGAGTAAAAGGCTGATAATTGCATTGCCTTGTTATAGTGCATTGACTAAGAGGAAGAGGTGACGATGTTAATGGAACGGCAATTCGCGTGCCAATGTTACCATTAGCAATACTGGCAATAAGCAGATTATTTGCAGCAATAAGGCTATTATAACCAGCAACAAAACCACTGTTACCTAAAGCTAATTGGCATAGACTACCACAATAGCATGTAGAACCACAAGTGGTATCATTATCAGGACATCCAGTAAATAGTCCATTACCTGATGGAGTGCGTACTGGAAGAGTAGAAAACACAAAATTTCCATTTCTATCTTCTATCGTTACAGCAAAAGACATAATACCTATCCAATTTACATACTTTACTCTGAAGACATTTGCTCCAAGTAAGGGGGTAATATTGCTACTTTGTGCCACACTAGTACAGCCCGTGTTATTTGCTATATCTCCGCCTGGGGGATTTATACCGTATCCGTGTGGTCCCGTAATTTCAGATCCACTATTATTTAACAATACGCTTATAGAATCATCTGCGGTTAATTTGATGGTATAGGGAGGATTAAGGCTGGAAGTAAAAAATGTATAATAAGCAATTTGTTCTGTGAATAAGGTAATACTACCCATATTTACTCCGTATTGTGTTAAAAAAGGGTGACAGCTGGCTCCAGCAGGAGAAATAACCGCCAAAGACTGTGCATTTAAATATGGCGCACAAGTAGCTACTAATACATTGTTATTATGAGCAATAAGAGCTGGAATATTAACGCTTGAGGAGTCGCAAATTGTTATTGAATTTCCTCCAGAAGGAAACGTTATGTCTGGCTGACTGGTTCCCCCGCAAGCATTAGTAGTTGCTAAATCGCAATAAAAATAAGTATCGGTTGTACCAGTGCACCCATGTCCGATATTATTAACGTTTAATAATGTAAGAGGTACACCAGAGATATTAGGTCGGGTGCAAGTTCTGCAAGTAGTCATAGCGGGAGCACCAAGAATACATTTTTGATAACCTGGATCAATACTGTCAGGTTGGCAGAAAGCAGTAGAAACATCTCTATTAGCAACAGGAGCACATCCAGTTATTGATAATATAGAGTCATTAGCGGGACTATTTCCTGAATCGCTACCTTGTGCTATTGAAACTGGAACCTCAATTTGATTCTGACTATAAGTCATGCCCTGATTAGGAAAGCAATCTCGATTTACATCGCATAATTTTTTATTATTTACAGTATTGCAATTGCTATAAGACTTATATGGTCTACCTGTATCGCAAAGTGGCATTATATTACCTGGAACCATATCGTTATTTAAAATATACGTATATGGTCCCGAAATTGTTTGTGAGCTATTGGTATTTGTCCAACAACTTGTATTAGAATAATCTGTTCTTAAACATCCCATTAAATCGTTATTAGATTGATTAAATGAATATATTCCACAAACTTGACTATTTGATGAACCTCCGGCTGAACAACCACCATATCTTAATGCAATCATTGGAACAGACTGAGAAGATCCTGCGACTGGTACGCCATTAATATTTAATTGACATGAATAAGAAGACCCAGATTGGGCACATTGATAAGAAGATGGGGATTGTACGGTAGCACTTGCTAATGCAGTAGGAATTATTTCCGTCGTAGTCATTGTATTGTTTGCTTTGCAATACTGGGGTGTATACGCTGGAGTGGCAATAGTATTTGCAACATAAGATTGCGTAGAAACTGCAGGAGCAGGATTGGGGGTATAAATGGTAGTACATACAGGAGTGGTTGGCTCGCCATAAAATATTGTTTCCACTTGTTTTATCAGCCAGGCTATAACTGTATTACCCAATATAGATATTTGAGATTCGGGTTTTTCTGCACGTATGTTTAAAGTATAAGCCCCTGTATTATTTGATATAATATTAC
>JANYEN010000081.1 GCA_025363115.1 Alphaproteobacteria bacterium | reverse complement strand
GTGTGGGTTATTAATTTTATTATGGGCATTATATAATAACTATATTTTATTACCCACTTTAACTTTTATAATATCTATTTTGTATTTTAACAAAAAAAATGCCGATAATAATATTTTTAATCAATTAGAAAATATTTTTTTATGTATTTTTATGTTAATAGGAGTATATCAAATAATTTATGCAACAAATCTAATTTCTTTCTATATTGGTTTGGAATTACAATCTATTTCGTTTTACATATTAATTTCTCTTTGTAACAATAAAAAAGAAACTATATCCGAAAATATTAAATATTTTATTCTAAGTTCAATATTTTCGGCTATAACTTTGTTAGGAATATCCTATATTTATGGTGCATTTGGAATTATAGATTTTAAAAAATTAACAGAATTATCTACATTAATGCCAAAATATAAAATTATGCTGGGCATTTTTGGGGTCATTTTTATTGTTTCTGGGTCATTTTTTAAATTAGCTATAGCACCTTTTCACTTATGGATATCGGATATATATTCTTCTTTAAGTTATCGATTAATTGGTATTGTATCGATTATGCCAAAAATTGCATTTCTAGTTATATTAGGCAAAATAGTCGCTATATTTGCCGATTGCAGATATGGAATATTTTTAGAAAGTATGATTATTAGCGCTTGTTTATCCTCTATTTTTATAGGTTCTGTCGTTATGGTTACTCAAAAAAATATTAAAAGATTTTTAGCCTATAGCACCATTGCTCAAATTGGTTATGCCACACTAACTACTATATCTAATGCTAATACAAAAATATTGGAGCTCCAAATCAGTTCTTCTGTAATTGGTTTGTTTTATATGTTTTCATATTTAATAAGTTTAATACCTATAATAATTGTATTAAGTAATATTGAAACTAAAAAAACTCCTTTATCAATTTTAAATGGTATTGCAAAAAATAATCCATTAATAGCCTTTTGTTTATCAAGCTCATTGTTATCATTTGCTGGAATACCAATTTTTATTGGATTTGTTGCCAAAGCTTTGATTTTTGTTCATTTAATCCAAATTACCAGCATGTCTATAGTTTTTATAGTAATAGCTCCTATAATAATTTCGCTTTATGCTTATTTTAACATTATAAAAAATATGTATTTTGAAAAATCAAGCGATATAATAATAAAGCTTAATCCTTCTGAAAAAATTGTGTTTTATCTGTGTACTATAATTAATTTATGCGGAATATTTTTTATTCCTCAAGTTATCAAATTATTACAGATATGAATAATATTGCTTATCTATATTTGATAGCCATACCTCCGTTAGCAATTTGTTTTGGAATTTTTGGATCATTTTCAATGTGGGATAAAACCTCTTTTTTTGGTCACTCCTTTTCTCATAGTTTGCTTTTTCCTCTTTCTTTGGCTTTTCTTTGCAATACCACTATGCCTTACTCTATTTTATTGTTTACTATTTTATTTGCTATAATTTTTGTTTTAGGGTTTTGCATTATAGCTAAAAAATATAGTTTTTTGTATAGCTACGATACTATCCTTATAATAATTTCATTTTTCTTTTTAGCAATGTCTTTATTTATTAGTAGTTTTTATAACAAAAAAATTGATATTATGATGTATATTTCTGGAGATATTATGTTTATAAGTAACCTCGATTTGATTTTATTATATTTAATATCTGGTTTGCTAATAATTTTTACTTTTAAGTTTTATAAAATTCTTTTATTGCGAATAATAAGCTCTGAGCTTGCTATATCTAGTACCAAAAATGCTAATTTATTAAACCAATTTTTTATGGTTTTATATGGAATATTTATAGCTATCAGCATTAGAGCAATTGGTGTATTATTAATTTCGGCTACCGTTTTAATGCCTTCAATAATAGCTCGACTTTTTGCTAAAACTCCATTAGGCATGATATATCTATCGATATTTTTAGGCTTTATTATTATGAATATATCGGCAGTGCTATCTCTTGTTTTTAATATTCAATTTGGACCAATAACGATTATAATATATTGTATTTTGATAGCATTATGCTACGTTATATCTCTTTTCACAGAAAAAATTTAAACATAATTTTTATAACTCAAAACTAGCAATAACAATAATAATATTGCTAAATGAGGCAAAAAACATAGTGCAAATTCATATTTCATTGCCCCAGTTGCAATTTTAGCAAAAAAAGACGCAACATAATCGCACACACCTACAGCAATTTGGGGTATAAAAA
>JANYEN010000077.1 GCA_025363115.1 Alphaproteobacteria bacterium | reverse complement strand
CTACGCCTGGATCAGTTCCTGCTGGTACCAATTTTTTATATATAATAGCTAAACCATCTCTATCTTTATTATACCCACCATAATCGGGATCACTGGTTCCAATTGGTATGTTTAAATCCAAAACTGTTGCCCATAACACCCCTGTAATACCTGGAATAATAATTGCGGAACCATTAGGCATACCATTAGTAATTCCATCTTGTACTACAAAATCATACATAGGAAAAGCGTTATTTTGCCTCATCATAGCATACATTTGATTTGGAGTTTTATTGGCAAAAATACGAGTTGGGTGCTTTGCGGGGTTAGGGGTTGTTGTATATTGCCCAGTAGCTGGATCAGTCGAAAACTCTTGTATATAAAAAAATAAATATTTACCTGGAGCTACATTATTTGCAGTAGTAGATTTTCCAGACTGGACTAATACCTGCATATAATTATTAATATTTACTGAAGCATCTGCTGCAGTATACATATTTTCAATAATTCTCCCATTTCCAGCTATTCCTAATGATATAGAAGCTCCATCTAAATTGTTTGGCACTATATAAGTTGAAACTGGAATACCGCTACCTGACGCACCAGAAATATATCCATATTCTGTTTGTGCATCATATCTTTGATGAGCATTTAAAGCTGTTAAAGATCTTAAAAAATTAGAAGAACCCGAACCCGACACTGCCGTACCTGGGTCGTCATCACAATAACTTGAAACAAGATTAGGGGTAAACACGTATTGTATTATTTTATTGGTACTGGTATCTTTATATGAAGTAAGCCATTGATAATTACCGCTAGCATAACAGCTTTCACTTGTTAAAATTTGAGGGTCATTTCTCCAACTAAAATTATTGCTATCGGTAGAGTCAAATTGTAAATACCCTCCGCTTCCAGTTAAATTATTTTTTACACATACGCCGCAATTATTTAAGTAAATATTTTCAAAGGTATTAAAATTATGACTAGTATCGGTTAATGCAAATAAATTAGGTAATGGACCCTGGGTATATTGTTGTAAACCATTTGCTCCATTAGACGGAATACCAGCAATTAATTTTTGACAAGAACCAACTGCAACGGTAGCAGTACTACCTCCGCCAATTGTTGATGGGTATGTGGCAGAGGTAAGGCATTGAGAAGTTGTAGCTCTGGTATTAGAACAACCGCTGCGATAATTTGAAAAACAAGAAACAAATGGTATTTCTCTAACCGCAAAAGCAGTGCTAGCACGGCAATTTTTACGACCTAGGTCTTGATAAAAATCTAATACTTCTGGTCGATAACCAATACCAGTACGACAAGTTAAATTAAAACTTAAATCTAAGCCTCCTACGCCTTTAATATTACCTTTAAAACCATATTTTTGAGAATATTGACCATCAACATCAACTGAAAAATTATCTCCTTTTTTAAATTTATAACCAGTGGCTACCCAAGTATTAGCTTTTTTTAATTGGGAGTTATATGTGCGACCTGCTATATTAACGCTAGCTTGACAATATTGCCTTTGCAAGTAATTGGGATTTCGATAATTCTCCATGCCATCTATACCAGCAGAAGTTTTATTACTGTTTATATAGGAAGAAACAGGCACTAAATTAGCAAATTTTAAATATTGTAGCGGATGAACAGCTGTTAATGGTGCTGAAGCTGGAGAAAGTTGACACAAAGTAGCAGATCTATCTCCATCTGAAGTATGACAAGTAGGTGAATTATTTGACGATCTCAAAGAATTTTCAGGAATATCATTATCTATATCAAAAGCATCTAGAGGTGTTGAATCACAACCAGTAACCTTTCTTCCACTATTAGTTCCCCACCAAATATCAGTGTTTGTTAATTGAGAATAAACAAATCCTCCATATTTAGCACCTACATTTTTTATATTATAGCGAGTATTTAGATCCGAGCAACTTAGATTATTACCAAAATAAGTATGATTTAATGGTCCAATACCAGGAAAAGTAGCTATAGTGGCATCAGAAGAGCTTGCCCATCCATTTATACTTCTATTGTGAGTACAAATTGAAAAATCAGGATTCCAAACAAAAGGATTGTGGATTCTTAAAATTGAATCGCGGTTAGAGGCATTATGAGTCCCGCTATCATAAGCTGGTCTTCCTGTAAAAGCTAATCCATTATAATGCTCACTGCCATTAACGGAGCTTCCGATATCTTCACCGCCACTCGCCACCCTCTGTAAAGCATTGTTATTTGATTTTATTCCATAAAATAAATATTTGCCCCTTATTGTAGGAAGAAATTTTTGACCAAACATGGCGGTAGAATCTGCCCAATCACTTTGTATTTGAGTGGCATTAGTGTAAGAAAAACCCACGCATTCATTTTCAGATAAAGCAGTGGGATCACATAAAGCATCTGGTATATTGATGGGATCACCAGTTAAATAATCATATCCTCCTCCATTTGAACTATTCGACCCTCCGCATGTATTTAGGAATTTCATTACATTGCCACCATTTCCCGTATTAGATCCCCCTAAGCCATTATTGCATGCCCATGTGGTAGGGCTTCCATAAATAGCTTCCCCTGATTGATTTTGTACAACTGCAAAAGCCCCTAAACCATTAGTTAAATTAACGCCATTAAATGTGGGAATACTGTTAACTGGAGATGAACTGGAACTGGAACTGGAACTAGAACTGGAACTAGAACTGGCTGCAGGAGCGGAGCTATTTAAAATAGAAAACTGAACATCTGAACCCCCCGCTATTGTTAACGGTACTGAAACTAAAGGTAAATAATACTCATCTACGTTAGATGGACTTGTTAATTTATCAAATGTTGCAGGAATGGTTACTAAAGCCTGAGAACCATTAAGTAAAACCGATCCGCTAACGTTAATAGTAACATTCATATTTGCATATGCTACAATAGGAGCAGAAATACCTTGTTTTTGAAATTTAATAGGTTGCCATAAATTTGTTAAAGCAGACGCATTGGTAGTGCCAGGTAGCAATTGATAATCTTGGGTAATAATACCTAAATTTTCGCCATCTATGGGAATATTAGATGAGGTTTGACTATCAGCCATTGTTGCTGGATTAACGGGATATATCTTAGTAGCGTCAGAGATTTGTAAATTTCCATTATCGTATGGTTCAATACAGCCAGAGTCACATGATGACAAAATTGCCGTTAAAACTATTATCTTTAATACTGAATACTTGTATTTTTTAAACAACATCACCATTTAATGATCATATAGTAATTTTATGGTATTGATTTTATCAATATTAAGGTTTTATAAAAAGCAAGTTATTTCAAGTATAAATTAATTATTAAAATAAAAAGAAAAAATACTTGCTTTTACGATAAACCTCTTTAAGAAGGGCTTATTTAGGTTAATTAATTTATTTAATTATCTAATTTATTGATTTTATACTTTAACTTGTTTTCATTATGAAAAAATTAGACTGGCTAAAAGAGGTATCCCGTAGAACAGGATTACCCTTATCTACAATTACAAATGTTTTTACTGAATGCAAAGAGGTCTTTATTGAAGCTTTAAAAAATCAAGACGAAATAGCTTGGGCTGGAGTCTTAAATTTTAAAGTTAGAAAAATGGCTGCTAAGAAAGGTCGTAATCCTAAAACTGGAGAATCTATTGATATAGCCGCTAGAAACAAGGTTATTGTTAAAGTTGGTAAACATTTAGCTGATTCAGTTAACTAATAATTTTTTATGGAGGGCGTAATCGTCCTCTTTAAGTTATTTTATTTTTTCAATTATTATATAAAAAAATGCCTAAAAACCCGTGGGACGATATTAATTTTGGGGATAATCCTAAAAAAGAACCTTTACGTGAAAAAAAGCCCAATACCCCTAATAATAAAAATTCTAATTACGAGTTTAAAGAGTTTCAGAAAATATTTAAGCGTTCATTAGGTTTCAATGACGATAAATACTCAAATAAAACCATTTTAATGATAGTCATAGGTGCTATATTATTATATTTGTTAAGTGGAATTTTCACGATTGCCCCAGAGCAAGAAGGTATAATTACTCGATTTGGTAAATACAATCGAACTATTGGTCCTGGCTTACATTATAGAATACCTTACCCCGTAGAAAATTTATTTAAAGAAACGGTAACACGAGTTAGAACTCTTAAAATAGGCATAGATTCAGCCAATATAGATAATAATTTTAAAATAGATACTACTAGTAAAAGTCTTTACTTAGCGGTTTCGGATGGTAAAAATAGACTTCAAGAAGGATTAATATTAACAGGAGATGAAAATATCATTGATATGCACTTTGAAATACAATGGAAAATAAAAGATTTAAAAGATTATGTATTTAGAGTTAAAGACCCTATTAAAACAATAACTGATGTCTCGCAAAGCGTGATCCGTGAAGTTGTTGCTCAAAATACTTTAGCTGATATTATCACTAAAGGTAGAGCTATTATAGAATCTTCTACGGCAGAAAGTTTACAGAATATTCTGGATGAATATAATAGTGGCGTATCTATTATTGCAGTGCAAATGTTAAGAGCAGACCCTCCATTACCTGTTATTGATGCTTTTAGAGATGTTCAGACAGCCCGAGTAAATAAAGAAAGCGAAATAAATCTTGCTGAAAGTTATAAAAATGATATTACTCCTAAAGCTAGAGGAAATGCCCAAAAAGTTTTACAAGATGCGGAAGCCTATTCAACAGAAACTATTACCAAAGCCGAAGGTCAGGTAAGTAGGTTTAATAGCGTATATGAGCAATACAAAAATGCCAAATATATTACTCGCAAACGTATTTATATAGAAACTCTTGAGGAAATATTTAATGGAATGGATAAAATAATAATTGACGATCAAGCAAAAGGAGTAATTCCATACTTGCCACTAGACTTTCAAAAAAAAACTGATTTTGAAATGAAGTTAACGGAATAAAAATATTTATTTTTTGTAAAAGTGCTTTTATTTAAAAATACATATAAAGTTATATTTTGTTTATTTTTTTTAGCCATTCAATGGATTATTCTTTCTCAAATATTTGATAATTTTTTGTTATTGTGTGGTTTAATTGCTATTTTATTTTCAGCTTTAATATTAAAATATTTAGAAGTTTTATTTGGAATAAAAATTTCATTTCAGGGAATCCGCTATATAGTTAGAATTTTATACGATATATGGGTAACAAGTATTAAATTAACTAAAATAATCTGGTCAGATAAAATGTTGCTTGATCCTCATGTTGGAGTGGTAAATTTTAAAAACCTAGATAATCCGTTACTTACTACTATGCGTGCCAATGCAATTACAATGACCCCTGGAACAATCGTGATAGGAGTTCATGACAACCAAATGTTAGTTCATTTTGTATGCAAGAATGATTATTCAGATCAACCCAGTGCAGCAATTGAGGAAATAATATTATGATTATTTTTTTTATTTTAGCTTTTTCGATTTTCATATTTATTAACGCAACTTTGCTAATTGTCAATAATAATAACATTGCACGTTTTATAATAGTTAATTTTATTATATCAAATATATCATGTCTTATTTGTTTAATAAGTTTGTTACAATTAACTACAAATTATATAGATATTGTATTTTTTTATATTTTGCTTAGTTGCGGTGGAACACTTGCATTATGGATTTTTTATAAAAATTTATTGCCCAGGTAATTAGATATTAAAAATATTTTTTAAAAGCATTTTTATTTTTTGACTACCTTGGTCAATACTTTCATTGTCTTCAATTTGGATTATAAAATCAGCTTGACAATACCATTTTTCTCTTTCTTCAAGCATTTCTGCTAATTTTTTAATTATTAAATTTTTTTGTTTATATTCAAAAATTG
>JANYEN010000075.1 GCA_025363115.1 Alphaproteobacteria bacterium | reverse complement strand
TCACCACATTTGTTGCAGTAAAATCAAACCAAAAACAACAAATATTTGACATATCTTAGCCTGCAAAATATGACAATATTTTTATGGTATTTCCAGACCTGACATTGTTATTAAGGGTAGAATCTATTTTTATATTATTTATTTGCATTTAATAATTTCTCTTTTGTTAAATATGCTGATAAAAATTATATAACATTTAAAACATATAACGTAGATTATGAAACATATATTCAGTTGCCAAATAATTATAAATATAATTTCTAAAATAGATGTTATTAAAAATAGCGATCATGGTAGCGTGGTTTATCCTGCTATCTAAAAAGTTTAAAATTTACATTTAAAAACTATACCTAATGCGTTTTTTATTTTTATTATTTTTGATAGCTAATGCCAATGCAATGGACGTAGAATTACCCTCTGCTTTACTTGATAAAAATAATAACGAAGGTAGACCATTTTTTGGCTTTAGTAGTGGAGTAAACCTTTTTGCTCCTTATAGAGATTCGGGAGATGAAAGCTTAAGAACATTGGGTAATGTGACGACTATTTTTGGTGGCTACGCAGTCAAAGATTGGATTTTAATTATAGGATATGAGCATTCCCTAATCCCTGCAAATTATTACAATAACTTTAATGATATTTCTGGCTCTGGTAATTTATTGCAACATCCAGAATTATTTGTAGAAGCTAATTATTATTTAACTAGAAAGTATTTTTGGCAGCCTTACTTAACATATGGAATGTCAACTGGATGGGAAAGTCATAATGGCAATTTTTCATCAGATGGCGTAGATAACCATTATGAATTTGGAGGGGGTATTAATTTTATAATTAATGATAAGTTTAATATAAATATCAATTCGCTATTCGAAATAATTAAACACCAAGCCTTGCCTATGGAAACTTACATGAAATTTGGATTGGATTTAAATCACCGACTTTCCCGTAAAATTAGCATAATTTATGCTATTGTTTATCGAACTCCAAAGCTTAATGATCGCAATACATCGATAGCTAATAGCCTTCCTGCTGAAATTGATTTTCATGGTCATTCTGCTTTGTTATTAGAAATTGGCTTTTTATTCGCATAAAATATTTATATTTATTAATATACTTGACACATAATTAATACTTGGCAATTAAAAAAATATTACTTAACGCATATAGATCAAGTTAAAAATATATGAATTTATTAGATTTTCAAAAGAAATTTAGCAATGAGCAAGTTTGCATTGATTGATATGCAGAACAAAGATGGGGCAAAAATAATGCAATCTGTCCGCATTGCAAAAGTAACAATTATTGCAAACATATAACACGAAATGTATATACTTGTTTAGATTGTAAAAAACAATATACGGTAAAAATAAGAACTATATTTGAAAATTCAAAAATACAATTAAATAAATAGTTTATAGCAATTTATTTATTCACTTCGCTTAAAAAAAGTATATCTTCTTGTCAATTAGCAAAATACATCGGCATCACTCAAAAAAGTGCTTGGTTTATGTTGCATCGTATTTGCATCGTTATGTAGGGTAGAGAAGAAGATATGATGGGAAATATTGTTGAAATTGACGAGGCTTATTTGGGAGGCAAGGCAGAAAATAAACATATGAAAGATAGAATTAAGGCAAAAGGTGTTTATGAAAAAACAATTGCTTTAGGTATATTAAGCAGAACATCAAAAAAAAGTTAAAATTATAAAAGTTAAAAACACAACGGCAAAAACTTTACAAACAGAAATTTATAAAACTGTTCAAGATAATTCTGTTTTGATAACGGACGAACATAAAGCATATCATTCAATATCCAATGCTTATAATCACTATCAGTTAATCACAGCCACGGTCAATATGTAAGTGGTGAGGCTGTTTTTGAAAAAAGAGATTTGGGTAGAGTTACAGTTAAAATTCACAAAAATGCAATTGAAGGTGTATGGTCGCATTTCCAGAAGGTTTTACTGTTGAGGCTAACTTACTATCCTAATGCAATATTGGCGGATTTTAGAGATCATTTATATAATGTTTGGATAAAAACTAGAGCCATACCTTATTTTATAGATAGAGACCCGACAGCAATACCATATCTAAAAAAGTAATTTTAATGTTTGAGAATATATCTATTAAGCCTTATATTATAGAAAGCAAAATAAAAACTGTAGAACCAATAGAAAATGTAAAATCTGAAGAATTTATTGATAATATTAGGCAAGTTAAATCGGAATTCAAAGAAAACGCCGATGTTGAAAGTGCCTTAAATAAAATGGCTAATGCTTCCAAAGAACCCCAGGATAGTTGAGACTTACTTTTTTTCTAAAGTTCCATCGGCAACTAATTTATCTATTATATTGGAAACTATTTCATATTTTTCAATTATGTGAAATGAGTTCGTATAATCTCTCTTGCTCATTTTTGTTACTATATCCTCAAATATATCGACGCATACAAAATAAACACTTTTATTCTGGAATACATATCGTCCTTTTGGATGAAAAGTGTATTTTTTATCCAATTTCCATGGCACAATCAAAAACCCACATATTAATTATTTCTGCAGGTCAATCTAATCTTTTGATGGATCGTATTGTTTAACGTCTTCGATACATTGAGATATATGTGTTTTCCAACTATTAGGTATATCATCATTAATAGGAACTTGTATATGGTATATTTCTCCCATAATATCAATATCACCTATCTCTTATTGTCTCTTATCACAAATACAACCACATAAAGAGAAAAGATACGGCTCTCTGTTTTTTTTATGCATAAATTCTAACCAATCTTTCCAATATTTTCCACTTTGGCTTTTCTGCGTAACATATATTTGTAGTGGTAGTAGTGGTAACGCATATAATATATAATAACGAAAAGATTTTAATAGATTGTTTCATATAAATTAATATAAACTTCAGGACTGTCCGTCCATGGACTATCAGTCATTATTAGCTAATTAACTTTGTACAATATGTTAAATCAAATTGATTTTGAATCTATCTCTTTTAGCCAAGATAACCTATTAACTCAATTTGGTAAAAATTTAAAACGTGCCAGGACTGCCAAAAATATGAGTCAAGAAAAGCTGGCATTAGAGAATGATTTTGATCCAACTTACATATCGTTATTAGAAAGAGGAAAAAGGAATTTATCTTTGAAAACCATGCACAAATTGGCATATTTTCTTGGCGTAGAAGTTAAGGAATTATTGGAGGGAATTTAGTTTTGGTTTGTTAAATATATAATTACCGCATCAGAAATAAAAAGAGCTTGCATTTCTAAAAAATTCTTTTAATTTCAAAAAATTTAGTTTATGAATTATGAAAATATCGCTTGAGAAAGATAGTAAAATCAAAAAAAAATATAAAGTAATAATTAGCAAAAATGAAATTAGCGAAAAAAACGAACAATTGCTAAAAGAAAAGCTTCCTAGTCTAAAAATAGATGGATTCCGAAAAGGTCACGTTCCAATAGATATAGCTCGCAAAATGCTCGTAGGAAGTTTTTTTAAAACTAATTTATCAGAATTTATAGACTTTGCTGCAAAAAAAATTGTTGAAGAAAATAAGCTTTCAGTGGTTTCATCGGTTTTTGAAGAAAACGGCAAGATTGATCCAGAATCTGACATTTCATTTTTTTTGGTTTTTGAATTATGGCCTGAAATTCCTGAAATAAAATATCATAAAATTACAGTTACTAAGCCAATTATTTCAATAAGTAATGACGAAATAGATAAACAAATTTTAATTATGGCGGATAGCTTGGCTACCTTAAAAAAAGACGAAAATCAAGAGAGAAAAACTCAAATAAACGATGTATTAGATATTGATTATTTAGGTAAAATAGACGATATTGCTTTTAAAGGCGGAACTGCTAAAAATCAAATGCTTCAATTAGGTTCAAATACCTTTATTCCAGGTTTTGAAGAACAACTTATAGATTGTAATGTAAACTCCGAAGTAAAAGTAAGCGTTCAGTTTCCTAACGACTATCATAGCGAGGATATTAAAGGTAAAAATGCGATTTTTAATGTTAAAATTAATGCTATATATAATAAAGTAATGCCAGAAATTAATGATGATTTTGCTAAACAATTTAAAGAAGAAACATTGGCATCTTTAAAAGAAAAAATTCAAAGTGTGTCCAGCGAAGAATATATAACTCAGCTAAAATCTATACTGCAAAGCAGAGTTATTGAACAAATAGCACATGATAATGATTTTGATTTACCTGAATCAATTTTAACTAAACAAATTGAAGAGCGTAAAAAATCTTTAATTAAAAATAATTTTTCCAAACCTGAAAAAGAACAACTTTCAAGTAAAGAAATCGAAAAACAAGCCATCATCGAAGCTAAAAAAGCTTTAAAACTTGCTTATTTAAAGCGTAGCTGGGTAGATAAATATCATATTGAGGTTAATGATTCTGATTTTGAAATGGCAATTGCCCAAGAAGCCAAACGAAATGGTAGTAGTTATCAAGAACTTTATAGCGCATACAATCAATATCCTAATTTAAAACAATATGCGTTAGCAGCCATAGAAGAAAATAAAATATTTAACGAAATATTTAATTTATTAAAAATTAAAGAAAAACCTATGACTAAAAACGAGGTTGAAAGTTATTTAGAAAAATTAAAAACAAGTAATGATATTATGTAATGTTCATTACTTTTGAAGGCATCGACGGATCAGGAAAAACTACCCAAATCAACCGGTTAGCAAATTATTTTAATAATTTAAAAAAACCTACTTTAGTTACTTCTGAGCCTGTTAAATATAATGATATGACCGAAGCAATATATAACATTATTAAACAAAATTCGGACTCAACCCCTATTTGTGACTTACTTTTAATTTATACTTTACGTAATTTGCATGTTGAAAACATAATAAAACCTGCAATTAAACAAGGTAAAACAATTATTTGCGATAGATACATCGATTCTAGCATTGCTTATTATGCTAGAGAAATTGATAAATATCAAGAAGCACTTGAAGCCGTTTTAATGCTTCATAAAATATCGGCTGATAATTTAATGCCAGATTTTACTTTTTTATTTGATCTTCCTGCAGATTTAGCTTCTAAAAGAATTGCTAAGCGCAAAGGAATTGATAAATTTGATAATATGGAAGTAGATAAAATGGAACAAATACGTCAAGTATTTTTAACAAATGCTAGTAGTGAAATTGGTTTTAGCAGGACATTAATTTTGGATGGAACTAAAACTGAAGAGGCTATTTTTGATAAAATTATCGAAGTTGTTGACAAAATTATTAAATAATTTGCAATGGTATACTTATTCCCCAAAAAAGTGAAAACTTCAGACTTTAACAATCGTAATGATATATAAAGTATATAGTTCGGCAGCTTTTATAAGAAAACCTTCAAAAACTTAATCTAGATATATCTAAGTTCTTCAGGAATGAGGAATTTTGCTATACCTCTTTAAAGGACATGTTTTGGGCAAAGCAATAGAAAACAGAAAATGTCTTGTTTGTGGTTCGGTTTGTATTATGGAGTTTTCTGATGTTAAAAAAATATATGTGGAGACTGTAAGTTAAAGTTTTCTATACGCAAGCACTCTATATTTGATGACAGCAGACTTGAATTAAAAAGTGGTTTATGGCTACATTCTCTAAGCAATTCAAATAAAAAAAGAATAAAAATCTTGCACAATATATCGGCGTAACTCAAAAAACAGCTTGGTTTATGTTGTACAGAATTAAAATGTAGCGAAGTGTCAGCTGTTTTGAAGAAATTGATGGTAAAGAAGGCGATAGACACGCACAAAGATAGAAAGGAAGCAGGTGAGAAAGAAAAAATAGTAGTTTTTAGGTATGATTAATCGTGAAAAAGATAAGGTTATAAAGGCAATGAAAGTATTTTGATGAAAAAAAGAACATTTTGCTTAAAATTAATGTTAGTGTAAAAATGCTTTAACTATTATAATGGATACTTATGTGGCTTACAAAAGCCTTAAAAAAGATATAAACAAAAGAGCGTAAAGCATAATGCAGGCAAATATGTGAGCATTGAAGCAGACAAAGATGGTAGAACTGCCTTTAGGGTTCTTACTAATAAAGTTAAGGGTTTTGTCATTAATAGCAAAAAAACTATTTTAAGTGTGCATCATTAGGTTAGTAAAAAGCATTTAACAAATTAATATATAAGTCTTTGCTATCTGGCAACAGACAAAAAAATTTATATATACCTGAGTTACATAATAATGACTATAGCTTTTTTGATGTTTTAAGGGAAATAAAAAAACCAAATTTAGATAAAATGCTAAAACGAAAAGAATTTACTTTCATTGATCTGTTCGCAGGAATTGATGGTATCATAATTAGCTTTGAGAGCAAGCAAGATTTAGGATTTAATGGAAAATGTATTTTTACTGGCAAAATAAAGCCACGTATGATTGAAGTTTACAAAAAAATATTTTGCTAAAATTATTTAGAAAAAATAGAGTAATTAGAAAATTTAAAAGCCTCGATAGGTGTCTGCTAAAAAGCCTTCCATTGAATTCAACCATAAACAATAATTTTTATTACAGGAACTTCATCGGTAGGTAAAAGGTCTGTAATACCTGAATTACAGAAAAAACTTCAAAAAAATTGGCTTAAAATTAGTGATGCTGTTTTTTACGAAACCTTTTATTTTGACGAAGATATATATTCTAACTATCCAAATAACAAAAATTTTTACCTCCCAAACGATATTGGATGGGTAGTTCAAAATAAAGAAACTTAGTATCTAGTTCGATATATCCAAAAAATATTTCTTTGCAATCGGCAAAATAACGTATATAATGTTTCTATTAGTATTAAATTAAAAACTAAAAAATATTTTAATTTAAATAATATAGCAACACACAATGTATGGTAAAAAATATAAATACCAATAAAGTTTTTAATAATTTATTAACATAATCTTATATGAGATTTATTAAAACTAAAAAAGAAAATCTATTAAATGTAGCTACCGGTAGAGAAACAGAAAAGGTAAGAATATTAGTTGTTTTTTAACATCAACTCTATTTAATTTTTATTAATAAAACATAGATATTTTATTTGTTTTTAACAAAAGATGCAGCGGTAAAGTTACCCTCAGCACATAAACCAGCTTCGGTATATGCTCTTCCCTCAAATTTACATATATCTCCTTTTCTTTTTAAAAGAGTTACATTTAAATATAATCTATCTCCTGGCACTACTGGTTTTCTAAATCTAGCTTCATTGATAGATAAAAATCTTACATCGGCTTCAGTTTTATCAATGCCTAAAATATGTATAAGCGATAACATGGTAGCAGCTTGAGCTAAACTTTCAATTATTAAAACTCCTGGCATAATAGGAAAAGTAGGAAAATGCCCCTTAAAAAACTCTTCGTTATGCGTTAAATTTTTAATAGCAGAAATGGAGTTTCTTTCTTTATCAATTTTAATAATTTTATCTATTAATAAAAATGGGTATTCATGAGGCAATTTATCTTTAACGTTTATTTTATTATATAAGCTTTCTTCCGATTTCATGTGTTCGATATAATTTTCGGCAGTCAAATCCATTAAATGCATAAAATAAAAACAATAATCTTTAGATTAATATTATAATTAATATTTAATGTCAATACTACGAAAGTTAGTAGATGAATCAAAAATTAGTAATCAAAACAAAAGTTTTTAAGTAAATCTAAGAATTATATGGTGCCACCCAGGGGAATTGAACCCCCGACCTCTTCATTACCAATGAAGTGCAACTACCCCTGTGCTAGGGTGGCTAATTTTATAATATTGAGTTAGAAGGGATTTTCTTACGCAAATATATTACAAAAGAATCAATATATGCGTTACCCAGTTTTTCGGCTTCATTACACCAATTATTTAACAATATTATACGTTCATTAACGCTAAAACCCATACCTTGCCAAGCATTAATGAGCTTAGTACGCATTTCATATATTTTAGCCATTTGCTTTTTACTTGATAAAACTTCATTAAGATATTTGACACAGTCTTCTGCTAAAATATCTTTATCGCGAGTCCACCATTCTCTAAATTTCCCCCCACTATTTTCAAAAGATTTATCTAATATGGTATTATCACATTCTAATTGAGCTACTTTTTTCATCACAAGCTTTTCATATTTGCGTAAAATTCTCATTTTAACACTAAATACTTCGCTTAAAATAAAATTATGAGCACTAGGTTCGGGTACAGGAGACCTTTCGATTACTTTTGCCAAACCAAAATATTCAAATATTTTAATATACATCCATCCCATATCAAATTCTCCTTTTTTATAAGACATTTTAGCAGAACGAGGAAAGGCATGATGATTATTATGCAATTCTTCTCCTCCAATAATTATTCCCCAAGGAGATATATTAGTTGAAGTATCTTTAGTAGCGAAAGTACGATATCCCCACCAATGACCTAATCCATTAATAACTCCTGCGGCCCAGATTGGAATCCAAAGCATTTGAGTTAACCAAATTAAAATACCTGAAAAACCAAATAATATGATGTTTATGGGAAGCAAAGCAATAACCGCTCTATATTTATATTTACTATATAAATTATTTTCTAACCAATCATCAGGAGTACCCATTCCATATTTTTCAATAGTTTCTTTAACATGGCTTTCTGTGCGATAATAATGTACGCCTAAAAATAATATATGGTAAATACCTTTGGTAACAGGGCTATGAGGGTCCTCTTCTGTTTCGCATTTAGCGTGATGTTTTCTATGAACTGATACCCATTCTTTAGTACCCATGCTGGTAGTTAACCAAAGCCAAAAACGAAAAAAATGATTTAATATTGGACTTAATTCGAGAGATTTATGAGCTTGGCTACGATGCAAGAATACAGTTACTGCAACAATCGTAATATGAGTTACAATTAAAGTATAAATGATTTTTTCCCAAACTGTAAAATTTAAGATATCTATCATATTTATAAAAATTTAATTAATAAATTATCACATATTTATAATGAAAGCTTTTTTTTAATATAAAAGCTTTTTTTAATAAAATTAATTTTATTATAAATAAGAATTTAGTTATGCGTAATTATAATAACACTTTTACAAATGCTATTATAATTACAATAATTTAAAGCGTAATTACTTAAGAATTTTAATTACCACTCCCGCTCCAACAGTTCTGCCTCCTTCACGAATAGCAAAACGCAAGCCTTGCTCAATTGCAATAGGGGTAATAAGCTCTATTATCATTTGAACATTGTCACCTGGCATTACCATTTCTTTACCTTCAGGTAAAGTAACGGTACCAGTAACGTCGGTAGTTCTAAAATAGAATTGCGGACGATATTTATTAAAAAATGGAGTATGTCTACCACCTTCATCTTTAGAAAGTATATAAACTTCGGCTTCAAAATTAGTGTGTGGAGTAACTGAACCAATTTTTGCGATAACTTGTCCACGTTCAACTTGGTTTTTTTCAATTCCTCTCAATAATACGCCAGCATTATCTCCTGCCATTCCAGAATCTAATAACTTACGAAACATTTCAATGCCAGTAATAGTAGTTTTTTTAGTCTCGCCGTAACCTACTATTTCTACTTCTTCGCCTACTTTAATCATTCCTCTTTCAATACGACCTGTTGCAACCGTACCACGACCAGAAATTGACATTACGTCTTCAACTGGCATTAAGAAAGGCTTATCAACATCACGTGTTGGAACAGGAATAAAAGAGTCCACGGCATCCATTAAAGCTTTAATTGAAGCTTCACCTAACGGACCCGCATCGCCTTCAAGACCTTTTAAAGCGGAACCACGAATAATAGGGGTAGTATCACCTGGAAATTTATATTTATTTAATAAGTCTCTTACTTCCATTTCTACCAAATCAAGCATTTCAGCGTCATCTACCATATCACATTTATTAAGATATACTACAATAGAAGGAACTCCAACTTGACGAGCTAAAAGAATATGTTCTCTAGTTTGAGGCATTGGACCGTCAGTAGCACTAACAACTAATATTGCACCATCCATTTGAGCGGCACCAGTAATCATATTTTTAACATAATCGGCGTGACCTGGGCAATCTACGTGAGCGTAATGTCTTGTAGCAGTTTGATATTCAACATGGGCTGTATTAATTGTTATACCACGAGCTTTTTCTTCTGGAGCTGCATCAATTTCATCATATTTTTTTGCTACTGCGTTATTATCTTTGGATAATACTGAAGTTATTGCTGCAGTTAAAGTGGTTTTACCATGATCCACATGACCAATTGTGCCAATATTAACGTGAGGCTTGCTACGATCAAATATTTCTTTGCCTCCTTTTGTTGCTACTTCTGCCATTTCTATAAAAGTTTATTTAAAAAATCTACCATTGATTAGCTATGCTTAATTTAAAGAAAAGTTATTAATAACATTATACTAATTAAACAAGCATGCATCTAAAAGATATTCTTTTAAACAGTTTTTTTTGTTTGCAAGTTTTTTATTTTTTTGTCTTTTAATAAAATTAAACATATAAAAGATACAAAGCAAAAAAACATTAATAAATGAGGAATATAATAATAGCCGTTGAATTATATCCAAGAATTGCGACTAAAATAGCAATACAATTGTTTGCATTGCTTAATTTTTATATTTACGTTTATAATAACCAGCGGTTCTAACTACAAAAGATATCGAAAAAGATATTAAAATTAATAAAGACATGCCAGCATAAATTCTGTATTTAAAATTTATATCTGGCATTTCCATCCAAGTATAAACTTGAGTTGCAATGGTAGAAGTGCTGTCAAAAAGAGATTTAGGTATCGAAGTATTAAAAGCGGTTAACCCTACAATGAGCAGACAAGCTGTTTCGCCTGCCGTTTTACCAATTGTCAATAGCGCCCCAGTAATAATACCATTTATTGCCATAGGCAAAGTGTGACAAAAAGCTACCCTATATTGCGAAGCTCCCATACTAAACGCTAAATCTTTAACATCTTTTGGTACCGACCTAATTGCATTACGAGCCGAAATTACAATTAAAGGAAATGTCATAAAAGAAATGGTAAATGCCCCCACTAAAATTGACGATCTTGGTAAATGCAGGATATTAATATAGAAAACAGCTCCTAAAAGACCACATAAAACCGAAGGAATAGCCGACATGTTATCAATATTAACAATAATAAAACGCCTTAAAACATTTCTTTTATGAGAATAAAATTCTTGCAAAAATAATGCTGTTAAAGTAGCTATAATAATTGAAAAAGATAAAGATATAATAATAATAGCAAATGAACCATAAAAGCTATCTTTTATGCCCGCTAAATCAGGTTTTACCGAATTAACATTGGTTAAAAACCTAAAATCAGGCCAGTTAGAGATGCCAAAAGTTATTTTAGATTGTTTGATAAAATATTCTAAAAAGCCTCTTTTGTCTTCTCCTTCTTTAGAAAAAGAAATATTATTATAAATATTTTGCAACAGCATTGATCCAGTCAACTGATAGGTTGCCCTGCCAATAGAACACATATTAACCACTTTTTTATAAGTATCGGGTTCTTTATTCTCATAAAAAAAATTACATTTATATTGAGTATTAGCTTTGTGTTGCATTGAATGCTTTAAGGCAAGATAAACAGTTTTTAAAGAATGATGTTTAATTTCTGATAAAACAGAAGAAGAAAATATATCCATAATTATTTCATCTACTTTTTCATTATTACATTGTGAATAAAATCCTTGGCAGTTATTATGAATATGTTCTTTTAAACCACTATACAAAATATTATTTGCTTCGCTTTCTATTTTTTCTATTGTTTGCTTATTCTTAAAAAAATCTTGTTCAGATAAATCAGTTTTAAAACAATTTATATCTTTAGCAATTTTATCACATTTGAAAATATTTCCTTGATGTAACGTCAAATATATAGGAATATTTACATTTGTTTTTATAAAAGTATAACGAGCAGTATAAAAGGTACTAATTACTATTAATCCTATCGTTACAAAAGCAAATAATGTTAATAGCTTGGCTATTCCGTTTATTACATAATCTTTAAAATACCTAATTATATTCATTTGATAAATGGCTTAAAAGTTTTTAAAACTTCTTTATAAACGTCGTGCCTAAACCATATTGAAAAATCTATTATTTCTTCTAAATTAGCCCATTTGTGTATATAAAATTCGGGTCTTTCTTCATTAGCTACGTTTAAATTAACCATCAAATCATTTTTGGCTTTAAGTAAAAACCATTTTTGCCTTTGTCCAACATATTTATTATTCCACGCTTTTGGAAGGGCATCCACTGGAATATCATAATAAATCCATTCATGATCTCTTTTTGTTAAAATCTGTACATCTTCTATTTTTACTCCTGTTTCTTCATATAATTCTCGTGCCATTCCTTCTTCTAAATTTTCATTTTCTTCAATCCCTCCTTGAGGCATTTGCCAAAGATCATATTCGGTGCCAATATTTTGAGTTTTTTTAGCCATAAAAACTTCATTTGCCTGATTTAAAAGCATTATTCCTACGCATGGTCTATATATTTCAGGATTTTTCATACCGATTATTAATTATCTAAAGCATAAACCGTAGTTAAGTTTATATTTTAAAAGTCAATGAATTAATCATTCGACTTATAAAATATAGTTACCTTAGTGTATTTTATTTTTTTATATTTCACAATTAAAATTTTTGTTTTTATAAAATTTCAATATTCCTTTTGGCAGATATGACTTTAATAATAAACAATAAATTTAATATACCTTTGCAAACACCAATAGCGGTAGCGGTTTCGGGAGGTATCGATAGCATGGCACTGGCTTTATCTTTAAGTCAAACGGGATATAACCCAATATGCTTAATTGTAGATCATAAATTACGCCTATCTTCTACTAAACAGGCCTTGGCAACTAAAAAAATACTTGATACGCTTAAAATTAAAGCTACCATTCTAACTTGGCATCACAGCGAAATTACTAAAAATCTCGAAGAACAAGCAAGAGAAGCAAGATATGCTTTATTAACCCAGCAATGTAATAAAATGAATATCAAATATTTATTTTTAGGGCATCATGCAGACGATCAAATTGAAACATTTTTATTAAATTTATCAAGGGGTAGTGGAGTTGACGGTCTGTGTGGAATGCCTTTAATACGAGAATTAAATGGAATTAATTTTGTTAGACCTTTTTTAGAAGTTTATAAAAAAGATTTACAGCTGTTTTTAGAACAGAATAATATCAAATGGATAGAAGATGAAAGTAATAATAATGATAAAATAAAACGTAATAAACTTCGGCAAACAATAAAACAGGTATTGCCCGATTTATATAAAAAACGTATTTTGCTGGCGGTGAATAATTTGCAACAATCTAAAAATGTTTTAGATAAACATTATAATAAAATATTAGATGAAATAATTGTTTGGCACGAAAATCAGGCTACATTTAACCGCAAAAAATATATGATGTTACTTGAAGCAGAAAGAACTTGGATTCTTAACGCTATTTTTAAAAAATTAACAAATTCTTCCAACAAATTAAGATTAAAAAAAATAAAAAATCTTGACACCAACATTTTTAAAGGCATAAAAAAAACTACTTTAGTGCATTGTAAGGTATTAATTGCCGATAAAATAATAATTACCTCAAATCATGAATAAAACTAAAATTATTAGAGAAGTTTTTAATAAAATACCTTCATATTACGATATAATGAACGATGCCATGAGCATAGGGATTCATAGAATTTGGAAAAAACAGCTAGTTGCTAAAGTTGATATGATAAACAATGGCAATTATCTTGATTTAGCAACAGGAAGTGGCGATATAGCTACTCTTTTACTTGAAAAAAACAAGTTTTTTAATATTGATCTTACATGTGCTGACCCAGACGCAGATATGTTAAATAAAGCCAGAGAAAAAATAATAAATAAAGGCTTTATAAAAAAGATAAGTTTTATAAAAACTGAAGCAGAAAATATGCCTTTTGAAAAAGATAATTTTGATATTATAACGCTTTCTTTTGGTTTGCGTAATTTTAGCAATATAGAACAGGGGCTTTCTGAAATTTTTAGAACATTAAAACCACGAGGAACATTGTATTGTTTAGAATTTTCTCCCAAGGTAAAACATCAAATAATTCAAAAAGCATATAATGTTTATTTAAATATTCTACCTAAAATTGGCAAAATTATGGCTAAAGACCAAGAATCTTACGAATATTTAGCTCAAAGCATTAAAGACTTTAAAAAAACCGAGCAAATTATAGACATAATGCTAAATATAGGATTTGATAATGTAAATGTAGAGGCTTTATCGGGGGGGATATGCAATATTTTTACTGGTCAAAAAAATGTTCATTGAATATCAGGAAAAAACTAAAAGCACGCAACAATTAGCTAAAGATTTTATTAAAAATAATAAAATTACTCAAAATATATCAATTTTTATATCCAAAGAGCAAACGGCGGGAACTGGTAGAAATGGTAAAATTTGGATTTCACCAAAAGGCAATTTTTATGCATCGATAGTTTTTGCTGATAATTTTGTAAATAATGAAATAATTTTGCCTTTTATAACCGCAATTGCCGTGGATGAGGCTTTAGAGATAACATCTTGTACTCAATATAAATGCCCAAACGATATTTTAATAAATTCTCAAAAAGTAGCAGGAATATTAATTGAAAAGCTACCTAATTATATAATAATAGGCATAGGTATAAATCTGACTTCTTCACCTGCTATACTCCAATATAAAACTACTAATTTAAAAGCAGAAAATTTGTTAAATTTTGAAATAAACGAACAAACTTTAATTAAGTTAGCCGAAAAAATTGTTAATAAGATTATAAAATGGGATAATAAAAGTGCAATTAAGGAATGGAATAAAAAAGCCTATAATAAAAATTTAGATATTGAAATTAAATTACCAAATGGAAAAATAATAAATGGAATTTTTAAAGAAGTGGATAGTTTTGGAAAAATGGTTATCGAGTCTAATAAAGAAATTATAAAATTAAGTTATGGTGAATTTTAACTTTAATAAATATTAATAACGACTGACCCTTTTTATAGTATATTTTTATGGGCGTTGATTTTTACTATTTATGTAATATTTTCTTTATTGGATAATTTTTCTAAATTAGTACTAATATTAGATTTTTAAGGATTATTTTGATTCTTTAAACTTCTATAATAATTTCTATCATTTTTTCAAATGTTTTTTACTTCTTTATATTATTTAATAGCGATTATAATATATTTGATAAATTATTTTATCTTAAATGAAACTAGGCATCCTAATTGATTTAAATTAAGATATTCTGGAGGAGAAGATATTGTTCCTATCCAATTATAATTAACATCCCATGTAGAAGAAGGATCTCGAAAAGTGTTACAATTGCTCGATATATTTACACTGCTGCCATAATTCCAATCTGTTAAATTCAATGTGCCAATAATATCTCCGCTATATGGCATTCCATCATCAAATTTGCTATCTAATTTTGCAGTAAGTCTGGCAGAAAGAGCATAATCTGGTCCTGGCATACCACTTTGGGGTATATAAAGCACATCATTAGTTAAACCATTTAATGTATTTGCATCTCTAAGCATTAGATAATTTTGCCCTAGCCACGAGTTGAGATTTAATTGTACTCCTAGGCATCCTATTTCAGCAGGCATATAATGCCAGCCAGTTATGCTACTAAAACTATAGCATCCATAATCTAATTCTTCTTGTCTTACTGCTGTCCTAAAAATCCAGGTTGCTTGATTACTAAATTTAGCAAATGGCATAGTAATGCCAGCTATTGATTCTACAGGAAAGGCATATGAATTACTTACTGAGTTAGTAATATAACCCGTTAACTGTAAAGCTATCATAGCGCAATTTCCTTTAATAGGGCTTTCAATATAGCCAGTATTAAAAACATTATAATTAGGAAGCGGACTGGTCTCAAGTACTGTGCAAGCCAAAGGAAGCTTTGCAGATATAGACAAAATCTGATTTGGTCTACAATCTCCAGGCAGGCAATCGTACATATCGTTAAATGCTAAAATAGCATTATTATAAGCCCTATATTCTTCATATATTTTATTTATTTTGGCAGAATTTATTAAACTTTTTGCTATAAGTACCACACTAAGTAATGATGCTATTAATATAATTACTATAGAAAGCTCAACCAAAGTAAAGGAAAAAGTATTATTATTTTTAGAATAACTAGTCATTTACTGTTTTTATAATCGCTTGGCAGTAATTTATTTTAATTATTTATATTATTCAATATATTTATCAAATATGTTTTAACTATTGTACGTTTTAACGCTTGATAATTAAAATTTATTGCTAAAAATAAAATATCGCGTAGCGAGTCTGACATTAAAATAAAAAACTATATATTTTAAAGACTCGGATAGTATTTACATTCTAATAAAACAACCAAATATTAAAATAAAGTAATATCCAGTTATAAAAATAATAAAAGTGAAATTTCTGCTAAATCCCTCTGCAAATAGTTAATAGGCTCTGAATTTTTTTGTTTTTTCGTCTTTTATATTTATAATTAACTACATTTTATAAATTATTATTGATCAATCAAAAACTTAATTTATTATTACTCTTGCATTTTTATTTTTTAACTTTATTGGTAATAATATATCAATAAACAAATTTATATCCAAATGACTATTACTAATTACAATTTTTTATGAAAAAAACTCTTGGTTTTCTCTTTTTATTTGGAGTTTTAATAAGCGGTCTAATATTATATTTTATGCAAAAAACAAAAAACACTACAGTTGAATACAAAATTAACTCCAATATTCTTAAGACCTACGATATACGTGGTACGTTTAATATTGAATTATTTGCGGAAGACGGTTATTATATTGGTAGAGCTATAACCACTGCGTTATATCGTAAGTATGGCACAGGTAATAAAAGAGTAATAGTAGGTTTTGATGGCAGGGAATCATCTGCTCAATTGTTTGAAGAACTTAAAAAAGGATTAATAGAAGGGGGTGTGGATGTTATTTCAATAGGGCTATGTAGTACACCCATGACATATTATGCAAATATTGAACTAGATGTCGATGCCAGTGTTATGATTACGGCATCTCATAATCCCGCTCAAGATAATGGTTTTAAAATATCAATGCGAGGAAATGATCCATTTTTTGATGAATCAATTCAAACCTTGGGAGAAATTATAAACCGAAAAGACTTTTTTAAATTTAAAGAGCAGGGCAATTTTAGTGAAATTAATATCAAGGAAGAATATATCAAGCGAGTTTTAAAAGATTTTCCAAATATTAAGCCACTAAAAATTGTATGGGATTGTGGCAATGGAGTTGCCTCGGTGTCGTTATTAGATATAATACAAAAATTGCCTGGTAAACATATAACTCTTTTTTGCGATATTGACGGTAAATTTCCTAATCATCAGCCCGACCCGTCGGTATCCGATAATTTAGTTGATTTACAAAAATCAGTTTTAGAAAATAATGCTGATTTAGGAATAGCTTTTGATGGAGATGCCGATCGTATGAGTGTTGTCGACAGCAAAGGAAGAATTATTGAAAATGATAGGCTTTTAGTAATTTTTGCTAGAGACGTTATATCACGCAATCCTGGCGCTACTATTATTATGGATATTAAATCAAGTAACATTGCCATGGAAGAAATTAGAAAAGCAGGGGGTAATCCAGTGATGTATAAAACTGGACATTCTTGTATAAAAAATAAAATGAAAGAAATAGAGGCACTTATAGGAGGAGAAGTATCGGGACATTTTTATTGGAAAGAGAAGTTTTATGGTTTTGATGATGGAGTTTATTCAGCTATAAGGCTACTTGATATTTTATCCAGAAGTCAAGCCACGATGACTCAATTTAACGATAGCGTGCCTTTTGGTTTTACTATTGAAGAAGTAAAAATAACTTTACCTAAAGAAGAAAACCAAAAAATTATGATTAAATTAGCTCAAATCTTAAAAGAAGAAGGAGCTGACACGCTGGACATAGATGGTATAAGAGTAAATCGTAAGCATGGTTGGTGGCTAATAAGATCATCGCATACCACTAATGCTTTAACAATCAAATGTGAAGGAGATAATTCGGAAGGTAGAGAAAAAATGATTCAAGAAATAAATCATTATTTGAAACTTGCCAGTGATGAAAAAGTTGAACTACCTATAAACATTAAATAAAAAATAAATAATAATAGCTTTGGTAGAGAGGTTGACAATTAATTTTTATTTAAAATAATTCTATTAGTTATTATTTTATATGTTATAATATGACAAATATTTCAGTTATTAATAGTAATTCAATCTTACAAAATTCTATTCTTTCTAATTATATCAAAGAAGTTAATGCTATTAAAACTTTGGATAGAGAAACTGAGCTATATTTGGCACAAGAATTTATAAAAACAGGAGATATAGCAATTGCTAATCAATTAATTAAAAGCCAGCTACGCAATGTAATTAGAGTGGCTTTTTCATATAAAAATTATGGAATATCAATGATGGATATGATTACAGAAGGTAACCTAGGTCTTATGCATGCTATCAAAAAATTTCACCCCGAAGTAGGATGCCGGCTATCTACTTATGCTACATGGTGGATTAAAGCATATATTACCGATTTTATCATTCGTTCGTGGTCTTTGGTTAAAATAGGAACCACTAAATTACAAAAAAGATTATTTTTTAACTTAGCCAAAATAAAACGTAAATTAGGTAATTTATCTAGTGCATCTTTAAATGGCAATAATCTTAAAATGGCTGCCGATTATGCAGGTTTATCGCCCGAAGAATTTACCGAAATGGATATTCGCATCACTACCCCCGACTTATCTTTAAACCAAAGCAATGAAGACGGGAATGAATTAGGAGATATAATTTTAAATGACACGCAAAATCCCGAACAATTATTTGTAATTACAACTGAAAAAGAAAGAAAATCTCTTTTATTAAAAAAAGCATTAAGCAAACTTGATGAGCGTGAACAAATAATATTTTATCAACGATATATAAGTGATCCTAAAATAACTTTACACGATTTAAGTGAACGTTTTGGTGTCTCAAAAGAAAGAATTAGGCAAATAGAAGAAAGGTGTTTAGAAAAAATTAAAAGTTATGTTAATCAATAATTATTTTGTTTTTTATAAACTTAATTCTTGATTAATTAATAATCTTTGTCTAAATTTAATAAATTCCGCTAAAATCTCCTTGATTTACAGAATTAGTTTTATTAGTAACACTTTTTATTGTCGATTCCTCTTCTATATTATCCCCATTTTTAAAGGCTTCAAAAATTATATTTGCATCATGGTTATTGCTTTTTCGTCCTGTATTCTTATTAATTTTTACCATTGTGATTCCTTCAGGAATTCTAAAAATAGCTTTAGATAAATTTGGCTTTATTTCTTTAAAAATATTAGCAAGCACGGGCATGGTGGTTGAAGCGGCAAATAGATTGGTATCTTTAGGTATATCATAACCCATATAAACTCCAATAACTACATCGGGTGTAAATCCCATAGCCCACAAACTTTGTCCTCCTTGACTAGTCCCCGTTTTGGCACCAATCGGAATATCTAAATCTTTTAAACTACCGCCAGTTCCTCTTTGCACTGCCCCCGTTAATAAAGAAATCATCTGATAGGCGACAGCTTCATTAATAATTTTATTATATTTTTGTTCCTCTTCTAAATTCATTGCCTCATCTAAATCCAGTTCGTCCATTTCTTCCAATTTATCATCCACAGGATTGCCTTCAGAATTTTTTAAATAAATATTTTTGTTAGCTAATTCAATTTTAGATATAGCCTGAGGAACAACCTTATTACCATAATTAGCTATAATTCCAAAAGAAGTTGTAATATCTAATAACGTGGTGTTTGTGGTACCCAAGCATATCCCATAATTTGGCTCAATTTCTTCTTTTGTAAAGCCCATTTTTTTCATCATTTGCATAACTTTTTTAATACCTATTTTTTCGGCCAATCTTAAGGTTATCGTATTTATAGAAGATTCAAAACCAGTACGCATGGTAACAGGACCTCGATAATCTCTACTCCAATTACGAGGAGACCACACTTTACCGTATCCCATATTATAAGAAATTTCAGAATCCATGAAAATTTCAGCTGGAGAAATTCCCGCTTCCAAAGCCGCTAAATATACATATAATTTGGCAGTTGAACCTGCTTGCCTTTTGGCTTGAAAAGCACGATTAAAAGAGCCTCTTATATCAGAATAACCTCCAACAATTGCATAAATTTCTCCACTAATGGGAGACATAATAACTACCGCTCCATCTATTTCTGGAATTTGTTCAAGGTTATAATGTTTTTCACCATCATTTGATACGGCAATTACATCTCCAATTTTAAAAAGAGTATCTATTTTGTAGTTAAAAATTTTTTCGTTTTCTGTTTTTAATAATTCAGAAATAGCCCATCGAAATCCTTTTAATTCTATCGTTCCATCGGTTCCATCGGCTAATCCTATAAAAGCTGTATTTTTTTCCATTTTTAATACCACCGCTAATTTATAATCTCCAATTTTTAAAGGCAGAGGTACATTTTTCAAATTTTTAAGCCATTCTGCAGTATCTATATTAGCAATGGCTCCCCGATATCCACTTAATTTTCTATCCAATTTTATTACCCCTTCATTAATAGCATTTTGAGCAATTTGTTGCCATTTTTTACGCATTGTGGTATTAATTTTATATCCCCTAGTAAGCAATTCTTCTTCACTAATATCATTTTGATACATTACTTGTCTAACATAGTCTATAAAAGAATCGCCAACATATTTTGACTTTTGCCTAGCAATAACAATGTTTTGAGTTTTAGCTTCTTGATATTCTTCTTCGGTAATATATTTTTCTTCCATCATTCTATATAAAATATAATTTCTTCGTTCGGTAGCCCTAATGATACTTTTATTGGGATCTATAGCAGAAGGAGCTTTGGGTAATGAAGCCAATAATGCTGATTCTGCAACGGTTAAATCGCTAATTTTTTTATCAAAATATTCTTTAGCAGCCGCAGCAACTCCATATGATCTTGACCCTAAATAAATATGATTTAAATAAATTTCTAAAATTTTGTCTTTAGAGAGATGTTGACTTATTTGATAAGCTAAAATCATTTCTTTGGCTTTTCTAGTTACCGTTCTTTCATTAGAAAGCAAAAGATTTCTAACCACTTGTTGAGTTATTGTAGAAGCTCCTGTGTATCTAGTGCCAGGTTCTCGAATAGTTATAATAATATTTTTAATTACGGCTCTTATAAAACCTAAAATATTAACTCCTTGGTTTTCATAAAAAGTTTTATCTTCGGCCGCTATAAAAGCATTTTTTAGTTTTTGGGGAATTTCGTCGATAGATACAAAAATGCGCTTTTGATTAGCAATTTCTCCCATAATTTCTCCATTAGAATCATAAATATAGCTAGCTTGATCGGGATTATAGCTTGTTAAAGATTCGTAACTTGGCAAAGATTGAGATACAATATATAAATAGTAAATTCCTCCTGCAAATAATGCAGAGCCGCACAAAATAATAAATTTAATAAAACTTTTTAAAAATGATATTTTTTTTTCTGCCATTAATACACGCCTTATACTTGTTGTGACTAGACTAATAATTTTTATTAAAATCAAGAAGAAATACTTTACGTCTGACTTAGCATCCAAATATATCAGTATATAATAAAAACGCTAATTTAATAAATTAAGTTGTTCTATATCTTGTCTCCTATTATTTAAATATCTTAATACGTCTAATAGTGTTTTCTACAAAAACTCATCTGCTAAAAATATTTTATTATAAAGTTTTTGCCATATTATTAAAGTTTTGTTCTTCTTGCGTTTTACATTGTCTTAGGAACGGAAGTTTAAACTAGAAAAATCATTAAAAAAATTGAAAAATATAAAATAAAATACATTTGTATAGATGAAAATTATTCTTGTAAATTGGTAATTGCAAAAGGCACGCCGCACATAATTTGAAAGCCAAAACTTGCTTTATAAAAGTAAGAATATTCTTGAGAGACGTATTTTTTGATTAAATAGTGGTAGTGTGATTGACTAGGTATTTGTGTTAAAGCATTAAAAAATGGGTTTATTCAGGACCCACTTGTGCTTATCCATCAAGTTTTTATAATTGGATATTTGCAAATAGAGAAAATAAGCAGAATAAATGCGGTTTATCAAGTTTACTTGATCTATATAAAGATCGCGTCAATAATCTTGCTATTAGTAAAGGTAGCCACACGGCTCATAGAGAATCTAGGCAAATTTCATCTAGAAATTCTTCGAATGTAAGATTTTAATTTTGTTAAATATTCAACATATCATCTTTAATAATTAGACTTGATTTTTAGCTAGTTTGCAATATTTAAAAACTTATAAACAGTTAAATATTTAAAACTATCTCAAATTATGAATTTTGTAAAACTTTTTATTATAAAAATAACTATTTTTATCAAACAAATTGGTAATTTTATAACCCATTATGTGTTGCCTTTTATAGCACATTGTGTTTTACTTTCTTCGTTTTTAACTTTTCCAATTTATTTATT
>JANYEN010000072.1 GCA_025363115.1 Alphaproteobacteria bacterium | reverse complement strand
CCAAAATTTGCTAAACCAATGGTTGGCACAATATATGCAGGAGCTGGGGTGGGAGTTCCTATGTACGGGATTACAAATATTGCAGGAGCTGATTATGGTAGTCCAGCATCTAATACAGCAGTACCATTTTGAACTGAATTTTGTACTGCTGTATTAGATGCTGGACTACCATAATCAGCTCCTGCAATATTTGTAATCCCGTACATAGGAACTCCCACCCCAGCTCCTGCATATATTGTGCCAACCATTGGTTTAGCAAATTTTGGTCTACCAACTAACTGCATATTAGTTTTGCCAAACATAGCATTGGCATTTTGTACTTGCATTACACAAAGTATCCAAAAAAAATATAAAAATATTTTCATATTATAACTTAAAACTAATGTTTACTTATTTATCTTTATTATATAAAGCAAATAAAATCCAAAGAGATAAAAAAGATAATATACCTAAAATAGCAGAGCCCATAAAAATTAAATATCGATTTTTAATAATAGAAAAAATTAAAATGTTTAAAATATTGCCCAAACAAATAGATAAAAAGAAAAAAGAAATAGAGCGACATTTAGCCCAATGAGGAGCTACCGAATAGGCAAACTCGGCACTTGATGGCATTATTAATACCTCGGCAATAGTAATTAAAATAAAAGGTAATATTTGTAATTTTATGCTTAAGATTAAATCTTTATTTATATAATTTTCAATTATCGCCAAAACAATAAATGCTAAACTTGCAATAATCATTCCTATTTTTATTTTAGTTGCTATATTTATTTTATATCCTCGGTTATCTATAATTTTGTATAAATAATTAAACAAAGGAGAAACTATAATTATTAATAAAGGATTAATTATCGATATTTGCTCAGGCAAAATAGTATAACCAAAAACCTTGCGATCCATTTTTAATGCTTGTAAAACCACAATAGAAAACATCTGATCAAAAAGCATAAAAAAAATAGATAACGAGCAGAATATCCCGCCAATAATAATAATTTTATTAAAATTTAATTTTTTAATTATTTTTTGAACTATTAAAAGTTTTTCGCTTTGCACTTTATAATATTTTTTGCCTGCTACAAAAAAAATCAACGATAATGCCATTGCTATACTAGGAACAGAAAATGCTAGCCCACGACCATATTTATTAAATAAATAGGGAGAAGCAAGCATTGCCATTGTAGAGCCAATATTAACCGCAAAAAACATTAAATTCATTGCAATGCCATACTTATTTTGCTCTTGAGGTAAAGTAAATTGATCGCCTATAAAGCTAACTATAATAGGTTTAATTAATCCCGTACAAATGGCAATTATAATCAATCCTATATATAACCCTTCTTTGTCGCCATAAAATCCTAAAATTACATGACCAAAAATATAAAATATGCTTAAAAATAATAATATTTCATATTTTTTATCCCAATATTTATCTCCTATTATTCCACCAAAAACCGAAAAAAAATAACATAAAACTATAAAGCTATGGAATATTAAAAGCGAATGAGAGTTAGTAAAATATAGTTTTTGTATCATAAAAGCTATCAATATAGATCGCATTCCATACAAACTATAGCGTTCGGTAATTTCGTTCAATAACAAATAAGATATCGATTTAGGTAGCTTACGTAAATATATAAAAAAGTAGATAAATTTTTTGAGTTTTAGTTTTTCATTTGGCAAAAAGGAGTATTACTTTTAGTAATTAAATTTATTATCGATGGAGCTCCAAATATAAAAGCTATTCCTATAGTTAAAGCTAAAAATTCTCGCCATTTAATTCCATCTACGCCTCCAACTTCTTTTACAAAAAATTGTCCTCCAAATGCAGCTATAGCAAGTAAAGTCATTCCTTTACCAAATACACCTGTAACTAAATTATAAAGCAAACACACTTGTTTCATAACAATATTTGGTTTGCATACTCCTGTAAAAACTGGTTGAGCATTGCTATTATTAGAAGCGGTACCCCCTACGCATACCCATGTTCCCCTGCAATTATCATTTGTATTGCAATTGTTATATGCAACGGAAGTTGCCATATTAAATAAGTATATTGCTATAAACAAACTAAAAAAACGCATAGATATTTTTATATATAATAATTATTGTATGTTTTTAAATAATTAATGTCAATTTAACTTAAATTAATAAATTAAAATCAGTTGGCATTTTTTTTATTTTTATATCTTTCTCCTTTTTTAAAAAAATTTTTTTGTTCGCTTCGAGCTACCGATAAATCACCATCTAAAACATTTTTAGTTATAACGCTACCAGCCCCTATAACTGCTCCACTACCTATTTTAATAGGAGCAATTAAAGAAGTATTGGCGCCAATTAAACAATTTTGACCTATTTGTGTTTTATGTTTATTAAAACCATCATAGTTACATGTTATGCTACCTGCACCAAAATTTGTATTAGCACCAATTTCGGCATTTCCAATATAAGACAAATGATTAGCTTTGCTGTTTTCAGCTAAAATAGAGGCTTTTATTTCAACAAAATTACCAACTTTTGCACCTTTTTTTATTTCAGTATTTGGTCGTATTCGGGCAAATGGTCCAATAATAACTCTTTCTTGTGTCTTACATCCTTCAATATGTGAAAAACCTTGTATGTTAGTATTATCGGCAATACTAGAATTAGCAATATAAGTATAAATTCCAATTTTGCAGTTTGATCCAATTTCAACTTTTTCACCAAAAATTACACCTTGAGCAATTTCAGTACCTGCTTTAATTTTAGTATCATCATAAAAATAGACCGAGCCAGGATCTGCCATCAATACCCCATTTTCTAAATGCTTAATACGCAATTGATGTTGATATTTGTTGTTTGCAATCCATAAATCTTGCTGCGAATTAACTCCCAGCAAATCATCTTCAGCACATTCAATATATTTACAACAAAAATTGTTTTTATGGCAAAGCTCTATTAAATCTGTTAAATAATATTCTCCCGATAACTCATTTTTTTGTATTTGGTTTATTATTCTAAGCAAAACAGATGTTTTAATTGCATAAATTCCAGAATTACAAAGCTTAATTTCTCTTGTTTCTTCGGTAGCATTTTTATATTCAATAATTTTATCAACAACGTCACAATTTGTAATTAATCTGCCATATTTTTGGTTAATATCGCTAACTTCAAATGCCCCCACTACCAAGTCACATTCATTAAGTTTAGCTAATTGATTTTCAATAATTTGTTTGCTTAACAACGGAGTATCTCCATATAAAATAATAGTTTTTTCTAAGCTTTCGTCAATTTCTTTTAAAGAAACTTGAGTGGCATGACCAGTGCCTAGTCTATCACTTTGAACAACATATTTAATATTTTCTTTTTTGGTAATTAAGTTTTCCATTTCAGGCGAAATAACCGCTATAACATTTTTACCTACTAATAATCCAAGATCGCAAACCATATCGAGCATAGTTCTGCCTACTAATTTATGTAATGTTTTAGGCAAGCTAGATTTCATTCTCGTGCCCTTGCCAGCCGATAAAATAATTATATTCATGAGAACAAAGGTACCTTTATAAAATAAAAATCTCTATTAGCAACTATTTCTAATTTTGCCCCATTTAAAGCATCTGTTAATTTTAATATATTAATATTTTTAAACAAAATTTCTACTTCGCTTAAATTTAAGCTTACTAAGCTATAATTTATATTATTTTGCTCCAGACGTGAACGAACTTTGACCCAATTAGCTATGTCGTTTTTTATTGCAATTCGAGCAACAATAGACTCCTTACCACTTTGGGTTCTTTGTATTCCCACTATTTTATTTTCGCTAATTAAGGTAGCAATTTTTTCTTTATCAAATAAAATATCAAATTTTGCTTGATAATTTCCGTCTTCAAATATTCCACCATTAGGTACAAATCCTGTCATTGCTGCATCTATTGTTTCATTATCTTCGGCTAAAAAACTATCCTGAATATTATTTTTAAGAACTTTAAAAGCTATAAATTTAGCATTATATAGCCCATTATCAAAAGCTTGACTTTCGCTTTCGGCATTACCTGAGACATAAATATTTGATATAAGATAAACAGTATCAGAAACTTTTACTTGAATTTCTTCAGGCACTTTAATTGGTTGATTATCTTCGATATTTATAAAGTCTGCAGCAAAAGATTTTAATCCAAAAAATATAAAAAATACTGCATATTTGGCAATCAACATAACTATATCTATATATTAATGGTTTTATCAAAAAATTAATATTTTTTGCTAAAGTCAATAAATTTTTAAGTTGAATATAACTTATATAAAGATTAATATAAATATTATTTTTAATGAAAAAATCTAATTTTATTTTTTAATCAAATTGCGTCAAGGGACTTATTTTGGAATAATAATTATATTAAATTATATTTTTAGCTTTAGTGTTGTTAAAGCAATAACTGTATATGATCAAATTAATCAGTTGAGGGGACAGATTGATGCTAATAATACCATTATTACAAATAATGCTCCAAACGGACTTACCCCATCCAATAGTCAACAGCAAATTGATAATGTATGCACCACAATGAGACAAAGAACCAGTTTATGTATAACAAATGGATTTTATCATGGAAGTTTGACTGCGTCAAATTTTGGATGCGACTCTAATGGTGATCTTTCTACTGATACCTTATCAATATTATCAGGTTGTCAATGCGGGACTGGAACAAGTTGTTCATGTGGATATTGCTATTTGCAAGAATATTATAATATAGTTAAACCCACCTTATTAGATCCAGCATTATCAGTAAGAAATGCAGCAATTAATAACGCCTCTTTTCAACAACAAATTAGTCTTTTAACTCCAAAAGAGCGCTTGCAATCTTGTATCTTAAGTTCTCCCAATGGTGTGGCTTTAGATGGTAGTAATTGCCAAGAAAATCTATTATGTGATTCAGCTCTGTTAGTTTGCATACTTACCACTGAAACAGCTTGCCTTGGAAATGGGAAGGGTGGAGGATGTGCTGTAGGACAAAAATGTGTTATAAATAGCGATTCACAAATTAGTCAAGTAGCAGGCGGAATTGGAGTATGTGTAATTGAGATAAAAAATGCAACCGAAGAAAATGCGATAGAACAAATTATTTGCAACGTATATAAATTAGCAAATGGAAAAGTAGGGAAAGGTTTATTAGTATTGGTTATCTTCGTAGTAGGAATAAAGTTTTATTTAAGTCAAATAAGCTGGTCATCACTAATAGGGATTTTGATTGGCATAGGTCTTTCTTTTGGAGGAGCTCAGATAACATCAGTATTTTTAGGTAAAGAATTTATATGCAAATAGGTATTGAAAATACTAAAATTATGCCTTATATGTAAGTCATAGGACATTTAAACTTTTTTAAATATAAAATGACAAAAGCAGAAAATTTTAACTTTGATGCCAAAGTAAGCAAATTGCTTAAATTAATGATACATTCAATTTATACCAATAAAGATATATTTTTGCGTGAATTAATTTCAAATGCTATTGATGCTATTGAAAAACGTAAGTATTTATCTTTGCAAAATCAAGAATTAGCAGAAAATGGAGGAGATTATAAAGTCAAATTAACTTTAAATCCCGAAAAGCATATATTAATATTAAGAGATAACGGAATTGGAATGAACTATGAAGAATTAATATCTAATTTAGGTACAATAGCTCAATCGGGAACGG
The DNA here is from genome assembly GCA_025363115.1 of Alphaproteobacteria bacterium. Taxonomy (GTDB): domain Bacteria; phylum Pseudomonadota; class Alphaproteobacteria; order Rickettsiales; family Deianiraeaceae; genus CAMCQG01. The sequence goes on along the minus strand of JANYEN010000072.1, from coordinate 1,826 downwards.
AAGATTTTGTTAAAAATTTAACTCAAAGTGCCAATCAGACCGAAATGATAGGTCAATTTGGAGTAGGTTTTTATTCAGTTTTTATGGTTGCTAAAAAAGTTGAGGTAAAAAGCCGTAAAGCAGGTGAAACAAAAGTTTATAAATGGTCATCAGAAGGAGAAGAAGGATACTCAATTAAAGAAATTGATGCTGATTTTGATATAGGTACAGAAATTACTATTCATCTTGATAATGAGCATAAAGAAAAATATTCCGACAAATGGCATATCGAACATATCGTTAAAACATATTCTGGTAGTGCTGGGGTATCTATTGAATTTAATAATGGCGATGAAGGAGCTGATTTTGTAAAAATTAATGTTAGTACCCCTCTGTGGCATCAAGATAAAAAAAATGTTACCTCCGAAGAATATAAAGAGTTTTATAAAAGTTTATCTCATTTACCCGACGACCCTCTAATAACAATCCATTATCGGGCTGAAGGCAAAACTGAATATAGCAGTTTGCTTTTTATTCCTTCTATGAAACCTTTTGATTTATTCCACCCCGATAGACAAACAAGAATTAAACTTTATGTTAAAAAAGTTTTTATTTGTGAGCAGGGTTTGGATATAATACCCAAATATTTACGTTTTGTATACGGGGTTATCGATTCGAGCGATCTTCCTTTGAACATAAGTCGTGAAACACTTCAAAATACTACCGTGCTACACAAAATTTCTCAAAGCATAACCGACAAAATTATTAAAGAGCTAAAAATTTATTCTGAAAAAAACAGCGAAAATTACGAAAAACTTTGGAAAAACTTTGGTTCGGTAATAAAAGAAGGCTTATGCGAACAAACGTCTCCACGCGAAAATTTATTGCAGATTTGCAGATTTTACAGTAGCAAAAGCCCAGATAAAGTAATATCTTTAGATGAATATATTTCTCGAATGATTCCCGAACAAAAAGATATATTTTATTGTACAGGAGAAGAAGTGGATGAAATAATGCAAAACCCTCAAATAGAAGCTTTTTTAAGTTCAGGAATTGAGGTATTAGCTTTGACTGATACGGTAGACGGATTTTGGATTAATGTTGTAACAGATTATTTAGGTAAAGATTTTAAATCAATTACCAGGGCTGATATTAATATTGATGGGCTTGCAAAAAATATCGATAAAGAAGGCAAAAAAGAAATAAATTTAGAAGAAGAAGACGAACTAAACGAAAAACTAAAAAAATATTTTAAACAAGCTTTAGAAGATCACGTCAAAGAAATTAGAGTATCTCATAAAATGACCGATAGTCCAGCTTCAATTGCAATTGATGTAGGGTCGATGGATATTAAAATGGAGCGTTTTTTAATGGAACAAAATCAAATATCCAAAAGTAGCTTAAAAATTTTAGAATTAAACCCTAAAAACCCTTTAATTTTATCGGTTTTAGAGCAATTGCAAAATGAGGAAACATTATTAGTTGCTAAAGAAATGGCTTTAACAATTTTTGAAATAGCCTGTATTGCTCAAGGTGAACCGATTAAACATCCAGCTTTATTTGCAAAAAGAGTAGCCAAATTACTTATTAAATAAGATTATTTAATAGTATTTTTTAATTCGCTTTTACTGCCAATTTATCATCTTTAATAACTTCCTCATACCATTTGACTTTTAATACAACCAAAATAACATAAAGCTATTGCTAATTATATCCATCTCTTGTATAAAACCCATTACAATGAATTTTAAGCGAGAATTTTAATTACTATATCAAAAATAAAAAAGATATTATTCAAAATAAAGAATATTATGGTAAATGCGTTGTTATAAAAGATGAAAAAATTA
>JANYEN010000040.1 GCA_025363115.1 Alphaproteobacteria bacterium | reverse complement strand
GCATTATTTAGTTTGGTGGTATGATAACAGATTTACAGTTGGTTTTAAAAGTAATGATTTTTTAGGTTTAAAAATTATTGGACCTTATTTGGCGTTATATGGATTATTATTGTTAATTTTTATTAAATATAAAAAGCAAATTTTAGAATTTAGATTTGTTAAAAAGCCTATTTCTGTTTATGGAGATGCCCATTGGGCAGATGAAAAAGAAATAAAAAAAGCAGGATTACGTTGCAAAAAAGGAATGCTGATGGGTCAGAATAAAAGAGGATATTTAATTTGCGATGGATATCAACATGCTTTATTATTTGCACCAACTGGTTCGGGTAAAGGTGTGGGATTTGTAATCCCTAATTGTTTATTTTGGGATGAATCGCTCGTTGTACATGATATAAAATTAGAAAATTACGAAAAAAGTAGCGGTTGGCGTAAGGGTCATTTAAAACAAGGTGTATTTGTTTGGGAGCCTTCAAATCCTGAAGGCAGGACCCATTGTTATAATCCTCTTGATTGGGTGTCGGCAAAACCAGGTCAAATGGTAGATGATGTACAAAAATTTTCAAATCTAATTTTAAAGAAAAAAGAATTTTGGGAAAACGAAGCTAGAACTTTATTAGTAGGTGTGATTTTATATTTAATTGCCGATCCTACTAAAGTTAAGAGTTTTGGAGAAGTGGTACGCACCCTTAGAGGAGATGATTTTGCTTATTCAATGGCAGTAGTTTTAGATACCATGGGAGAAGTAATCCATCCCGTAGCTTATATGAATTTAGCCGCTTTTTTACAAAAAGCCGATAAAGAGCGTTCAGGCGTAATTTCTACTTTAAGTTCAGGTTTAGAATTATGGGCGAACCCTTTATTGGATACCGCTACCGCTCGTAGCGATTTTAATGTTCAAACTTTTAGAACAATAGCAACAACAGTTTTTGTAGGATTAACTCCTGATAATATCCAAAGATTAAGTTCTTTAATGAACATATTTTATCAGCAGGCAACAGACTTTTTAGTTAAAAAATTACCAGATAAAAGCGAACCTGTGGGAGTTTTATTTTTAATGGATGAGTTTCCGACTGTGGGCAAATTAGAGCAATTTTTGGCAGGAATTGCTTATTTTAGAGGGTATCATGTTAGGCTATTTTTAATTGTTCAAGATACCCAACAGCTAAAGGGAACCTATGAAGATTCGGGCATGAATTCTTTTCTTTCTAATGCCATGTATCGAATTACATTTGCAGCCAATAATTTTGAAACTGCAGATTTAATTTCTAAATTAATAGGCAATGAAACAGTCGAATCTACCTCATATAGCAAACCAAAATTTTTAGATTTTAATCCTGCTTCTCGCTCAATTAATGTTTCGCAAGCCCAACGAGCATTGCTTTTGCCACAAGAAGTTTTAGCATTACCCAAAGATCAACAAATTATTTTAGTGGAAGCATCTTCGCCTATAAAAACTAAAAAAATATTTTATTATCAAGATAAAATGTTTAATTCTAGGCTTTGGAAGCCATTGGTTGCTCCAGTGCAAGAAATAATTCAACATAAACATACCAAAAAACAGGCTCCACCTAATGACGCAAATCAGCCACCTAAAGGACTGGGTTCATAAGCATAATAAATTATGATAAACTTTTTTTCTATTTTTGATATTAATATCGATTGCGAAATTAATATCGATTTACTAAGGCAAAAGTATTTTGAGTTACAAAAAAAACATCACCCCGATTATTCTAAAAATCGCACAATAGATATTGCATTAATTAATGAAGGGTATCAAATCTTATCCAATCAGTTATTACGATTAAAACATATTTTAGAACTTAATACCATAACTTTAACCGAAACCATTAGCGATGCTGAATTTTTATTACAATGTATGGAATGGCAAGAAAATATAAAATCTTTTCAACAAGAAATAGTTCAAAAAATGAACAACGAACTAAATGAAGCTGTTTTTTTAATTAAATCACAAAATTTTATTTTGGCTGCCAATCATTTACAAAAAGCACTTTATTTAAATAAGTTAATTTTATGATAATACTAATTTATATATTGCCTATTAAAAAAGCAATTAAACAACCCTTCGCAACATCGTTTGAATTTAAATATATGAATTATTAAAATCACTTCGAACTACCGAATGACCTGATAAAGTATTGCACACTATTGTTTGACAAACTACCTGTAGTCCCCTCCATTTATACCAGCTTTAGTCCATTGAATTATATCTAAATCTCTGGCAATACTAACTCCATAAGGCAATCTATCATCAAATTTGGCGTCAAGTTTTTGAGCAAGATTGATGATATTGCGTATTTAGGCTCTCCTGAAGTTTGACCTGTATTGCTAATATCCGCTGTTAATCCTATACTGCTTATCTTGCTTAAGTTAACAAGATTTTTAGAAATCAATGCTACTGATAGCATTATTGATATTATTAATTATTACAACTGATACTCCGACGAAGATAAAAGAGTATTTTAGAGGGGTTTTTGTTAAAGCAATTTAAACCGGGACCAGAAGAATAGCGGTTAAAACAATTTGAATTAAAGTAATTATCGCTAAAGGTTTTATAGTTAAAAATATCTTGACCCGAGAAATACTTATTTAAAAAGTGTTAAAAAGCTTTTTAAATTTAAAAAGGCTGTAGTTAAGTAAGTTTTTATTGTAAAAACCAGGGAATATTACCAAAATATTTTTTTTAAAACAAATTACATTATAAAAATATTGATGTTTAAGGTTTATAGAGAGAGAAAAACTTGTTGCCATAAATATTATAGTAGTTTTATTTTTATAAAAATATATTGCAACAATTGCAAGATTAAAAGCAAATAATAGATAATTTAATGTTTTAAAACATTCAAATTAATAAAATTATAATAATCTTTAGCGCTTGCCAAAGCTTTAACAACACTACCCTTATATAAGGGATGCAAATCGCCAAAAATTCCAACCTTGATATTTTTATTCTCAATAATATAAAACGGGTTCTTTTTTGCGTCTAAAATATCGTAACTTTCAATGCCATTAATAATATTTGTTTTAGTGCCAATAGCTATAATTATTGTTTTTGCTTGCAACAACTGATTGTTGTTATCTAGAATTCCAGTCACGTGTCCATTATCAGTAACAAATTTTTCAGCCACAAAATCTTGCAACCAAATAATTCCATTTTGCATTGCGGAGGCAATTTCTTGATGATTAATTTTATATGCCTGGGAATTTATCAAGCCTCCTCGGGAAACAATTTTTACATCAGCTTTTTGATTTGTTTTTTTAAGACAAGCCATCGCTTCAGTGCTACAATCCACCGCTGTTAAACCACTACCCAAAATAACAACTGGGCTTTTTATTGAATCAAAATCTAAGGTCTGCAAATTGACCGCCAGCAAAAAATCTTTTGAATTTATAACTCCAAGAGGCAAGGGATTTAGATAAGCAGGCATATTGGAATTACCCGACCCACTACATAATCCTATAAAACAAAAATTTTGTTTTTGGACTTTAACTAAATCAATGTCCCTGCCAAATAAAATATTACCTTTAGCAGAAAATCTCAAATTACGCTTTAAAATAATATGCATTGCGGTTAAAAAATTTTTATTCCATCTAGCAGTAATTCCATGTTCCATTACGCCACCAAAACCAAGATCACTTCTTTGCTCAAGAGGTAACTCTATTTGTTGCTTAAAATTTATTATTTTGGTTGCAGGATTTATATTTAAATCTTTAATTTCCATGGCATCAATTGCTTCCACGGTATATCCTTTTCTTAACATATAATAACTTAAAGCGATTCCAGCTGGTCCCAGCCCGCAAACTAATACTTTTTTGCCATTAGGTTTCAATGGAATGTAATCAAATTTCAAAGGATTCCAATCAGTTAAAAGGTAATAAATTTCAAATCCATAAGGTAATTTTAAAAGCATATCTACTAGTCCACTTTCGATTAAAGGCACGTCAACCGCTGTTTGATCCTGAAAAATACAACCCTTAATACAATCATTACAAATACGATTTCCTGTTAACAACAAAAAAGGATTATCAATCATCGCTATTGCAATAGCTGCCAAAATATCTCCAGTTTGAGCTAAAAAATTCATTTCAGATATTTTTTGATCCAAAGGGCATCCATTTGGTAATTGTGATTCGGTTTTTTTAAATCCCGTTCTACAACTATCTTTGTGCCTTTCGTGACAATAAAGGCAATAATTTAATTCTACCGCAACTTCGGTAACTTTGGGTGGCTTGGTAAATAAATTAAAATCATTACGAATAATAGAGGTTTCCATCGAAAAATTATTGTTAGAAACCTCGAAATCAAATAACTTATTTATACTAATTTTATGGGGAGGATTAAAAAGCTTGCTATTTTTATAAATTTTCTTACCACTATCCGAAAATATAGCCCACGCAGCATAATTTTGTAAGTTCTGAGTATAACCATTTTTTTCTAATAAAACACAAAATTCTTCATCGGAATATTGTATTTGAAAAGCCTCTTCTTTATATTCTTTATAATTTTTTAAAACCAATCTTTGAATAAAATTTTGTCTATGAAAAAAAATATTTTTTTTAGCTATTATCTGTGCTTTTATGCTTTCAAATTCGTTAGAAATATTAAATTTTTCAACTAAAAAACTTTGTAAAGCAATTGCCAAATCAAGCAGTTGCGAAGTACAAATAAAATTATTTTTTTTACGTAAGTCTAATAAAAATGTTTTTTCTTTAGGCGAAATAAATTCAATAAATTTTAAATCTATTTCTTTATACACTTATATATTTTTTATAATCTTATCAATTTTGTTATAAGCTGATGCTATTTCTGATTTCTTTTTTTCTTCTCCAAAAGAGACACCTTCTACTTTTATTATTTCAATATCTTTGGCGCCCATAAATTCAAAAATTTCTTTTAAATATGGCGAATTATAGTTTAAATTTTTAGTATATGGTTCAGAATATGATCCGCCGCTTGCCATAGCTATAATAACTTTTGTGTTTTTTGATAATAATCCTACTGGTGGCTTATTTGGGCCAGTTAATTTAAAAGTTAAATTAATTCTAACAACATGATCAATCCAGGCTTTTAAAACAGAAGGGATTGAAAAGTTCCACATTGGGCTACCAATAATAATTATATCTGAAATTAAAACTTCGTGAGTTAAAATATTGGATAATTCAAGAGCTTTTTTGGTTTTTTCATCTTGCTCATCTTTTGGCGTAAAAAAACCTCCTATAGTTTGCGAGCTCAAATGAGGTATAGGATCGTGATTTAAATCTCTTTCAACAACTTTTGCATTGGGATATTTTTTTAAAATATCGTTTTTTATTTTAAAAGTTAGGTTTTTTGTTACCGATTTATCACCGAAACCACTGCTATTAATAACTAAAATGTTCTCAACTGCATTTACATTAATTACACTTAAAAAACAAACAAGAATATATAAAAATTTCATAGATAAGAACATAATTAATAAACTTGCAAATTTTTTTATAATTTTTAATAATACGTATTATTAATTTACAATATTTTTAATAAAACTAATTAATAAAAATAGTAAAATGCTTTTTTTTACCAACAGATATCTTAAAATAACGTTCGGGTTTGCCATTTATAATCATGGCTGACTCTATAATTGTTATGTTGTCAATTTTAACGCCATTATTAGCAATTAACTTACGTGCTTCTCCTTTGGAAGGAGTGGCTTTTAGGTTTACTAACAAATCTAAAATTGAAATATCGCCAGTTATCTTAATTGCGTTTTCTGCGTCTAATACATTTTTTACAAAAATATTTTCCGCCTGGTTTTTAGCATTTTCTGCCGCTTCTATCCCTCGGCAAATTTTGGTTGCTTCAAAAGCTAAAACAATTTTTAAATCATTAATATTTTGGCTTTGATTACATATTTTTTCAACTTCTTCAGTCGCAATATCAGTAAAAATAAGCAACATTTTTTTTACGTCCTGGTCTGTTATATTTCTAAAATATTGAAAATAATCAAAATCACTAAGCATTTCGGAATTTAACCATATTGCCCCTGTTTCACTTTTACCCATTTTTTTTCCATCGCTCCGAGTAATGAGAGGGCTGGTAATACCAAAAACTTGAGATTGTAATTCTTTTTTACCAATTAAATCAACGCCAAAAACAATATTTCCCCATTGGTCCGATCCTCCAATCTGCACGTTGCAACCATAATTTTTATATAAATGCCAAAAATCGTAACTTTGTAAAATAATATAGTTAAATTCTAAAAAACTAAGGTTTTGCTGTCTGTCTAATCGCATTTTTACCGAATCCATTGTAAGCATTTTGTTAATACTAAAAATTGAACCAATATCTCGTAAAATATCAATATATCCAATATCTTCAAACCAATCATTGTTATCAACTATTGTAGCCGAAGGTAAAAAAGTTAAAATACTTTGCTTGATATAATTTTTATTTTGCACGATTTCTTCATCTGAAAGCATTTTTCTCATCGAATCTTTTCCCGAAGGATCGCCAATTTTAGTAGTTGCTCCCCCAATTAGCGCTATAACTTTGTGACCGTGTCTTTGAAATATTCTAAGCATCATTAAGGCAGTTAAATTACCTATATGCAGACTTTTTGCGGTTGCGTCAAAACCAGCGTAAACAGTTAGTTTTTTTGATTCTTTTAAATACTGCTTTATAGCATTTTCGTTGGTACAATTATTAAATAGAAAACGTGCTTTAAGTTCATCTATTGCATTCATTTTTATATAAAATAACAGGCAACTTTGTATCCAACATAATAACCAAAAATTATAAAATATGGAGGAAATTCTGTTGGAGCTGGAAGACCCATTCTGCAAACCGTTATTATAATACCTAAAAAAGTACCCAATAATAAGGCTTTAATACATTCAATAATCACTATTCTTGGATGCTAATTTTATAATTTTCTTTGTCGCTAAATATTTTTTCTAGCATTTTTACATTCATTTGATGGCCAGATTTGCGACACTCAAAATGACCGTTAATATGATAACCAGACAAATACAAATCGCCTATACAATCTAAAATTTTATGTCTTATTGGCTCATTATCATACCTTAGTTGCTCTTTATTTGCAATTTTATCATTATTGATAACTAAAGCATTAAGTAAATTACCTCCTGTTGCAAGACCTTGTTTTTTAAGATATTCTACTTGCTCTATAGTAGAGAATGTACGTGCTTTAGCAATATCATATTTAAAATTCATTTTTAAAGAATTAAAAATAAAATTTCCATTAGGTAGTAAGCTATGCTTTGAATCGGAATTATAATGAAAATCGATTCCTAGACCTTTACCAGGGGTAGCTGTAATAACTTTATCATCATCATGGCAAACCACGTCTCTTAATATATCCAAAGTTTTCATTGGAGCTTCTTGCAATAAAATACCTGCAGCCTCTAATAAAAATATAAAATACTCCGATGAACCATCCATAATGGGCATTTCTTCTCCATCAATTTCTACAATTAAATTGGTAATATTTAAGAACCATAAAGCCGCCATTAAATGCTCTACAGTATCTACCGAAACACCTTCTTGATTAATTAAAGTAGTAGAAAAACCTTTGCTTATAACATTGGGATAGGTTGCAACAATTTCATTATTATTTTGAATGTCTTTACGAATAAATTTTATGCCCGTGTTGATTTCAGCAAAAAATAATTTTAAGTTAACTATTTTTCCAGAATGAACTCCCACTCCACAACAACTCACTGAGTTTTCTATAGTTCGCTGATGTAGCATTTTAAGTAATTAAATTTAATACTTACCAAAACTATGAGTTATTAATTTTAATTGCAATAATTTTTATTGTATTTTGCAGCAATATATATATAAATAAAGTTTATTAGTTGATGTTTAATAAATAATGCCACCTCCAAAAAAAGAGATTTTGTTAAACGAAGAAAATACAAGAAGAACGACAGAATCAGAAATTTATAGTACATTAAACAATAGTTTAAGTTTTGCAGACAAAGAAAAACTTTTTAAAAATAACGAAGAAGATAACACGTCAAATTCTTCTGATAGCCTAAAAAAAACTCCTTTTATTTCATCAAATGTTTCAACGCAATCAGCTAAAAATGAAACAAATGTAGTAAATGAGTTAACCACAAAAGCAAGAGACTTAGGTAAAAACATAATAGAAAGTGAAAATAGACGTTTATCGGGTGAGCGAATATCGGCAGCAATTACCGCCGCCAATCCTTATGGCAACCCAAGCAAAAACAATTTAACTAGTTTGTCATCAATTCGTTTACCTCGTTTTGATAAAAAAATTAGCATTGTAGATGAAAAAGGTAATCTTATAATATTAAGCATTGAAGATTTATTAAAAAAAGATTCCAATGGAATTAGACTATTAGATAAAACCGATCCTTATATTTCGGAGCAAATATTAAAACGAACTTTGGAGCATAAAGAAAATAAAAAAACAGTATTTGAAAAAAAGTTTGAATATGGTTTTGGTATATTTGTAAAAGGTTTTGGAGGCATATCTCTTATTATGGGAATTATATTTGCAGCAAACAGCATAGCAGGAGTTGTTGCCATTGCATTTATTACTCCTCACATTGCTTTAATAATTGGTTTAGTTATTGCAATACCAGGTGTTACCATGGGAGTTATTTTTATAGGAAAACAAATTAAAATATATTCTTCAAATAAAAAAATTATGAAAATAAATGCCTTAGTTTATAAAGAAAATAACGAATTATCTAAAGATTTAGCAGCTAATTGCCTTGGTCAGTCTACTAACGTTCACCAACTATTAAATTTAAAAGCATCTCAAGATACTGCAATTATTATAATTCCTAAAAAAAAAGAATTATTTCCTGAAAATAATATATCTTTATCTGCTAAAATAATTCCAAAATCTATTGTTACCGAAAGTATTCAATCCCCTAAATCATCTTTATATGGCGGAGTATTAAATACAGATAGAAATGTCGCTGTTAAAGCTACTAAACCTATAATTGATAATTCAGCGCCAAAAATGTATCACGATCTTTATAGTTTACCGAAAGATTCCTCATTAACCAATAATCAAAGTTCAAATACCTTAAGCAAATTAGAGCTTAATGCCAAAGATGTAGCTACCACTCTTTTTCGACGTCGTGAAATTACCGGTATTAATAATAAAAGTTCTAACGAAATAAATACCAGCACTAATACACCTATAAAAATATAAAAAAATTAATATTTATTTTATTTTTATTGCTTTTAAAACTGGGTATAATATCTAATTATTGTTTACTTAATAAATTTTTTAAAAATGAAAATATTACATTTTTTTGTTGGCATTATACTTTTATGTAATTTTGATTTAAACAATGCTAACGCTAATAAACCTATACACATTGCAGATTATAAATTTTGGAGCGTTCACAAAACAGCGGAGGGAATAAAATACATGGTTAGCTACCCCATAGAAGATGCAGGAGATTTTGCAAAACGAGAAGAGCCTTATTTTATGATAAGCAATTTTGATGGCAATCCTGAAAGCTCTGTTTACGTAGGTTATTACTATAAAAAGAATTCTGAACCTAAAATTAATATTTATTTAAGTGCTAAAGATCCAAAAAAAGTAGAAACATATACTTTTTACACCAAAAATAACATGGCATGGATAAAAGATACTTCCAAGGAAGCTACTTTTATAGAAAAACTTAAGCTTGGTGATAAGATGATAGTAATTTCGGAATCCACTAAAAATACTGGCGCTAAAGATACTTATTCCTTAGAAGGATTTCAAGACGCTTACAAAGAAATTATGAAAAAATGAAAAAACGTATTGGAATATTTGGTTCTACTGGATCGATAGGCGAAACTGCGCTTGGAGTAGTTAATGTTGCACCAGAAGAATTTCAAGTGGTAGTTTTATCGGCAACTGGTAAGCGATTAGAAAGATTAAAACAACAATGTAAAATATTTAAACCTAAATATCTTTTGCTTGAATTGCAATCTGCTATTAAAGAAATGATAGATGAATTTCCAGATATCATAGTAATGAATACTCTAAATGGGCATGATTTTATAGCAAATAAAGAAAAACTAGACGTTGCCATTATTGCCACTGTTGGATTAGCAGGGTTAAAGCCTACTTTTGCTATGGCAAAATGCTCTAAAATTATAGCGATTGCTAATAAAGAATCTATTGTTTATGGCGGACAAATAATGTTAGATCATTTAATGTTACATAACTCTAAACTAATTCCAGTGGATTCGGAACATAATTCTCTTTATCAACTTCTTAAAAAAACCGATATTTCGGAAGTTAAAAAATTGATTATTACAGCTTCAGGGGGATCATTACGAGATTTTACAGGAGATTTAACTAATGTCACAGTAGAGCAAGCATTGGCTCACCCTAAATGGCAAATGGGAAATAAATGCACGATTGATGCGGCTAATTTAGTAAATAAGGGCATTGAATTAATTGAAGCTTCAATACTTTTTAATACCCCGCCCAGTCAGATTGAAGCCGTTATTCATCCTCAGGTTATAATTCACGCTATGCTACAAATGAAAGACAATTCTATTTTTTCTTTTATGTCAAACCCAAATATGGCTTTACATTTAGCCAACGCTATGAGAGATAATAATAAAGAAATTAATGTAGTAGAACCAATAGATTTGATAAAACTTGGGGTTTTGGAATTCAGAGAAATTGATAAAAATCGCTTTCCTGGAGTTAGAATAGCACGAGAAGCTATTGAAGCTGGCAGGTCTTATACGGTAGCTTTTAATTCTGCTGACGAAATATTAGTGGAGGCATTTGTTAATGGACAAATAAAATTTACCCAGATTACCGAACTGCTAGAGAAAGTTTTAAATAAAATTACCAATCAAAACTTAAATAATATAGATGATATAGTGGCATATGATGCTGAAATAAAAAGTATCACTCAGGGCATAATTTGATTTTATGATAATAGACACGCATTGTCATTTAGATTATTTTGAAGATAAAGAAATAGATTTTATTGTTGAACGAGCAAAACAAAATAATGTTGAAAAGATAATAACCATTTGCACCAAAATATCTGAATTTAATAATATTTGCAAATACCCTACACTATTTCCTAAAACAATTTATTGCTCAATTGGGCAACATCCTTGTAATGTTGATAATTTTGAAGATACTTTTGAAAATATTTCTAAAATTATTGATGATAACAAAAATATTATTGTAGGCATAGGAGAAACAGGGTTAGATTATTTTCATTCTACGGAAGCTGTTCATATCCAAAAACAAAAAGAAGTATTTTGTCTCCACACTCAAATTAGCGCTAAATATAACCTTCCTTTAATTATTCATAATAGAAATTCCGATGATGATGTTTATGAAATACTTAAAGAAGCGGTAGAAAAATTAGGATGCAGAGGGATTATCCATTGCTTTACCGCCAGCGAAGATTTTATGCAAAAAATGATAGAATTAGGTTTTTATATTTCAATAGCAGGAATTGTTACTTTTAAAAATGCCTTGCAGCTACAACAAATAGTTAAAAAAATTCCTTTAGAAAAATTATTAATTGAAACAGATAGTCCGTATCTGGCTCCAGTACCTTTTAGAGGTAAAAAAAATGAGCCTTCTTTTGTAAAGCATACGTCTGAATTTTTAGCAAATCATCTTGGAATACCTCAGGATGAATTTAATAAAATTACTACAAATAATGCCTTAAAAGTTTTTAAATTAAACTAAACAATGAAAACAATTTTTTTTCAAGATTTAGTGAGCAAAAGAATTGATGTTTATTTGGCTCAACAATTCCCTGAAAAATATCGCACTCAATGGCAATATTTTATTGAACTAGGTTTGATTAAAGTAGAAGATAAAATAATTAAATCAAAATATAAGTTATCTGAAGGTCAAAAAATTACAATTGATATTGAAAAAATTGAGCAAATAGAAAATTTATCTAAGCAAATCAAGCCTTTAAACATTAATTTAGATATTATTTTTGAAAATGAAAACCTGGCAATTATTAATAAACCTATTGGGTTAGCTACTCATTCGGGACCCGGCAATATTGAAAATACTTTAACAGGGGCTTTAATTAATAAATATGGCAAAGAAAGTCTTTCGGATTGCGGAGAGGTTGATCGCCCAGGAATTGTACATCGTTTAGACAAAAATACTACTGGTCTTATTATTGTTGCCAAAAATAATTTTTCACATGTAAGTCTTGCCAATCAAATAAAGCTAAAAACCTGTAAACGTAAATATTTAGCATTATGCCATGGCGTATTTATGCCAACCAACGGAATAATTACAACCACAATAGCCAGAGATAGCGATGATTATCGAAAAAGAAAAGTCGTTGATAGCAATCAAGGAAAAATAGCAATAACTCATTATAAAACAATAAATATTTTTGCCGAAGGATCGTTAAGTTTAGTAGAATTTGAGCTTGAAACTGGTAGGACTCATCAAATTAGAGTTCATGCTTTATATAAAAAACATCCAGTTATAGGAGATAACGTTTATTGTAACAATAAGTATAAAACTTTAAATAATTTAGACTATTTAGTCAAAAAAGCTATTTTAGAATTTTCTAGGCAAGCTTTGCATTCATTTTATATAAAGTTTATTGAACCTACGACATTAAAAGAAATAGAGGTGTTAATTCCACTACCCTTAGACATGCAAGATATTATTAAAATGGTCAGCTAATTTCTTTCAAATTTTTATTTTTATAAAATTTTTACAAAAAATTAGTGCTTTTTCTAGGGTAAAAAAATTAATATTTATATTGATTTTTGGATATTATATTTTAGATTTATTTTAGAGAAAAAATAAGTTGTTTGTACATGAGTTACCCCAATCCAGTCACCGTAGATACCATGCTATCTATGCCATCTAATTTAAAAGTTAGTCAGCATTTAAATATTGAAAGCAGGATGACAGAATTTGGTTTGGCAATGCTTAAAGACAGATATTTATTACCAAATGAAAGCGTGGATGATTTATTTAAAAGAGTGTGTTCTGCTTATTCAGACAATATAAGTCATCAAAAAAGATTATATGAATATATTTCTAAATTATGGTTTTTACCTGCCACTCCTATACTTAGTAATGGAGGTACCCAACGTGGTTTGCCAATTTCATGTTTTTTAAACGAGTGTTTAGATTCGTTAGGCGGTATTAATGGATTATGGTCAGAAAATGTTGCATTGGCTTCATTAGGAGGTGGCATTGGAAGCTATTGGGGAGACGTTAGATCAATTGGTGAGCCAGCTGGAAAAAGCGGTAAAACTTCAGGAATTATGCCTTTTATAAAAGTTATGGATTCAATGACTTTAGCAATTTCACAAGGCTCTTTAAGACGTGGTAGTGCCGCTGTATATTTACCTATGCATCACCCTGAAATTGAAGAATTCTTAGAAATGCGTAAATTTACTGGAGGAGACCCAAATCGTAAATCTCTCAACTTGCATCACGGAGTATGTGTTAGCGATAAGTTTATGCAAGCGGTAGAAAAAAATGAAAATTGGGATTTGACAAGCCCTTATAATGGATCGGTTCTACATACCGTAAAAGCTCGAGATTTATGGATAAAAGTATTGACCATGAGGATAGAAACGGGAGAGCCCTATATTTTATTTACCGATACAGTAAACAAGTTAAAGCCAGAAATTCAAAAAATATTAGGTTTAAATATAAAAAGCTCAAATCTGTGCTGTGAAATTACTTTACCAACGGGTATTGATCATATTGGAAATGAAAGAACTGCGGTTTGCTGCCTTTCTTCTCTTAATTTAGAATATTACGATGAATGGAAAACAAATCCTCAAATTATACCAGATATTTTACGCTTTTTGGATAATGTTTTACAAGATTTTATTGATAGAGCCCCTGATGAAATGGCAAAAGCCAAATACTCTGCCGCCCGTGAACGTAGCATAGGGTTAGGAACTATGGGTTTACATTCTTACTTTCAAAGCAAGAATATCCCTTTTGAATCTGTGGCAGCCAAAGTGGTTAACAAAGAAATGTTTCAACATATAAAAATCGAATGCGATAAAGCATCTATTGAAATAGCAAACGAGAAAGGATCATGCCCCGATGCTATTGATGCTGGAATTATCGAGCGTTTTACTAATAAAATAGCTATTGCTCCAAATGCTTCTACTTCTGTTATAGCAGGGGAATCATCGCCAGGAATTGAACCTTATAGCGGAAATGTTTATATTCAAAAAACTCTTACTGGTTCTTTTGTTGTTAAAAATAAACATTTACAAAAACTTTTAGCCAAAAAAGGATACGACAACGAAAAAGTCTGGGGAGATATTTCAAATCATGAAGGATCGGTTCAGCATTTGGACATTTTGGATGAATATGAAAAAAAAGTATTCAGAACTGCACACGAACTAGATCAAATGTGGGTTATAGAACTAGCAGCCGATAGAGCGCCATTTATTTGTCAAGCGCAGTCACTAAACTTATTTTTACCTGCCAATATAGACAAAACCACTTTGCATAAGTTACATTATTTAGGTTGGAAAAAGGGGATAAAAAGCTTTTATTATGCTCGAGCAAAATCAATAGCCAGGGCTGATAAAGTTTCTCAAAAAGCTTTTGTATCTTTTAAAGCACCCGTTGCAATAGAAGAATCTTTGGAATATGAAGAATGTATAGCTTGTCAATAGCCATGCTAAATATAATAAAATCTTGGATTAATAAGCCTATTTCTTCAAAAGTGTTAATTGCAGCTGGGGGAACAGCGGGTCATATTATTCCCGCATTAATGACTAGCGCAAAATTTTTAGAAAAAAATTGCAAAGTGTTTTTTGTAACTGATAATAGATTTGATAATTATAAGGACAATTTTTTAACAATTTGCAAAAACCCCAATTTTTATATTCACTATATTAAAATGCCAGCCAAAATGCGAGTATTGTTTGCATTATTCGCTATTTTTAATATCGGAAAATTAATTTTTAAAAACAAAATCAAAATTGTAATTGGTTTTGGAAGCTACGTTTCTTTGCCTTCTATTTTAGCGGGATGGATTTTTAGGGCAAAATGTTTTATACATGAACAAAATTCTCATATGGGTCTAGCTAATAGAATCTCGATGTTTTTTAGTAAAATAGCCATGCTTAGTTTTTCTAAAACAGAAGGGATTCCTTGGATTCTTAAATATAAAGCTATAGTGGTTGGATTTCCTTTACGAGGAGAAATTAAGGATTTGCATTATCAAAATATTATAGAAACAATTAATTACGAAGCGTTTTTTAGAATTAATCAATATACGACAATTATAAACATTGTAATTATGGGTGGCAGTCAAGGAGCAAAAATATTTCAACAAATAATTCCCGAAGCAATAAATTCACTGCCTGCAAATATTAAAAAAATTATTAAAATATATCATCAAACTACTTTACAAGATATAGAAAGTACCAGGCTTTTTTATAATAAATGCAATATCAATTGTGAAGTAGCCAGTTTTTTTCCCAATATGCCTCAACTAATGAGCAAAGCTTTTATATTGGTAGCACGCAGTGGTGCTGGTACAATTTTTGAAATTATGGCACTTGGTACTCCGGCTATTTTAATACCCTACCCTTTTGCCACTAATAATCATCAGTTAAAAAATGCTACATTTTTACGAAATAATAGCGCAGCAGTAGTTATTGAACAAAAAGAAATTAATGCTAAAAAAATGGCTAATACCATGATAAAAATGCTTAATGATCAAGCAAATTTATATCGTCTTAGTTACAATGCTAAGCAGCTTTGCGAAATAAATGCTGACATAAAAATAATACATACCGTGGAATCTATTTGCGGACCAATAGGCGCAACGCTAAATATTGCCTATAATAATACAAAAAATATAGTAGCTACAAATGTTTCTTTAAGTTAGTTAATGTATGAAAAATATGTTTATGTTTCCTGGCCAGGGTTCGCAAACTTTAAAAATGGGCTTTGAATTATATCAAAAATATGATGTAGCTAAATCAATTTTTAATCAAGTAGATCAAGCATTAGGGTTTAAACTTTCGGATATTATTTTTGGAGATGATGAAGAGAAATTGCTTTTTACGGAAAATACCCAACCTGCATTAATGACAGTTTCTATTGCAACTTTAAGATGCCTGGAACAAGAAAAACAAAAAAATGCTAATCAAATGTGCGATTTTGTAGCTGGTCATTCTTTAGGTGAATATTCGGCTTTGCATTGCGCAGGGGTATTATCTTTAGAAGACACTGCATATTTATTGCAGATTAGAGGAAAAGCAATGGCGGAAGCCTGTAAAAAAAATCAAGGATCAATGATAGCGTTATTGGGAGCTGATATTGAAAAATCCGAAGAATTATGTAAAAAAGCAGGAGGAACATTGGTAATAGCTAACGATAATGCTAATGGGCAAATTGTGCTAAGCGGAGAAAATAATGCTATAAATAGAGCTATAGATATTGCAAATAGTCTAGGCATAAAAAAGGCTATAAAATTAAATGTACAGGGTGCTTTTCATAGTCCTTTAATGGAATATGCCCAAGACATAATGATAAATGAAATAAGTAAAGTTCATTTTACGACTCCGCAAATTCCTATTTTTGCTAATTTTACAGCTCAATTAGTTAAAAATATCGACGAAATTAAAGATTTATTAATAAAGCAGATAACGGGACGAGTTAGATGGAGAGAAACATTGTTTAATGCTCAAGCAAACGGAGTAAATAAAATGATTGAAATAGGAAACGGCAAAGTTTTAGCAGGACTGGCGAAACGCACTCTTGACAATATCGATATATATAATATAAATAATCTAGAAGATTTGTTGATAAATAATTATTTAGATATATGAAATTTATTAAAATGCAAAGTCTAGGTAATGATTTTGTCATTATTGAAAACCAAGAAAAACCTAAAAATATTAGCAAAATTTGCGATAGACATTTTGGTATAGGCTGTGACCAACTTATGATTACAAATTTAAATAACGACACTATCAATTTAAATATTTTTAACCAAGATGGGGGTATGGCAAACCTTTGTGGCAACGGATTAATTTGCATTGCTGGAAGATACTTTGACCTTAACCCCAAATTATCTCAAGCTACAATTAATATTTTGCCTAAAAAACAAAGGGTTATGGCGCAAAAAATAGATAACGATATGATTAAAATTGAATTAAATGATCCAATCATTGAAGAAGATTTTATTAATATTGGCAATTTACATAAAGTAATTAATGTAGGCAAAACTAAAAAAGAGAATATCTTGGATTTTATTAAAACTAAAATTTCAAAAGACGACACTATGCCTTGCAATGATTATAATAAAAATTATATTTCAATTCAAAATAATAAAATATACATTATAACTATTGAAAGAGGCGTGGGTCAAACATTAGCCTGCGGAAGTGGAGCATTAGCAGCTGCAATATTTGCCATAAAAAATAATTTTATTTTATTAAATAAAGTTCAAATTATAAATCATGGGTCTTTAATTGACAACAGCAAGTTATATGTAGAATACGATTTAAAACTAAATAAGGTTTATTTAATAGGTAGTTATAAATATGTTTTTCAAGGAGAAACTTTTTAAAAAACTTATATACAAGCCATACATTATCTAGATAAAAATTAAGCTAAAGCTACATTTTTTAGTTTAATTTTAACTTTTTCAAAAAAACCAAAGTTTTATCAATTTTTTTCAATAATTTATTAGTATCTTTTTACTGCTGTTAAGTTTTAGAAAATACCAATCAAAAATATGATTTCAAGCTTAGGTAAAATCATTAATACACTAATCTTAAATCTGCTGAAAGTGGATATAGTCTACCTAGCAATATAAGTATTATAAACAGGCTACCATACGGTATCACTTCAATATACTTTTTATAAAAGCCATTCAAAAGCCTGTAATTCGTCTGGATATAATTTTAATGTTATGCTCAAC
>JANYEN010000039.1 GCA_025363115.1 Alphaproteobacteria bacterium | reverse complement strand
GTTGAGCATAACATTAAAATTATATCCAGACGAATTACAGGCTTTTGAATGGCTTTTATAAAAAGTATATTGAAGTGATACCGTATGGTAGCCTGTTTATAATACTTATATTGCTAGGTAGACTATATCCACTTTCAGCAGGCTTACTTTTAATGGCTTTATCTTCATCGCCACCGAAAAAACATGATTTAATAAGCAAAAATAATCCAACCAAGACAGCTCCAGCCATAAGCTTTGCAATCAAATCTGCAACAAACTCAGGCATTGGCTCTTTGGGTAAAGTAGCTCTTGCTTTTTGAATAGCGTCAACGATATCTTGTTTGTTTAGGGCTGCATTTATTACATGGTAGGATATATGGCAGCTTGCCGCAGTTTCCATTTTAAGTTCAGTTTTCTCTCCATTGCCATGCAGGATTAGGGTTTTACTATTGTTTTCAAGTGATGATATTTTTTCAATTGATATAATCTTGGTTCTAGTCCCCGAAGATGATTTTTTAAGCATTATTATTCTTGACTGGGTTATAAATCCTGTCCATTCCAGATATGTAGTTTGTGTTATATTTCTGTTTTCTTTGGGGTTAAATTGTGCTGTTCGTATCACTTCTTTTGCGTTAAATGCAAAGCATATTTCTTCTCCTTCAAGGAATGTTGAAGGTAATAGCTGTATTTCACTTTTTTCAATGAACTGGGCAAGTTGTAAAAGCTTTAGGTTTTCTTCTATTTGGGCTGGGGTCATAGTTTGATATAGTTAACTTACATTTTTGCCTTTAAGGCGTTAAATTTATACATTGTATATGGATATATTGACACATACTGGGGTTATATAGAGTCTGTTTTGCTAAAATGCAAGTTAAAATCGTATAAATTATACTTTTATAAAGTACGATAAGATTATAGTCTATCGGTGGTGAATTTGAGTTACATTCTTATTATTAATACGATAATTAATTTAATTCTCGTTTAGGAATATGAAAAAAGAACTTGGCAGTAAAATAAAAGAATGGAGAAAACGTAGAAACAATATGACTCAGGAAAAGTTGGCAGATATTGCCGATTTAAGTGTGGATGCCATATCAATGATTGAACGTGGCATTAACTTCCCAACTTCTGCCACAGTTGAAAAGTTAAGCAAGGCTCTTGGTATACCAAAGCATGAGTTTTATATTACTGCAAGTGATTTACAGGCAAAAGACAATAAACAAGAAATGATAAACAGTATTACGGCCATGATTTATGGAATGGATGAAAAGCAGCTTAGGATAGCGATAAAGCAAATTGAGGCTTTGGTTGAGAATAAATAGTTAGGTTAACTGAATTTATCCAATTTGAAATTCTATATGTTTTCCAGCCACTCCTGATGAATTTGTTAAACAGCAGTCTTTGTAAATATTACCACTTCTACACGGACACAAAGCTTTTTGCGGATCAAGGTGGTAAAAATCGGAGTGTGGATAATTCCTTATGCTTTCGCTAAAATCCCAATTATTAAATGGCTCATTTAGCTTTGAAATAAGAAATTCTAATAATGAATAGTCGTAGCTATAATTCTGTGGAATCAATATGCATCTTCTATTATCAGGATTTTCAGTAAGAGCCACATGCTTTAATTCTGCCTCTGTAACAATAAAGCTACACATGATACCACGATAAACCTTTCCTTTAATATGCTTGCAAGTATTGTTAGATAACTTACTTGTATCGCATATATTGCATATTTTTTCTTTAGTAATATATCCTGCACTGGCAAACATTTTATATGGAAACAATTTTTGATATTTTTCTATTTTATTTTTTATATCTTCCGTGACTTCTTCTAGTCCTTGAATAAAGGGGTTTCCTAGTAAATTATTTATTATGCTTTCACAATCAATTATTTGATTCCAAGCACTTTGAAAATCTTTTTTCTTTAGTAGTCTAAATGCTTGAATGTATTTTATGTTTAATGTAATGAAATGATCAAGAAACCAACGTTCATTTAAAATACATTCATTGTCCGATTTTATGTTTTGTATACTTTTTCCTAAAGCCAACCATAAGCTTAGTTTTGGATTTTTATTATTTTTTAAAATTTTACTCTTTATTGACTGCAACATTCTTGTCTTCTAAAGTAATTTCTTTGTTTCGATAAATACTTGCTCCATATTTTTTACATCTCCTTTATATTTAATATGTTTTTCTGTGGTTTCATTTTTTGCAATAATTTCAAGCTCTATTATGGCATTGGGGCGTAAGTTATATGTCTTTATATAGTCGTAAATAGCACTACTAAGAATATTAACACTAATTGTACCAACAATGCAAAGTATTGTAGGCAAAATATGTGTTTTATCATGAAGACTGAGTATGTGAATTTCTCCTGACGATAGCACTATAAAATCATTTGGGCAGTTTATATTTAATATATCTTTAAATTCTGCAAAATTTTTGCTAAAATAATAATCATTACCTTTTATATTTGGGAGAATAAAAATACTTTTGCTTCTATCTATTTGCATAGACAGCTTTTCCTCATAATTTTCTAATGTATTTGATGTATTTTTTATTTCTAGCATTTCTTTTATATTTAAATTGATAAATTATTTTTTGCCCACTATACTATCTTTATTCTTATGCCTTGTAATCTTTTTATGACTTAGCCACAAAAATTTGTCCACCAGGCGATAAATTGAAATTTTTTCATGAAAATCTGTTTTCAGATCTATTCTTTCTATACCATTTTCTTTGCCTAAGTAGTCTTTAATAAAATTATTTATAGTATCTGTCAGATTTGTTGAATTATTGTTATTAGCATTGTAATTATTATAATATTTCTTGAGCATATTTCTAACATTACTATCATTTATAGGTGTTGCGATATCAGTGTTTACTTCGTTATCCCAATGATCATATTTTGATCTAAATGATGGATAATTATTATTATCATTATTTTCTATATCCGTTAAAAGCCCTAATTCCTTTGAGTTAATATTATTTTTTTTATTTTTTATAGATTCAATAACTTCAAATAGCGATATATTCTTTACCCCGGCACTATACATCTGATTTAGAATAAAACCTTTAACATTATCAGAGAAAATACCGCTATTACTTTGTTTAAAAATAAAATATAAAGCCCTATCATTTTCAACATATGTTACTTCTTGCATCCAAACTTGCTCGTAAAATTCTTTTAAAATTTCGATATTTCTCTCGTATTTTTTCTCTTTTAACTCAATTTTTTCTTTCATTGTTTATAAAAAATTACCTATACCAAAACCATTAACTAAAATTCTCACACCCTTGCTCCAGTAAATCCATATAGTCTCTATAAACAAACCTCTTGTTTCTATTACCCTCTGAGATTTGCTCTAAAATACCATAATTAATAAGCTTTTCAACTATCGTATTTGTCGTATTATAAGCCACTCCTAGATGTATTTGTAAATCTTTAACCTCCACAACAGGGTTTTGCATTAAAAAATCTATTATTTCGCTGCTTTGTTTAATTAAAGATATTTTTGCTTTATCAGCTTTTTGCAGGTCTAAAATAGCTTTGGTCGTTTCGATAACCTGAGTTGAAACAGCAGTAATTCCGTGCAGAAAAAATTTTACCCAGGAATAAACATCGCCGTTTTTGCTGGTTGCTGATAAGTTATGATAGTAATCATTTCGGTTTTGCTTGAAATACAGACTTAAGTAAAGAATCGGTGAATTTAGAATACCTTTTGAAATTAGATATAAAATAATTAGCATTCTGCCAGTTCTGCCGTTGCCATCACAAAATGGGTGGATTGCTTCAAATTGGTAATGGATAAGTCCACATTTTATCAAGTCAGGCAAGTCGTTTTCTCCGTGTAAATATTTTTCTAAATTCGATATAGCTTCAATCATAACTTCTGGCGTTGGTGGGCAAAAAGCAGCCGTTGCAGGGCTTACTCCGCCAATCCAGTTTTGCGATTTTCTAAACTCGCCAGGGGTTTTGTTTGGCTCACCGCCTCTGACATCATGCATTAGAATGCCTTGAATTTCTTTTATTAGCCTAAGGCAAAGCGGGAAATTTTCTTTAGTAATTTTGTTTATTCCATACTCCATTGCCTCCATGCAATTTTTAACTTCTCTAACGTCCATCATGTTGTCTTTTTTGCTTTCAATTACTTCGGCTATAGTTGTGCGTGTGCCTTCTATTTGCGAGCTTAATAAAGCTTCTTTTAAGGCATATTTTTGGATTAACAGATTTGCATTGGGCAAAATAAGTTCAATGCTTTTTAGTTCACCGATGCCTCTTTCTGCCTTTGATAACAGATTTATAATTTCACTATCCAGCTTAATTCCTTCAAATGGCAGATTGGCTGGCACAAAGGCAGTATAGCCCGCTGGAACTTTTTGAAATATGCCTGTGTTTATTTTTTTCATATCAAAAATAATTGAAATATACATTTATATATTTTGCTCTTATTTTAAAAAGCAAGGTGTTTTTGAAATAAGATGATTATTAACAGGCTTTTATTTAAAAATCTATTGGCTATCACAAAACTTTAATAAGTCTTATAATTTTATTGCTTTAAAAACAAAGCAGTAAAAAACGGTTTTACCATGTTTTTTAGTGCTTCAGATGTTAGTAATTTATCTATGACAAGAAATATAACAGGAATAATGGTGGCAAATAGCATTCCAACAGAAGATACATTATTAAAATATTCTAATATAGTTTTTTTATCTTTATAAAAATATATTTTAGATTTATGAACTTTTTTTACCAAGTAAACATTAAAGATAGCCATAAAGAACCATATAGCTACCACAAAATATCTTTTAGACGGTTCTGCTGGTAAAGCAAGAAACAAAACAACCAAAAGTATTGTATTTATAGCCGATCCATATTTATTATAGAATTTTAATATCTTATTTTCTTTTACACCAAGAAAATCTCTAATCAAAGAATATTTAGCTAGGCTTATTTCATTAAAAGCATTAATTTGTAATTGAAAATTTAAATCTGCATAGAATGAGGAGTCAAGAGTTAAGCTAAAATAGCTGCCATCCTGATTTTTTCCGCTTACATAGAAATAGTTATTACATGTCTCGCCGGTTAGTATTAATTCTAGACTTTCTGACATTGCTAGGATTTTGTTGTTAGATTTAGTCTGAAATATTAGAGTGCTATTATCCGATATATCTGTACAAAATTTTAATAGTTTTTTAAAGTCATATTTAAAAAGTGTTATACAACGAAAATTATATGTAATTGATAATAGTTGTTGATTATTTTTTATATCATTTATGTGCGAAGTTTTATTTTTATATTTTGTTAAAACCAATAGTCCACGTAATACAGTTTCATTTTTATTAATATCGCATAAATAACATAACTCGTTAGCACACTCCTGAAAAGTTAGGGTAATATTTTTAATATCAGATTTATCATCTTCATTATTTATGACAAAATTATTGATATTGGCTATAGATTTATTAGCAAATTTTAGCCCATTATTTTCCCACAGTGAAAAATTTATAATATTATCTTTAATGATAATTTCACAAAATACTTGTGCCGATATAGCTCCAGTAATATATCATATATCCATTATAAAATCCTACAATTTCTAAATTGTTCATAAAAAATGGTAAAAATATATCAAAACACATATATTCGATAGATTGCCTTATTATAAAATGCAATCAATCTTACTTAATAGCATTACTAGCTTTAAACATCGCATCCGTTGCCTTTTCAACCGAATCCCTAATCGGGTCAATATTCAGCCTCTCATAAATCGCCGTAGCCTTTTGGCTTTTGTGTCCAAGGGATTTTCCTATAATAGCAGTCGTAGAACCAATTGCAGCCTGCCATGAACCTAATGTTCGTCGTAAATCATGGATATGCAGGTTTTCAATATTGGCAGCCTTTAAAATTCGTTTCCAAGCTTTTTTAGGATCAGCCAAATGACCAGCTGCTCCAGTGCCGGGAAATACAAACTTGTTTGGTTTTTCAAGGTTGTCGTTAACTTCTTTTCTTTTGTTTAATATATCTAGTGTTTTTACCGATAATGGCAATGTTACAGGGTCGCCATTTTTGGTATCTGGGATGCGCCAAGTTTTGGCTGTGAAATTGATCTCTTTCCACTGCATTGCCAACACATTAGATTTTCTAGCTCCGGTCAGTAAGGAAATTAAAATATAGTCTCTGGCGGTTTCATTTTCTTCTTTTGCAACAGCTTCAAAAAAACGAGGTAGTTCATCGGCTTGCATAAATCTATCCCTACTTTTTTCTTTATTTTTCTTAATTCCATTACTAGGGTTTGAATATTGCCAGCCAAATTCTATATTCTTATTGTATATAGCCTTGATACGCTCAAGAATTTTGTTTGCTTGAGTTTTGCCATTTTCAACTGTGATTTTTTCATGCAATGCCCTAATTTCTTGATTTGTGATAGTAGATGCTTTGCGATTAAACCAGTGCTTCAAAAACCGATTTACCTCGTGTTCGTCGAACTTCCAGGATTTTTTATGCACTTTAGCATATCTGTTTAAAAATGCATTGAACATATCGCCAAATGTTATATCGTTTTTTATTGCATTCTTTTCTTCTTCGGGGTTTTTACCTAAGGCAATATCGTTTTTTATTCTAATGGCTTCGGTTCTGGCATTTTCTGGGGTTAAATCAGGAAAATGACCAATAAAAAACCTTTTGCTGCTGCCATCAACCTTTTTGCGAAAGTAAAATGTAACTTTGCCTTTTTGAGTAATTTGCAAAATTAGGCCAGCCTCTTTTGTATCCTTGTAATACTCCCTGTCTTTATCCTTAGGTGGTACGATTTCTTTGATAGAGCTTTTGGTAAAATTAAATGTGTTTTTCATAACTGTTAAATATATTAAAAATCAATCTCGTGCCACCCTGGTGCCACCTAAATGGTTAATTTTGATTCAAAATCGTTAATCACCATTGACAATTAATTTATTATATTCCTTTAAAAATCAAGTGTTATTAATAATAGTTGGCCATAGTTAATATATAGACCCGCACGTTGACATCGTAGAGGTCGGAGGTTCGAACCCTTTATCGCCCACCATTTTTAATCTAGTAAATATAAGGCTTTTTAGATAGGTATAAGTTTTTATTGTAAAGAGAAAATTTTTCCACTTTCGCTATAGTGCCACCTTACAAAAAGATATTGCTTCCGAAATTTATAATTCAATTTTCAGTTTTGAGAATAATTTCGATTAAAGTTCCTTAGTCTATATATGCACTTTTTTTATCACTACCATAACTTACAGCAAAGTTTACTATCTAAGATTCTAGACTTCTTTTTTTTATTTTATAAACTAAATAGATATATTATTACCCCAGTCTATACTACTATCTATTTAC
>JANYEN010000034.1 GCA_025363115.1 Alphaproteobacteria bacterium | reverse complement strand
TATAAATTGACTGATCTTCATCGCCTACGCAACATATATTATAATATTTACCTGCCAATAGCTTTAATAATAAGTGTTGGCTATGACCAGTATCTTGATATTCATCTACTAAAATATGAGTAAATCTATCTTGAATATCGTTCAAAATTTGAGGATTATTTTTAAAAAGCTGAACTGTGAGCATGATTAAATCATCAAAATCTAACAAATTATATGTTTTTAATTTATTTTGATACAATTTATATATTCCTAAAATATCTAATTCTCTATATTTTACCGTTGAAACGCGGTTTTCTTCAAATTCTGTTATACACTTTTCTTTTAAATTAGAAATTAAATAAGATATTAATTTAACTGGATATTTTTTTTCATCAATATTCATTTCTAAGATTACCTGTTTAAATAATTTACTCCGATCCGAGTCGTCAATAATAGTAAAGTTTGGCTCTAAATTAATCGCTTTATGATACATTCTTAAAATTCTTAAACCAATTGAATGAAATGTTCCAATCCACATTCCTTCAATAGAATATACCATTTTTTCAATTCTTTCACGCATTTCGTTGGCAGATTTATTAGTGAAAGTTAAGGCAAGAATATTTTCTGAGTTGGCAACTTTGTTATTAATTAAATTAGCAATTCTTGTGGTCAATACCTTGGTTTTACCGGTACCAGCTCCCGCCAAAACCAAAACTGGTCCTTCAAAAGCCATAACTGCCTCTAGTTGTTTGGAATTTAGATTTTTTAAAATATCGCTTTGTTCATTTAATTCTTGATTCATAAAAAAGCTTTATTTATAAAAATATGGTATCAAATTACTTTATATATATTTATAAAACACAAGGTAGATTATAAATATATTATTAATTTTATATTACCACTATGAAAAAGAATATATTATTAATTGTTATTTTTTTAATAATAATTTCATGTCAAAATAACAAATGTAATAATACCAAAATGTTTCCTATCGAAAATAATTATCATGAAAGCACTGAGTTATTAAAAAATACGGTATCTTGGAATTCAGAAGAAGGTCAAAAAAGACTATTTAATAGTGAATATAAGCAAAGTTTTTTTGAATTAGCTTCATATTATTCGCCCCAACAACACGCCATGGAATGTGGAATAGCCTCCGCACGAATTGTTATTAATGCTTTATATAAAAATGCTAGTTTACAAACTCCATACCATCACAGCAGGTCTTTTGGTAGCGATAGCAGAAATTTTTATTTAGATTATAATTTATTTACCGACGAAGATATAGCTATCGATGCAGAAAGAAAAAGAATTAGAGGAGAGGGACCCAAATGCGATGCCGATATTGGAATTGATATTTGGAATTATCCCGCTTTTTTTAAAGATAAAAATTTAAATGCCGAGTACTTTAATATTGAAAATAGTTTAATAAATAAAACAATTTTTATTAAAACAGCTAAAAAAATTCTTAGCACTAAAAATGCTTTTATAGTAGGGTTTTTTAATGAACATATTTCTCCAATAGTAGCCTACGAACAAAAAAGTAATTCAGTATTAATTTTGGACGTAGAACAACATAATACTGGCTGGTATTGGATTGATATAGATTATTTAATTAAAAATATACTCATTACTAAATATCATGGTTATGTAACAGTTAGCTATTAATTTTTACATTTGCCTAGACCCATTTTGTTGTGAATTTCTTTGACAATAAGCTTGTTGATTGCTTTGATTTGCGGGTATTGCAACCTGATTACTGCTGAATAACGAAGTATTGTTATTTGTCGTTTGTTGATAATTTGCATCTGGTATATAAAAAGAAGGTGCAGTTATTCGATGATTTGCATTTTGTATACGAAAAGAAGGTGCAGGTATTTGTTGATTTGTTTGCCCGTTATTATAATTATACTCTGGGTTACCATATTGGAAATATGGATTATTTGGTTGCATTGGTTGATAATTTGTATCTTGCGAATTATTTGCTGGTTGGTGCATTAATTGAGATTGATGACCAAAATATTGGTTAAATTCATTATTTTCACCTTGTCCGTGCAAAGAAGACCCAGCTGGTTGCTGATTTGATTGCATGCTATTATAATATGGATTATTATATTGCCAAGATGGATTATTTGGTTGCGTTGGTTGGTATTGAGACTGGTCAGGCAAAGATGTTTGATAGAAAGTATTAAAAGCAGGAAATTGTAGGAGTTGATTATCAACCTGGGCGCTTTGAAATTCACCTAGCTGAGGCTGGAAAGTTGTAAAAGTAGTGGCTGTAGGTTGTTTTTTTTGAGGTAAGTTATCAGAATCCTCTATTGATGTATTGGATATTAGTTTGGTTATTTTATACTTCATTTCCTTAAATCTACTTGCTTTCACATGATAATTTTGTTTTTTATCAGTATTAATTTTCACCATTTCTTCGTGTGTCATGATTTTATTTTGTTGAGTTGTTTTTTTACCCAATTGCAACTGACCCGACTCATTAACAACATAAAAGATGTTGTTTAATGATAAATTTCTATCATTCGGATTTTTTCGAGGATTGTAAGGCGTAAAGCCTGATAAAAATCCTCTCTTTTGTTGGGATGTCACAGCTTCTTTGCTAACAGCTAATTTTCTAGCTATTTCTTTAGCTCTTTCTTCTTCAGTTGAATTTGGTAGAATTGTATTCTTGTTTTGTTCGGCTAGCAAATAAATTTGTTCTAAAAAAGATTTAAAAGATTGTCTGGAAATAACTCTGTTACCCATTAAAACAAAATATTCTTTTTTACCTATTTTTATAATGTCTTTTTTTGCTACTAAATTACCATAACTCAAGTCTTTTACGCTCATTACACTAAGACCAGAAACAGCAAAACTTTTACTAATATTTTTAAGACGAAGATGCTTTTGGTTACCACGAAAATAAAGTTTTAGCTTTTCTTTATCGCCAATTTCATTATTGGAATCTAAAGTAAAATTATTTTTTTTAGCAAAACTTAAAACTAACTCTTCAGATTTATCCCTAATTACTTCTGCTAATGCTGAATGTCTAGGTGATAATTTGCTACTATCTTCAGGTAAGATTGATTTTGTGGGGGTAATAAATGAAGATGGGCGTGACATGAAAAATTTATTAATAGTGGTTGATAAGTCATCTTCAGGCAAAATTGATGTTGTAGGACCAACAGAGGAGGGGATGTTTGACATAAAAATTTATTAAAATCACTGTTGTGTATTATAAGTTTAAATAATTTTTAAAGCAAGCATTTTTATAAAATTACATCAATATTATTTTCTCTGAAAATATTGTTGACATTAAGCTTTATTAATAGTTTTTAACTTAGAAGTTTATTTATATTAAATATAAATGTTGGATAAAAATTGCCACAAATTAACTCCAGATCAAATATATACCACTACCGATACCAACGGGGTTGTTTATTTGGATAATCAGGCAACCACTCAAATTGACCCGCGCGTAATAGAAAAAATGATGTTTTCATTTACGCATAATTATGGTAATCCTCATTCTAAAAATCATGCTTTTGGTTGGAAAGCCGACGCTTTAATTAAAATTGCCAGACAACAAGTTGCAGAGGTTATAAATTGCGATCCGTCTGAAATTATTTTTACTAGTGGGGCTACAGAATCTAATAATATTGCAATTAAAGGAGTGGCTCATTTTTATAAAACTGATAAAAAAAATCATTTAATTACTTTTTTTACTGAGCATAAATGCGTTATCGAAACATTTAGAAGTCTTGAAAAAGAAGGATTTGATATAACTTTTTTAAAAGTTAATAAAGACGGTTTAATTAATTTGGAAGAATTAAAAAATGCTATTAACGAGAGTACAATTTTAGTATCTGCCATGGCCATTAATAATGAAATTGGCGTTATACAAGATTTAGAAAAAATTGGACAAATTTGCAAAGAAAAAGGAGTGTTTTTTCATAGCGATATTGCTCAAGCTTTTGGCAAAATGCCTATTGATATGCAAAAAATTAACGTCGATTTAATGTCAATTTCAGGTCATAAAATATACGGACCTAAGGGAATTGGAGCGCTTTATGTACGTAAAAAGCCACGAGTAAAACTTATGCCGTTAATTAGTGGGGGAGGGCAAGAAAGAGGATTTCGCAGTGGAACTACCCCCACCCCTTTGGTAGTTGGATTTGGGGAAGCTGCTAAAATTTGCATGGAAGATTTTGAGAAAGATAAAATTCACATCGAAAAGCTTAGTAAAAAATTATATGATGCCATTAGTGAAATTCCTGAGGTTTATTTAAATGGCAGTTATGAAAGTCGCTATAAAGGAAATTTAAATTTTAGCTTTGCTTTTATAGAAGGTGAATCTTTAATGATGGCTATTAAAAATATTGCTGTTTCTTCGGGTTCGGCTTGCACATCAGCTAGCTTAGAACCTTCATATGTTTTGCATGGCTTGGGTGTAGGTGACGAATTAGCACACAGCGCCATACGATTTGGCATTGGTAGATTTAATACTGAGCAAGAAATTGATATTGTGATTTCTTCAATAAAAAAAGCAGTAACCAAATTGAGAGATTTATCTCCACTTTGGGAAATGTTTCAAGAAGGTATTGATTTATCTCAAGTAAAATGGACGGAACATTAGAAGAAAGAAATTTGTTATATAAATTACGTAATGGTGATTTTGCTCATCCTGGCGACACGAAAGCCTTAGAAATCATTTTTCAAGAAATTATTTTACTTAACAATAATATTAAAGATACAAAAGTGTTAGACTTGGGATGCGGAAACGGCGGAACAGTAAAATATTTACACGATAAAGGATTTTCTGATATAACGGGCATCGATGTAAATTCACAATCAATTAAAAACGCTCAAAATAAATATAAAGATTGCGGAAATTTTATAAATATGGATATAAATGCTTTAAAATTAGACAAGGTCTACGACTTAATATTGCTAATTAGTTCTTTTTATGCTATTAAAAATAAACATACGGCATTAACCAAGATATCAAAATATAGCAATAAAAATGCTATAATTGTTATTTTTGATTATTCTTGTTCAGGAACCAGAAATATTAAAATTAAAGATTTTTCAGGTAAAAAAATATACCCTATTAATATGGATTTAATTAACAATAGTCTTATAAAAAATAAATGGAATATTGTTAAAACAATTGATATTAGCAATAAATTTATTCAATGGTATACCGAATTTTTAAATGATTTAAAAAAGAGAGAAACCTATTTTAAATCTTCCTTCTCAATCAAAGCTATAAATAATGTTACATCAACTTTTTTATATTTATTAGATAAGCTGAATAACAAGCAATTAGGGGGCATGATTATATTGGCTTATAAAAATTAGATTAATTATTATGAAAGAAAAAAATAAAAATTTTACTACATATATTTTTGATTTTGACGAAACAATATATAAAGAAGGTGAAAGTGGCTCATACCGTCAAATTTTATATTATCATATCTTTGAAAGAATAAATCTAAAACAAGAATTTATAAAATTTTTAACTAAAGTTGGCAATCAGACCTCTTTTCGCATTAAGCTTGATATTATTAAAAAAATTCATCAAGAATTTACTATAAAAATAGAGCAGGCAGATATTGATTTTACTATAAGTCAATTAAAAAAACAACTTACTCATGATTTGGATGAAGTAATTAAAGCACTGATATCCCAAGGACATAAAGTTATGATTATCGGTGGAGGACCTTGGGGAGGAGCGATTATTCCTGAGCTTGTAAAACCTTGGGGCATATCAAATGAAAATATATATACTGGCCCTGTTATTGATTTTTCTGAAAAAGAACTGAAAAATATTCTTGCTAATCCACCCAGGTATGCCAATTCCGCTAATCCAAAAGGCTTTACTCCTTATACTGATAAAAAAAGTGAATTGATTAAATTTTTAAAAAAGAAGGCAAAATTATAGGCAAAACCGTGCATATTGGCGATGGTACCAATGATTTAGAAGCATGGCAAGAAAAAGCCGTCGATGAATTTATTGGCTTTGGAATTAATATTGAAAATGAAGAAGTTAAGCAAAAAGCTCCTGTTTTTGTAACAACCATTTTGGAGTTAAAAAAAGAATTAAAAATTTTATAATAATTAAATATAGAGCTAACAAAATACTGTTGACAGTTATAAAAACAAAAACCATAAGCAGAGCTATATTAGTTGGTTTTTAATGGGACTACAGTTTTTTAAAAAAAAATATAAAAATGCCTCAATAGAAGCAGGCGAATATTCTATATCTAATTTTATTCCCTATTTATGTCATTATAATAAAAATACAATTCTTACAAAGGCAGGCGATCTTTTGACTACTATTCAAATTGATGGCTTCCCTTTTGAAACTGCCGATGACGATATGCTGGAATCACGCAAAAATAATCGAAATAATATTCTTAAAGGAATGGCAAGTTCTTCGGTTGGTATTTATTTTCATACTATAAGACGAAAATATACCGCTTTTCCAAAAGGGGAATTTGATGGATATTTCCCGAAAATGCTTAATGAGCAATGGAAACAAAAGCATAATCCCGAAAATGTATTTAAAAACGATCATTATGTAACTATTTTAAGAAAAGGGGGAAATCCGTTTAGTGGCTTATTAGATAGTCTTTTTACTGAACAAACTAGCACTGTAGAACAAAGTCAGGTTTTATTGACGGCATATACAGAGTTAAACGAAATGCGAGATAGACTGGTAAACGGTCTTTTTAATTATAAAGTTAAAGTTTTGGGTATTCAAGAAACTGATAATGGCAATTTTTGCGAATTATTAGAATTTTTGGGCACTTTAGTAAATGGGGGATATAGACAAAAAATGCTAGTTCCTAGAATTGGCATAGATAAATATTTACCTGTAAATAGACCATATATAAAAAATGGATCAATAGAATTTGTTGGAATTGGTTACCATAAATTTGCAGGAATGGTGAGTGTTAAAGAATATCGACCTGCCACTTTTGCAGGAATTTTAGATAATTTTTTACAACTTCCTTTTGAATTTATCATTACCCAATCTTATTCTTTTAGCGATAGAATGACCTCGATTAGAAAAATGCAATTACAACAACGAAGGTTGATTCAAGCCGAAGACGTAGCCACTTCTCAAGTTGTAGAAATTAACGCTGCTTTGGATTCTGCAATGGGGGGAGCTTTTGCTTTTGGCTTGCATCATATGAGCATAATGTGCTTTGCGGATAACGAAAAATCTATTGACAGTGTCTTGTCTCAAGGGGTTGTAGAATTTGGAAACGTAGGAATTATGGCCGTTAGAGAAAGGTTGAATATGGAATCTACGTATTGGGCTCAATTACCTGGAAATTTTTCTTTTGCAGTTAGAAAAGCCACTATAAATACCTTAAACTTAGCTTCATTTGCTTCACTTCATAATTATTCAGCTGGCAAAGACGAGGGTAATCATTGGGGACCTGCTGTGACTGTTTTAAATACTACTTCTGGAACTCCATATTTTTTTAATTTTCACGTTAGAGATGTAGGTCATACCATGATTATAGGACCAACTGGAGCAGGTAAAACGGTGTTATTGAATTTTTTAGCCGCGCAAGCACAAAAATTTAATCCCAGATTATTCTTTTTTGATAAAGACCGGGGAGCTGAGATATTTTTAAGAGCCATTAATGGAGAGCATATGACCATTGATCCTGCAAAGCCTTCAGGATTCAACCCCCTGCAATTAAATGATACCAACGATAATAGAAATTTTTTAGGAGAATGGTTTAAAACATTACTTACTTGCAATGGAGAATCTATAAATGCCGATGATATTTCTAAAATTAATACTGCAATTGATGGTAATTTTAGACTTAAAGTTGAAGAAAGGACTCTTTCAAATTTAGCACCATTTTTTGGGTTAGAAAATCCAGGCAGTTTAGCATCTCGTTTAAAAATATGGTATGGAAACGGGGCAAAAGCGAAAATATTTGATAATCCAAAAGATTTGCTGGATTTTTCTAAATCTCGTACTTTTGGCTTTGAAATGGCAGAAATTTTAAAAGATAAAATTGTTTTATCTCCAGTTTTGTTGTATATATTTCAAAGAATAAATGCTTCTTTAGATGGTACGCCAACTATGATAATTTTAGATGAAGCGTGGGCTTTAATTGATAATCCTGTCTTTGCTCCTAAGATTAAAGATTGGTTAAAAGTACTCAGAAAATTAAATGCCTTCGTAGTTTTTGCTACCCAGTCAGTTGAAGATGCATCTAAAAGTTCAATTAGCGATACTTTAGTTCAGCAAACTGCCACTCAAATTTATTTACCTAACTTAAAAGCTACCGAAGTATACCGAGATGTTTTTATGTTAACAGTAAGAGAACTTGGTTTGGTTAAAAATTTAGATCCCAGTAGTAGATTTTTTTTAATTAAACAAGACTCTGGTGGAGTTATTGCTAGAACAGAATTTGGAGGAATGTCGGATGCGATCAATATATTATCGGGTAGGGCAGATACCGTAAGATTACTTGATCAAATTAGAGAAAAGGTTGGCGATAACCCATTGCAATGGATGCCTATATTTTTAGAAGAAGTAAAAAAGCTTTGATTAAATATTTTTTTTATCTTGACTATCAAATAAAATATATTAACAGTTTTTTTA
The DNA here is from genome assembly GCA_025363115.1 of Alphaproteobacteria bacterium. Lineage (GTDB taxonomy): Bacteria > Pseudomonadota > Alphaproteobacteria > Rickettsiales > Deianiraeaceae > CAMCQG01. Next base: position 8,135 of record JANYEN010000034.1, on the reverse strand, counting down.
TAAAACTTAATTTTTAAATACTATGAAAAATATTTTATTATCTCTAGCTGTATTGGTTTCTTTGTCTTTTGCTAGTAACGCTTTTGCTCATGATCATAATCATGATAAACATGATAAGAATGCTAAACATAAACACGAGCACAAACATACTACTGAAAAACATACTACTACAGAAGAAACTAATAGCTAAATTCTAAAGGGTCTGTATTTATACAGGCTCTTATTCATTTATAAATAGATTAAATATCTATAATGTCTACTCAAACAACAACTTTTCATCCCAAAGAATCATCTTATTTACAATACATAAAAGATAATCATCAATTAAAGGTAATTGCAATTGGAGTATCTTCTAGTTTGTTAAAAAATAAAGTAATATTGTTTTTAAAAGAAAATAATCTTCTTGGTCAGCTAATTGATAATTATCAATCGATAAATGAGCAAAAAAAAGGAATTTTTATTGCTCATTTACGTTTAAATAATAGTTTTATAATAAATAACATAATATTTGTCCCCGACAAACTCCTTATTGGCAAAGAAATACCAATATACGATTCTATTACCAAAAATAATAATATAAATTTTAAAAAATTAAACTTATTAGAAAAAGGATGTTACGTTGTTCACAAACAATATGGAATTGGTAAATTTGAAGATATTGATCTTATTACTTCGGGCAGCATTACCAAAGAATGTATAAAAATTATTTATGCTGAAAATAGCGCACTTTATTTACCTATCGAAAATATTGATCAAATTTCTAAATATAAACAAGTTACAGAAGAAAATAATTCAGTAGTTTTAGATAGTTTAAAATCAAAATTATGGCAAAATCGTAAAGCTAAAACTGAAAGTAAAATTCAAAAACTCGCTTATGATATAATAAAAATAGCATCAGAACGTAAATTATTATTAGGAGAAATATATAGCCGAGAAAGCCGTCAGGACATGGTAAATAAAATTGAAAAAAGCTTTAATTATATCGAAACCGAAGATCAGATTAAAGCAATAGAGGCTATTTATGAAGATTTATCAAGTGGTAAAATAATGAATCGTTTGCTTTGCGGAGATGTGGGTTTTGGCAAAACTGAAGTGGCAATTAGGGCGGCTTTTTTGGTAGTTTGTGGCAAAATTTGTTCTAAAAATTATTCCCAAGTAGTTATTTTGTGTCCCGCCGTATTTTTAGCCGCGCAGCATTATGAAAATATTTGTAAAAGATTTAGCGAGTTTAATATAAAAGTAGAATTATTATCACGATTCGTTCCTGCTAAAAAAGCTTTCCAAATTAAACAAGAACTAGCTAATGGGCAAATCGACGTAATAATTGGTACGCATGCTTTGTTACAAGATAATATAGAATTCAAAAATTTAGGGTTAATAATATGCGACGAAGAACAATCTTTTGGGGTAGCGCATAAAGAAAAACTTAAGGCTTTATCGCCAAAAACTCATATTTTAACAATTACCGCCACTCCTATTCCACGAACTTTGCAATCCGCTTTATATGGAATTACAGATATTTCAGTTCTTTCTACGGCTCCATTTGGTAGAAATATTATTAAAACCGAAATTATAACTTTTTTAAAACAAGAAATTCATGATATTTTATTACACGAAAAACAATGTGGCGGTCAAACTATAATTATAACTCCTCGAATTGCCGATATTGCTGAAATAAATGATAAAATTAGCAATATTATGCCTAGTTTAAGAATAGGTATAATGCACGGAAGCCTTAGCGAAAAAGAAATGGACCATATTATGGATATTTTTTATAATGGCGCTTACGATATTATAATAGCTACAACAATTATTGCCACAGGAATGGATTTTGGTAATAGCAACACTATCATAATTAATAAACCAGAAATGTTCGGATTATCGCAACTTTATCAAATACGTGGCAGAGTAGGGCGCAGAGATAAACAAGCTTATTGTTATTTACTTACAGACGAAAGAAATATTTTAGATAAAGATAAAATGCGAAGGCTCTCTATGTTACAAGCTTTTAATTATAGTGGTTCTTCCTTAGCAATATCTAATAGCGACCTAGATATTAGAGGAGGTGGAAATTTACTTGGCAAAGACCAGTCTGGTATTATTTCGGATATAGGTCCTGAACTTTATTATGATTTGTTAAACGAAGCAATTAACAGCTTAGATGGAAAGCAAAATAAAAAATATGAAGTTAATATTGATATAGGAAAATCAATTTATATACCCAAAGAATATATTAGCGACGCTACTACCAGAATTGAATTTTATCGAAAAATTGGAGCAATTGAATCCAGTTATGACGTTTTAAATCTTAAAGCAGAAATGATGGATAGATTTGGCAGTTTGCCAGATGTTATTGAAAATCTTTTTGAAATTGCCAATATTAAACAATTATGTTATAAATATAAAATATCTAATTTAAAATTAACAAATAATAAATTAAAAATTAAATTTTTTTCTGATTTAGATATTAATATAGATAACTTAATTAACTTATTCTCTAAGGATAAAAACTATAAGCCATGCCCAGATAATTCAATAGAAATAAGCCATAATTTAAATATCAGTAATATAATACAACTTGATAAACTACGCTTAATTATAGAAAAATTAGTTTTTTAATAAAATATAAACTTAAAGTCTATTTTTTATTACGCTTAGTTAAATTATCTTGATATAATTTTCCAAAATCAATCATATCAATCATCACAGCGGGAAATCCAGAATCAGAGGTAACATCAGCTACAATTCTACGAATAAAAGGGAATAAAATACTTGGGCAATAAACTAATAATAACACTTCTTTTTCAGCTTCAGGAATATCTATCATTTTGAAAATTCCCCCATATGAAAAAGTCAAATCAAACAATTTTTGCTTATTTTCTGAATACTCAGCATCTATTTTACCAGAAATTTGCACTTCAAATAAATCATTTTCTAAAGCATTAGCTGTAGCAGATAAATCTACGTTAACTATTGGTCTTTCTGTTAGAGAAAGCATAGTGTTTTCTGGAAAAAAAAGATTATCCAGTTTAAGTTCTTTTAAATGCTGGTTAAGGATATTTACAGAAGGTTTTTTTTCTTGTGTTTCTTCTTTTGCCATATATTAATATATACCTTTAATTATTAATTTATAATTAATTATTCTAATAATTCAAAACTTTAATTGCAATTTATTTTTGATAATTATATTAATGACAAATAATGTACTTTAATTAAACGTAACTTTATATGCTCATAGATATAATAATATTCGCAGCATTAGCTATATTCTTATTTATAAAGCTAAAAGGAGTATTGGGAAATGAATATGAAGATGTTCCAAACACTGCTAGCAATGAAAATAAAAGAAAAATAAAGCAAGTTGACCCAATAATAGAAGAAACAACTATTGATTTAAGTGAAATAAATAGTAAAAATTATATAGACCAGGAATTACTAGGTCAAATAAAAGAAATATCACATATTTTTCCTAATTTTAACGCCAAATCTTTTATAGGAGCAACAAAAAAAGTTTTTGAAATAATGTTAAATAGTTTTGCTACTAAAGATGAGGTTTCTATATCCACTTTAGCATCAAAAGAAATATCAAGCAGGTTAATCAAATCCATTCAAGAATCAATTTCTCAAAATATAAAAATTGTTAATATTTTAGTTGCAATTGATCAAGCAATAATTAAAAAAATAGTCGTTAGCAATAATAAAGTAAATATTTCAGTATTTTTTGAATCTCAGCAAATTAATTATACCGAAAGTGTAGAAGGAAAAATACTCGAAGGAAGCAAAGGCGATATTAATAAAATTAGCGAAATTTGGGAATTTGAAAAAGCAAATGAAGATGCCAATTCTCAATGGAAACTTATTTCAATTGTCAACTCTTAGGAGTCATAAATAATGAAACAAAGGCTAGGTGTCATTATTGGAGTTTTTTTAATTAATAGTTGCGATTCACCTGTAGTTTATCAAAGGTATAGCGCAAAACAAACAAAACATCTGGCAACTAAAAGTAAAAGAAATGCTAAAAGCTTTTTTTTAGAAAAAAACAATACTAAGTTATGGGCCAATAAATATCTTATAGATTTAAAGTTTTTTTTAGAAGAAACACCAAATTCTGTTATAGCGATTGGCAGAAAAAGAAAAGTTTTAAATGTACCTTACGTATCTGATAATAAAATTTATCAAATACAAAAAAAATGTTATGCACAAAAAGCTTCCAAACATTATCATAAAAATTTAAATTCATCCCCAGCCTGCATTTATGTTAATTCCGATGAAGGAAAAGAAAAAATTATAAAGGGAAATGGAGTTATATTAAAATCTAGCGATTTTTTGGCTTTAAATGGCTGGAATGATGATAACTTTGCCGATGCAATGGAATCTTTCTTAAATAGTTGCATTGCCTTTGAAAGATATAAAAAACAAAGAATTAATATAGTTGGTGCGGGAATAGTGTTTGGTAAAATTACAGATTGGGTAAATATTTGTAAACTAGGTTTAAAATATAATAGTAAAGGACTTTACAAAGCTTTTTTTGAAGATCATTTTCAGCCTTTTGCAGTATATTCTTCTCGTAATAGCAAGCAAGGTAATTTTACAGGATATTACGAATTATCTTTAAATGGAAGTAGGCATCGTACAGAAAAATATAAATATCCAATATATAAAAGACCTCCAGAATGTGCTAGAAAATCGACTTGCTATACTCGTAGAGAAATTAACGAAGGTGCTTTAGAAAATAAAAAATTGGAACTTTATTGGGTTGATGATTTTATTGAATTATGGAGACTTCAAATACAGGGTTCGGGTATTGTGGAATTTGAAGATGGAACTTATGCGAGAGTGGGATTTGGTAGTGGAAATGGATATTCTTATCGTAGATTTATAGATTTTTTTAAGCATCATGATGTTCTGCCACCAGGAAATCATAGTGCTAATTTTATTTATCAGTGGATGAGGGATAATCCTGAGGTAGGATTAAAAGCTATGAGCTATAACCCTGCTTATTTATATTTTATACCTATTAAAAACAATGGAGAAAGTTCTCGTGGTGCCCAGTTAGTTCCATTAACTCCTGGTAGAAGTGGAGCAGTCGATACCAATTTTGTTCCGCTGGGGATGCCAATTTGGATTGAAACTAGAGTTTCGATAAGAGATGACGTGACAGGAAGGTGGATTAATTTAAATAGATTGGTGGTAGCTCAGGATATAGGAAGTGCAATTAAAGGACCCATTCGCATGGATATATTTTTTGGTCATGGACAAAAAGCCAGATATTTGGCTGAAACTTTAAAATACGATGGTAAGTATTATTTTTTAGTACCTAAAAAAATAATAAAAAAAATTAAATAAATACTTGTTTTTTATTTATTATATGTCGAGAACATATCTTTAATATGGCATTTAAAAAAAATTAAGTCTATTTTATATATAAATCTAGTTTATGGCGTACGTTAAAAAAAAGACTATCCGCAAGTATAGAAATAAGCATAAAGAAAAAATCAAAACTAAGATTAAATCATCCGCTTCCAAAAGATTCGATGTAAAACCTAGTGGCGTTATAACCAGTGGTCAAGCTAATAAAAGACATAGAGCTATGCATCATTCTAATAGACAAAAAATGGTACAAAGACGTACTACGACTGTAAAGGCAGTGTTAGCAAGATTTATAAAAAAAATATTAAGAATTAAAAATTAATTTATTATTACCTTATGGCAAGAATCAAAAGAGGTCTAGCATCTCGTAAAAGGCGTAAAAAAATTATAGATTTAGCTTCTGGATACGTTGGCAGAAGTGGAAATTGTTATAAACTTGCTAAACAGGCAGTAGCAAGAGCAGGGCAGTTTGCTTATAGAGATAGAAGGGCTCGCAAACGAGATATGCGTTCACTTTGGATTATCAGGATTAACGCAGCACTAAGATTGATAGGAATTAAATATTCTGAATTTATTTGTGAGCTTACTAAATCAACCAACAATTCAAATCGTAAAATTTTAGCAGATTTGGCCTACAATAATCCAACAGCTTTTAATAATTTGGTTGCTGGTATAATGAAAAAAGAAAAAATTTAGCTATAGCGATTTATGAAAAGAACTTATCAACCTAGTAAAATCGTAAGAGCTAGAAGTCATGGCTTTCGTCATCGTATGAAAACCAAAGCTGGACGTTTTATTTTACGTCTTCGTAGAGCACGTGGAAGAAAAAAACTAACTGTTTCTGATGAATAGACCTGATTTACATTAATTACATCGGTAATATTTGGTGAAATCTATGCTATGTTTATGTTATTTGGCATTTTTAATTTTTATGGAATTAGAATCATTAGAGTCTGTCTTTCTGAAACAAACTTTCAATTTCACTTTCTGCTGAGCAAACAAACATACCATGATAATACACCAATTCAATCTTTGCTATTTACGGTTTGAGTTTTGGTGCTTTTCAATTTATTGTTTGTTGAAAAATTTTTTATCCAATACTTTTGTTAATTATTATAAATTAATCAAAAAAGTAATTAACTTAAAATCATAGCTATCACAAGAGTAACCATAATTTTTTTGTTAAATATTTATCATAATATATATTATGCGAAAATTTTTTATCCCTATAAAGCAATTGCGAATTTAGTCCAGCGTTCAAATGAAAGCACGGGAATCTATCTTAAAAAAATCATACTTTTTATTTATTGACAATTATTGCTGTTACTAAAATTTAGGTTAAAGTGTGCTTAATAATTTTTTTATGTCTAATCTATTAGAACTAAAAAATCAGGATTCTTTTCCTGAAATAAAAACCTCTAAAGGTATCTTGCTTAGAGCTGGAACTGTTGCACTTTTTCTTGAAAATATAACATTATACAATCAAGGCGATCGCACTGAGAAATTAATAGAAAAACTTTCCGATGTAGAAACTTTGGTAAAAAGTGGATTATTTGATTTATTTTTGCCCGAAGAATGGATTACCGGAAGTAATAAAGGGAGAACTTTTGTAGGAAATAAAGCTAAAGAATATTTGAAAAATAAATAAATATTAATTTATGAAATACGACTTAATTGTAATAGGTGCGGGACCAGGAGGATATGTAGCGGCGATAAGGGCTAGCCAATTAGGTTTAAAAGTTGCAATTGTAGAAAGAGAAAATTTGGGCGGAATATGTTTAAATTGGGGATGTATACCCACAAAAGCTTTACTTAAAAGTGCCGAAGTTTTGCGAACCATAAAACATGCCGAAGAATTTGGAATTGTAGGCATAAACCAAAGTAACGTAAAAACAGATTTTGATGCGACAATAAAACGCTCTCGTAAGGTAGCGGATACTCTTTCTAAGGGCATATTGGGATTAATGAAAAAAAATAATATTGAAGTTATTAACGGCAATGCAAAATTTATATCAGAAAACGAGATAGAGGTAAAAGGTAATAAATTTACAGCTAATTATATTATTATTGCCACTGGAGCGAGAGCTAAAGTATTGCCTGGATATGAACCCGACGGCGAACAAATATGGGATTATAAAACTGCAATGACAGCTAAAAATTTGCCAGAATCTTTAATTATTGTAGGAAGTGGTGCAATTGGAGTTGAATTTGCTTCTTTTTATGCTACATTAGGTACCAAAGTAACTTTAATTGAGGCAGTAAATAGAATTTTACCAAGTGAAGATTTTGAAATATCTGAAATTTTTAAAAAAGAAATTCAAAAACAACGTATTGAAGTTTTAACGAGCACTGTATTAAATAAAATTATAAAAGAAAAATCATATGTTGTTTTGGATTGTATTGTAAACGGAGTCAAGGGATCTTTAAAAGCTGACGCTATTTTGATGGCTGTCGGTATAACTCCCAATATTGAAAACCTGGGGCTTGAAGCTTTAAAAATTGAATTAAACGAAAGAAAATTTATTAAAATTGATAAATATTGTCAAACTTCGCATAAAAATATATTTGCAATTGGCGATGTTGCCGAAACAGTTCCCTGGCTGGCTCATAAAGCATCTCACGAAGGAATAATAACAGCGGAATATATAGCTAGTTTGCAATCAAAATATAATATTGCCGACGTGCATCATCTTGAACAATATAATGTGCCTGGATGTATTTATGCTTATCCGCAAATTGCTAGTATTGGATTCACTGAAGAAGAA
>JANYEN010000026.1 GCA_025363115.1 Alphaproteobacteria bacterium | reverse complement strand
AAACTAAATTATATATTTTTAATTGTTCATAAGCTAAACTAGCCTGCGTACCATAATTATTTCCATAAATATTAACAGTTTCTAAAAATTCATTATTTGCAAACATTATAATTTTGTAAGTTCGGAACAATATAGCAAAATGCTTGCAAATAATGAATTTTTAGAAACTGTTAATATTTATGGAAATAATTATGGTACGCAGGCTAGTTTAGCTTATGAACAATTAAAAATATATAATTTAGTTTTTAATATAGATAATTCTGGAATGAAGAAAGTAAAAACTTTTTTTGCCGATAAAGCAAATATAGCTACTATTTTTATTTTACCTCCTTCTATTGATTCTTTGCGGGAACGCATAGAAACTCGAGGGGATACCGATGGTAAAATAGAAGAACGTAATAAAAAAGCTTTTTCAGAGATAGAGTCATCACAAGAATATGATTATATTATAATGAACGATAACTTAGAGAAGGCTACTAAACAATTTTGCTCAATTTATGAAATATTATATTTAAAAGCTCAACGTAAACATTTAACTGGTTTATTTAAAGAAAAAATCAATATTATTAACTCAAATTATTAATTGTAAAAAATTTATTTAATTTAATACCCAAATATGTTAAAATTATTACTATTTTTATTATTATTGTTAAGTGGATGCAGCACAGAAGAAGATAAAAATAATACCGTAGTAGTTGGTATGTCCATGGATTTTCCTCCTTTTGGATATGTAAATAATGGAAAACCAGTAGGTTTTGAGGTGGATTTACTTAATGAAATAGGTAAAATTATAGATAAAAAAATTGTCATTCTAGATATTCATTTTGCAGAAATAATAGCTAATTTAAATGCTGATAAAATTGATATCGGAGTATCGGGATTTAATGTTACTGAAGATAGAAAAAAAGTTGTAGATTTTAGTAATTGCTATTATTATCCCAAAACGATTGCATTATTTAATAAAAAAACTGCCATTAAAGAAGAAAGCGACTTAAATAATAATAAAATTGGAGTGCAAACAGGAACTACAATGGAAATATATTTAAAAAATTTAAAAAAGAAATATTCTAATATTAAGATACATTCTTTGTCTAGTAATCAACATTTATTGCAGGAACTTAAAATTGGTCGCATTGATGCTTTATTATTAGAAGACGGTCAAATTATAGGATTTTGGAAATCTAATCCTGATATTTTTGATTATGCTATTATTGAAAAAAATGATAGTTTTTGTTATTCTATGATTTTTACTAAAAAATCAGACCTTAAAGAAAAAGTTAATGATGCTATTGATATATTGCAACAAAACGGCAAGTTAAAAGAAATTGAAAAACACTGGCTTGAGCATTCTTAAAATGAAAACTATATTTTTAATAGGTTTATTTTTTTTAAATAGTTGCGGATTCTCATCTTATTATGCAAATCGCAATAATTCTGATGATAAATTTAGAAGTAGTTTGGCTAGAGAGCAAATTAATCTAACTAGATTGCAATTTCATCCCAAAGAAAATTGTGAAAGAATCATGAAAGATGAATTATTATTGCGAATGGAAAGACTAGACGAAAATGAAGATAAAGATTATCGATACATCCTATTGATATATCCTTCATATACTGTTTTTCCTGGAGTAATAAATTTTTCTGGAGCAACCTTTGCAATGCAAATTATATTTGTAGTAAGATATTTAATTGTAGATACAAAAAAAATTAATTTGAATAAAGTTCAAGATATACCTCAGGTATCTTTTGAAAGATTGCCTGCAGAATCAATTCATGGTCAAATGCCAAATGGATTATTAAATAACAGTGCGGCTTATATTCCTAATTCTGTGCCTCCAATTGATTTTACAAGTAAATCTAAAAATTCTAATGAAGCACGAGAAGAGTATTTTGAAAGACAGGCATTATGGCTAAAAGAAAATTTTACAATCGTTCAAGAAGGGCAAATATCGGATACCGATCAATATATAACTTCAACAATTTTATTATACGATGATTATATTAGCCAGCAAAAAACCTTGCAACTTGTTGCTAAAGCTTCAGCCCAGCGTTTGATTTATAATTTAATAGCAATTTACACTAATTATTTACATAGTGATTATAATACCAGAGTTTCGGTTGCAGTTGATGATCGAAGTGACTTGGATGTATTGGTATCAAGAATGCAAAATAGAATAGAACCAAAAATAGGAGAATATTTATCTATAGGATTTTTAAGAGATAAAATTATAAAATTATATAATAAAAAAAATCCTAAGCCTCGAAATGGTATTATAATTTAGTAAAAATATTTATTGGCTCGATAGTATCGGTATTCGTTATTTCTTCATTACTGCTATAAAAAGATTTTTTTACTGGAGAATTTTCATATATTATATCGTATCTGGATGATGCCAAGGATTCAAAAATATTTTCTAAGGAAAGCTCGTTAATAGTAATTTTTTTTTCGGAATCACTACTTTCTATGCGAAGATTTAGTGTTTCGGATAATGAAGAGTTTTTTATTCTAGGTAAAATAGTATTGTTAACGGCAATATAATATCTTCCTATATCTTTTTTGCTTATCCATAAACTATTTTTTGATAAAAAATAATTAGCTATAAAATCAATAATTGTTTTATAGGGTTTTAGTTCAAAGTTAAACTTAAATATACTCTTTTCATCTTTTTTGGCTATAACACTGCCATAGCCATTAATAATAAAAATAGGAGTTCTTAAATCAATATTATTAATAGTAATTGTATTGTTGTCGGGATTTTTTTCTCCTTTAATGGCAATTTTTATATTTATATCATTTAAATCACGTAACTTGCTTTCTTCTTTTATTTTTATGACTGTCTCAAAGTCTATCGCATAAGTATTTTTAGCAGATTTTTTATCCAAATCCAATGTGTATTCTAATATATTTTTTTCAATTTGATCAAAAATTTCCCCATCATTTTTATCTATTACCCTATATCCGTTGTCCTTGTATAAAATTTTCTGAATTATATTTTTTTTATTTTTAATGATTTGTAAAAATGGCATTTGATTAAAGCCTACTAAATAAGTAGAGCTTTTTTGACTAGGTTGGATAGTAATTTCTTCTAAATTAGTTAATGTTAAAGTTTTATTATTAAATATACCAGTTTCCAAAACAATTCCTTTAATTTCTATATTATGAATAAAGTCAAGATTTAAAGATATTTTATCAATATGAATTTTTATATTAAAAGGGAATCCTCTAATTTTTATTCCTGAAAAAGATGAAAGTTCTGCAATATTTTCTCTATTTTTTTTATATTCATATAATGTATTTTTAAGATTAATTTTAATATTTTTAGAAACAATTATCCAAAATAAATGGTAACAAAAAATAATTATTAGCAATGAAATAAAAGTATTTGTAGAAAAAAATGTATTAATTTTATACTTTCTATAGCGAGAAAATAAAATAATGTAATTGATACGAAAAAAATTATTTATTTTTTTAAAAAACATTGAAGATAAAGGTGCTAAAACTACGTTTATATTTAATTTGTTTCCCTTTTTATTAATAATCAATTTTTTTTTGATTTTACTTGATTATTAACAAAAGATGTTAAAGTAGGTTTCTGATTATAATATTTAAATTTTATTGACCTTGACAACCGTAACAGTCCATAATAACGAAGTAGACCAAGCACTAATAGTTTTGAGAAAAAAAATTCAAAGAGAAGGAACTCTTAAAATTTTTCGTGCTAAAAGATATCATGAAAAAAAATCTAAATATTTAAGAATAAAAGCCGAAGAATCAGTAAAAAGAAAAGTTAGAAAAAGAAAAATAACAACAGATTCTGCGGAATAACATTTTTGACGAGAATTTAATATTTGAATGTCTATGCGTATAGTATCAAACTTTATTGCATCTTCTTATTATTTACCTCAAAAAATACTAAACAACCATGATTTGTCCAAAATAGTTGATACAAGTAACGAATGGATTTTACAAAGAACTGGTATTTTGCAACGACATATTGCTGCCGAAAACGAGAATGCCTGTGATTTAGCTATTAAAGTGGCTAAAAATATTATAAAAAATAACGACATAAATTTTAAAGATATCGATTTAATAATAACTAGCACCACCACTCATAATCAATCTTTTCCATCTGTTAGCTGTATTGTGCAAGAAGCTATTGATAATCAAAAAGCTTTATGTTTAAGTATTCAAGAAGCATGTAGCGGTTTTATTTATGGGGTTACAATAGCTGATAAATTTTTGCGTAGCGGCTCACATAAAGTTGCCTTAGTTATTGCAGCTGAAAAAATGTCTTCTATAGTGGACTGGCAGGATAGAAATACCTGTGTTTTATTTGGCGATGGGGCAGGGGCTGCAATTTTTAAAGCAGAAAATGGAACTGAAAAAGATGGAATTATTGATAGTATTGGCTTTGCAGACGGCAGATTAGGTAATATATTAAATACTACCGTAGCCAACAATAAAGTAGCTATGAATGGTAAAGAAGTATTTAAATATGCGGTTAATTATATGACCGATTTGGTAAATCAAATTTTAGAACGAAATAATTTAAAAATAGATGATATCAAAATGATAGTTCCTCATCAAGCTAACGCCAGAATATTAACTGCGGTGGCTAAAAATCTTAAATGTAGCGATGACAAAATAGCCAATACAGTTGCAGATCATGCAAACACTTCTTCTGCTACCATTCCTATGGCTTTAACTAAGATGATAGAACTTGGTAAAATATCAAAGGGAGATTTAGTAATATTGGAGTCCGTGGGAGCTGGCTTAACCTGGGGTGCAATTTTGCTCAGGATATAAAAACCTAGCAAATAATTTTTAATCCTAACTTTTTAAAATTATTTCCAAAATATTAACACTCTATATAAAAATCTTGACCAATATTAATTTCTGCTTCCAATCCATTTATAACTGAGAGCAAATCGGATTCAATTCGGTTTGGCAAATATGGTAGAGTAATTATTTTAACGGGAGAATTTATAGAAATTTTTTGATCAGCTTTATATTTACGAACCTTTTCAATAATTTCTAACATATAATTTCCATATTCAAGTGATTCTTGATCTATTTCTATAATATATTCGTCAATCCAGTCGCCACGGCTATGTATAGAATATTGATTTTTTTGATTACTACATCCAAGGTCTATATATTCTTTAATTTCTTCAGTAACAAACGGGATTATTGGAGCAAACATTTTTAATAAAGCATTTAAAACATAACATAAAGTTAAAACGGCTGATTTTTTTAATTTTTCTATTTCTTGTTCGGTTTTTTTAAACTTTTCATATTTATAAATATAAGCGTCTTTGCCATAAACCCTGCTTTTTACTATTTCTATATAATTATCACAAAGAATTTCCCAAAAAAAGCGTTCCGCAGTTTCTCTAGCTTGGCAGTAGTTATAATCATCAAAGTATTGATCTACTTTTGCTATCACTTCTTGCAACTTAGATAAAATCCATAAATCCGAAGTTTCGGTAATTTCTTTATTTTCAATGCTTTGTAATGGGGTGCTAACTATAATACCTTGCAAATGTGGGGAGATAAATTTGGCTACATTACGTAACTTATTAATTAGTTTTTTGCCATCAACAAATTTTGTTTCATTATAATGGGTATCAACTCCTAAATGCGAGCATGACGCCCAATACCTAACAATATCAGCCCCTTTTTCTTCAATTAATGACATGGGAGTTATAATATTACCCTTGGATTTGCTCATTTTGGTTTTATCGCTTGCCAAGCACCATCCCGAAAGTGCCACGGTTTGCCACGGAATAGCTTTTGCATCTAATAATTCTTTTTTATTTGTGTTATCAAAATCTATATTTTCATCAGTTTTATTGCCATTTTCATCTCGTTTTTTTATTACAAAGTTTTTATTTTCTTTGTCCCATTCGCTTGCATGAAAATAAGCTTTTACAATTGTATAAAATGTCCAAGTGCGAATAATTTCGTGGGCCTGGGGGCGTAAATCCATCGGGAATATTTTGTTATGCTTTGTTATATTCTCAAGCTTCCCGTGGGCTTCGTTTATTACCCCTGTGTTTAGCTGAGGCGAAACGCTTGAGGTAAACCAGGTATCAAAAACTTTACCGTCCTCTATTTGAGCAGTTTTAGGTATAAGAACTCCTGAAAATCTATCTCGTGATATGCACCAGTCTTGATTTAATCCGTTTATCCAGTCAATTAGACGTTGTCTTAAATGAGATGGCTTAAAATCAATACAATAGACAATTTTTTCTAAATTAGGCTTAAAATTTTTAGCTAACCACAATGTTTTATCGTTGCAGATTTGATCTATTTGCCCAAGTGAAGTTGCAAACTTTGGTTCTAAGAAGCCAAAGTTTAAATACATTTGTCTAACTTTTATAAGTTCCACTGGCACACCAGATCTTTCTGCACATTTTACAGGGTGCTTTATGGTTTTTATACTGGTAATATAGTTTTTTTCAGATAATAAATCAATAACATGCTTTCTTGCTTGACTAATATTAAAAGAATTTTCTTCTGTTAAATTATTTAAAAACTCACGCTCTTTTTGGTATTCAAAATTTGTTCCCTCTATTTCATCATACAGCATTTTTGGTATTCTGCCATTTTTTGATATTATTTGAAAACTTACGTTTTGTTTTTCAAGATGATGTTTCTCAATCCATTTTACATCTTGTAAATCACCATAAGCACAGCACATTACAAGGCCTGTATATTTTTCATCGGCTATTTTAACAGCTTCATCAGGTCTAAGTGGTACTTTGTGTTTGATAAAAGGCATTTTTACTTCTAATTTTCCAGCAAATCTAGTATCATCAGGGTTATAAAGCACCGCTACACAAGCAGGTATCAACTCTGACCTAGTAGTCATTATAAAAAAATCTTCATTTTCTATTTTACATTTAAAAGTTATCTCATGACTTTCTTTTTCTTTATCTTCAATATCAGCTTGAGCAAGAGCGGTTTGATCAACCGTGCACCAATACACTGGTCGGTCTGCTACGTAAAGAAGTTGTTTTTTGTTCAAGTCATCAAACGAGCTATGTGCTACGGCAATCGATTCATCTGATATTGTCTGATATTTTTGATCCCAATCAAACGAAAGCCCCAATGCCTTAAATAGTTTTTCAAATTCGGTTTCAGCCTCAACAACCACTTTTTTACATTCATTAACAAATTCGTCTTTTGGCATATCTTTGGCACGTTTGCCAATAATTTTTTCGGTCAGTCTTTCGGTAGGCAAGCCATTATCATCAAAGCCAATTGGGTAAAATACGTCTAAGCCTTTCATCCGTTTGTAGCGGGCAATAAAATCTGCCTGGGTATATGAAAAAACATGCCCCATATGCAATTGACCAGAAACCGTAGGCGGCGGGGTATCAATTGAAAAAGTTTTGTCTTTATCGCTGCCTTTCCATTTATAAACATCGGAACTATACCATTTATCGGCAATATTTTTATCGTCGGTAGCCATAATATTATAATTTTTTTATAGCTTTGATGCCAATTTTAATAACTCCCAATTCGTCGCTTATATTTTCAATAATATTGTCTGATTTACTGCAATTTTGCAAAATTTCTAATGCTAATGTTTCTTCGGCGATATAATCGCAAAGCTGTTTATTATTTAGAATATTTACAATTTTTTCGTTTTCCGTTTCGATACCAAGCATTATTCTGTCGGACACATTTAAATTAATATCTTTTCTAATTTGCTGTATTATTCTAATTATATCCCTTGCAATTCCTTCATTTTCAAGCTCAGGAGTTATTTTTGTATCTAAATAGACTGCAGTTTCGCCATCCGAGCAAACTTTAGAATTTGGAATTTTCATTTCTAGTTTAATTTGATAATAATCATTTGTTAAAGTTTCGTCAGCTATAATAATTAAATCATTATTTTTTTGCCATTGCCCGCTATTTGCAGCTTTAACTAATTCAGGAACTTTACCACTAAATTTTTGTCCGCATTTTTTTAAATCCAAAATAAGCTTTTCATTGGCTATTTTAGCAAAATCTAAACTAAAATTTATATTTTTTATGTTTAGTTCGCTTTTAATAATGTCAATAAAATTAGATAACCCTAGCTCGTTTTTAGAATAAATTATCAGTTCATTTAGTGGCATTCTAACTCTCATTTTTGCTTCTTTTCTTAAAAACAGCGTTGCGTTACATATTCTGCGTACGGCATCCATTTTTTTAGATAATTCTATATCCAAAGGCAATTTATCAAGAGGTAATAATGTTTGTAAATGCAAGGAATTTATCATATTTTTTGTAAAATAATTATGTAATTTGCATTTATATTTTCTCTAAAATAAAATTTTTTATCAATTAAGCTATAAGAAATTCCCCTTATATTTAAAATTTTAGCTTGAGGCAATCCGTTTGTTATATGCGAAGGTTTAACTAGTTTATCAAAGTCATGGGTTCCTTTGTCTACTAAATTAAAAATATATTCAGGTGCTAAAATGGCTTCTAACCAAGCTTGCCATGTTTTGTTAATTGTAGAACAAATAATTAGTCCTCCATTTTTGGTTTTATTATAAATATTACTTAGCATATTTGATAAATCGTCAACATGTTCTAGCACTTCGGAGCATATTATTACATCAAATTGACTATCTAAATCACAAATATCGATGTTTTTATAAGTAATATTTTTTTTACCTTTTTTTGCGTGTTCGGTAGCCACTTTAATACTACTAATGCCTAAATCAATACCAGTAATATTACTAAAACCAGCATCATATAAACCTTCTGACAATATTCCTCCGCCACATCCAACGTCTAAAATAGTGGCTTCGTTTTTTTTAATCCAATTTTTTATATAAGGTACACGCAGTTGGTTTAATTGATGCAAAGTAGATAATTTGCCGTTAAGATTCCACCATTCTTTTTCTAAAGAATTAAATTTTTCTACTTCTTGCATAATCTTTATGAACCAGCTTTGGCTTTTGTAGAAATTTCTTCAAACATATCATTGGTAGATTTTACCACGCTTTCGGTTCTATTTAGGGATTCCGATACTTGTTGGTCATTATTTTTTAACGATGCAGAGGCATTGGTTGGAGTATTAGTCGAACCATTACATGCAATTAGTAATAAAGTAAGTAATGATGTAATTTTATGCATAAAAAAATATTTAACTTAACTTAACAATAAAATAATTAGATAAATAATTAATATTCAACTATTTTAAATTATGCAAATAAATTTTTTAACAAAGACCATTTTTGATCTTTATCCGATAAAACAATTTCCTCTGGTTTTAACTTCCAATCAATTTTTAGATTATCGTCATTATAAAAAATTCCCCCCTCGTGATTTTTAGAATAAAAATTATCGCATTTATAACTAAGCATGGCAGTTTTAGAAAGCACTACAAAACCATGGGCAAAACCCCGAGGTACAAAAAATGAAATTCCATCATTTTCTTGTAATTCTATAGCAAAATGATCGCCGAAAGTTGGGGAATCTTTTCTAATATCTACTGCTACATCCAATACTTTCCCTGCCAAAACTCTCATTAATTTTGATTGAGCAAACTCTCCAGTTTGATAATGCAACCCTCGCAAAGTTCCATATTTTGAAAAAGACCGATTATCTTGAACAAATGTTGCATTTATTCCATATTCTATAAAAGTCTTTTGATTGTAATCTTCTATAAAATACCCTCTATCATCTGTGTGAATGTCGTGGTGTATAATTACTAAATCTTTAATATGAGTTTTTTCAAACCGCATGAATTTTAAAATTAGCTTCAGCAAAATCCCAATTTAAAAGATTATCAATTATTTTGTCACAATATTCAGCTCTTTTGTTACGATAATCTATATAATAAGCATGTTCCCATACATCTATAGTTAGCAACGGCACTAAATATGTTTGAGTAACTGCTAAGTCAATTTTGTCATATAAAACTGCAGGTGTTTCAGCATTACTGGTTTTGATAATTTCCATTTTTTTGCTTACTGGTTTATATACAAGCCATGCCCATCCAGACCCAAATTGAGCTAAAGCTGCATTTTTTAAGTCTTCTTTAACTTTTTCAAAAGAGCCAAAGTTTTTTTCAATTTGTTCCAATAATTTACCAGTAGGTTTTTTACCACCATTAGGTTTTAAACAATGCCAATAAAAAGTATGATTCCAAATCTGAGCAGAGTTATTAAAAATAGGATTATTACCATTTATATGAGATTTTTTCATAACGTCAAGTAATTCAAGACCTAAATATTCTGGTGTTATAAACTTATTTAAATTATCAACATATGCTTGATGATGTTTGTTGTAATGATAACTAATAGTTTCTGCTGAAATATAAGGCTCCAATGCTGTTGATTCATAAGGCAATTTTGGCAAAGTAAATACAGTCATTTTTTTATAGCTAATTTATCAATTAATCCAGCTAATTAGAAGTGATTAAAATGTCAAGAAATTTATATCTCTATTAAAAATCAATGCTAGGTAAAAAGGGATATTTAATTTCTATTTTAGTGCAAATATTTCTTATAAAGATTATTCTATCAATACTATCTGCAATTTTATAATGATTAAAATATCTTTCTAAATCGATGCTAAAAGCAGTCCATTTTATTTTGGCAAAAATGGAATTTTCGTCTATATCTTCTATGGCAATATCTAATAAATCAAGAATATCGTTAATTTGTCCCCATTCAATTATAGTTAATCTGTTTTTTTCATGGGGATTAATATTATAAAGGTTTTTACATCTTTTATATATATCTATTACTATATTAAATTCGTCCGAAATATTAACCCAATCTAAAGCTTTGGTGATATTAATTTGAGCAACAAAATAGGTAGTATGAAGATTAAAATAATAATTACAAATTTCCTCAATATATAAATAATCATTAAATTTTTGTTTTAATCTTTTTATATTAATTTTTTTAGCGGATTTTATTAAAATTTCCGATAATTTAAAGGCAACTGACTCGAAAATTTTAGGTAACAATATTTTAATAGCTTCTATATGTAATCCTAAATTAGGTACCCATTCATATATACTAGAAACAAGATTGATGCTTCTTTCGATGGCAAATGGGTCTCTCGAAGAAGTAAATTCACTGCCAATATAAAGATGAGAAGCGACATATTCCAAAGCGTTGGCAATAGCAGGGATATGCTCGCCATACCCCACATTTATTCCATGTTGAGCTGCAAATACATTACTATATTCAGCAGATAAACCCCATATTCGGGTAGCATATTCAGATCCTATATATCCCTGTAAATCTGGAAATTCTTTATAGGCATGGGTTATCATATCTAATTTTAAATGAAGGGCTATGGTGTCCAAATCAAGACCCCCTAAAATATCTTTGCCTCCAATAGTTAATAAATTTTGCATTACAGTTTTAATTCTAAGCGATTTATCATATAAATTACCAAGTTTTTCATTTATGGGTACTAATGATAATAATTGTTTAACAGAAGATTCATTGATTTGCCTGCATTTTAAAAACATTTTAATATCTTGTTGATAAAAAAATTTAATATCAGATAATCGGGCGTTTAAAACTTTCATATTTCCTTTTAGAACATTTTCTACTTTATTTGGGTTGCATTCAATAGAAATAGCAATAATTTTATCTATTCCGTGCTTGTTATATGACACGAAATATTTTTGATCTTTTTTGATTTTTTGTTCAATAATACATGAAGGTAAGTCAGAAAATTGCTCAGGAATAGTCTCGTGCTTAATAATTAAATATTCACTCAATCCCGCTACTTCATTTATAAGGTCTCGATTTCTGTCTAATTTAAAATTTACGTTATATTCTTTTTCTATGTTTCGCAACGAAGATTCAATAATTTTTACACGTTCCTTGCGTTTGACTATTACAAAATTTTCTTTTAATTTGTTAAAATAATCATCTATTGAATTAACCTCAATTAAAGTTTTATTTGTGATATTTTTATTACCAAAAGTTAGATTATTAGATACTAAATTTGCGTAATTAAAATTTATTATTTTATTTTCAAATAAGCATAAGATATTTCTTATAGGTCTAATCCATTCTTTTTTGGAACTATTCCAGTGCATTCTTCTTGACCAAATACTGGACAATAAATCTATAATTTTAGTGATATTTTTTGATAAAAGATCGGAAACTGATTTATTTATTTGTGAGGGTGTATAAAAATAATAGCCACCAGTTATTTGTAATTTATCTATATTTTCTATATTATTTTTTTTTAAAAAGCCATTAATAGCATCTATGGAGGCGGTTATTATAGGTCCACGAATAGGTATTAGATTTTCTTGAGAATTGATTATTAAATTATGGCTATAAAATGCTATTCTACAAACTGATATTTCGGCAAAAATTTCACCAATGATACCTAGATTAAAAATTTCTTTAGTAAAAATACTCAATAAAAGTGGCAACACTTTTTCTTGCATATTAGCTGGAATCTCCTCGCTATATATTTCTAGCAAGAATTCTGACATAAATACTAAAAGTTAAGTATTTTCGGTAGTATCTTTTTTTTCTTTCTTTTTTATCACAACAATTCCTTTATATTTTCCTGCAGATGATACATAATGTTGTAAGTGAGGATCGCCATTTTTATCATATACTATGTTTAAAGGTTTTAAAGCCTTGCCCGAACTGCGCTGAGCGGTTTTTGAATGAGAAGTTCGTTTTTTAGGTACTGCCATATAGCGTTTTATAATAGAATTAACTTTTATTTAAATAATCTCGCTTATATAAGTCAAGAATTTTTTAAATATCTTGTTTTTTAAAAATTTCTACCAATATATAAAACTAAAAATTCTATAAAGTCCATGAAATTTAAACCTCAGAACTTATTAATGCTTAATAAAAAAAAATTATTTATAATAATAGTTAGTTTTTTTATAGTTTTTAAAATTTATGGTACCGTTGCAAAATTTTTATTTGTAAAAAAAGAGATAATTTTAAAACCCAAAGTTTCGGTAATAAAAGTTATTAATAAAGAGAATTATGGCAATATAATTGGATATGGAAATTTTACCAATGGTACGAAGGTAAATGTTTTTGCAGAGGTTTCTTCGGACGTTGAAAAAATTATAGTTAATGGTCATACTAAAGTTAAAAAAGGAGACCTGATAATGATATTAAAAGATCGAATGATTAATAGTGGCTATAAAAATGCTAAATATGCCCATAAAAATGCCGAAGCAAATTATTTAGCTTCACAGCAAATGTTTAGCAAAAATTTAATTTCTCAGTCTGATTTAAATGTTGCTGAAGCTAATTATCAGATGGCCGTAAGTAATTTGCAGCGTACTTCTTATGGTAAAAATAATTTAAAAATAAAAGCCTTATTTGACGGAACATTAACTGATGTTATGGTTAACGAAGGTCAATTTGTTTTAGGAAAAGAATCTATGGCTGGTCAAACTATTTTATATACAATCATTAAAGATGAAAATTTATCTTTAGATGTTCCTATTTCAGGAAAATATATAAATGATATAAAAAAAGGAGAAGAGGTTGCCATTATATGTGATTACGGTAATTTTAATGGTAAAATTACAAGATATGAAAATTCTATTAATCTTAATACAGGTTATTTTACTGTTGTTATTGCCCCACAAGATAAAAAAGATATTATTAGCGGAAGTAGTTGTTCTGTTAAAATTCCTTATAAAATTAATGAATCTTGGTTAATTGATAGCGATATTTTAACTGTAAATCAAGAAATTTTGGGTGTAAAAATAATTAAAGATAATAAGGTTGAATTTAGAGCAATTAATATAATCCACGATGAAGGTAATAAAATGATTGTCAAGGGAATAGAAAACGACGATTTATTAATTGTTGTTGGTGGAGATAACTTAAAAATTCAAGATAGCATAGACATTCAAGATATTATATTTATTGAAGATGGTGCAAATAGTAAGAATATTATAAAAAATGATTAAACTTATTTGGCTGATTTTATTTTGTTGTTTTAATGCTCAGTCTGTTACAATTGAAGATGCTGTAATAATAGCTTTAAAAAATGAAGGATACTCAGCTTTAATTGAAGAACAAACAGATGTGGCGTTTGGACAATATTTAGCTTCTTATTCTGGCGTTTTACCCGATGTAAATTATAGCATTACCCATGCTTTAAGTAAAAGTAGTGCAATTGGTCCAGGTTTGATTGGTTTATTAGGGTCGGCAAGCAGCCCCTCTGGTTTTGTAGGAGCTGTTAACGGTTATAGATCTTTTTCAGTAAGCTATGATTTAAGTTTTTATTATACTTTACCGCAAATATACTCTAAAGCTATTGCTTATAAATCAAGTTTATACGGTAGAAATATTCAAATGACCGAATTTGTTTCTAATGTTATACAAGCTTATGTTAATTTAGCTACTGCTAGAGAAAAGAAAAAAATTACCGAAGTTTTAAAGCAAGTTAATGCTAAAAAAACCGAGCAAGCCATAATAATGCGTAATCATAAATTGTTGTCTGAAGCTGATTTAGAAAACATCGAAGCTATGAATTTAGAAATAGAAGCTAATGAAATTCAGGCGGAAGCTGATTTGGCAAAAGCCGAACTGGATTATAATAAATTGGTAGGCGAGAATTTAGACGTAGCCGATTTGAAAAAAGATTATACCACATTACCTATTGCCAATATAGAAGAATTCATTTCTTTGGTAGAATCTAAAAATCCAGATTTAAAAAGAAGTCAAATGAATGCAGATTTAGCTAAAATACAAAACACATTGTCTTGGGTTGCATTAATGCCCAAGATTAGTTTTATATATAGCAACTTAGATTATGGTCCTGGTTTTAGCGGGAATAGTCTTTTACAGTTTCAATACACTGGTATTGTTTTAGACATTCCAATTTTTGATAAAGGTAAAACGTGGACTAACATATATCTTGCTCATAAAAATCAAAAAATAAACTACATTACTAATCAATTACAAAAAAAAGAAATTGGAGCAACTGCCCAGCAATCTTGGATTGCCTACGCATCTGTTACAAAAATTTTAGAAGCGAAAAAAAAATATATATCTGCTAGCGAAAAAAAACTTAAAAAAGCAAAACAAAATTTAAAAAGCAAAATAATTTCACAAATAGATTTTTCTATGGAAGAATATAGTCTATTGCAGAAAAAAATTGATTTTCTAGACATTCAAAAGCGTCAAATTCTTGCTTATTATCAAATATTATCTTTGGCTGGCATAAATCCGCTTATCAAATATAAATAATGAGTAAAAAAAATTTTCATAATTATAATGTCATTTATGGCAGACATGCATGTCTAGCTGTTTTGCAAAATCAATCTCGAGAAATATTTGAAATTTTATTGACAGAAAAAAATCATCTTTCCGATTTTTTTTTACAAAAATATCAAAAATATATCACTATTACCGATAATCGCAATATTGAAAAAATTACTCACCAACCAGATAAACATCAGGGCATGGCTATAAAAGCAGGTAATTTAATAGAACGAATACCTTTATTGGATATAATTAATAAAATGCCTGAAGATAAATTGCATTATGGATTTATTTTAGATAGAATTCAAGATCCTCAAAATATTGGCGCTATTATTCGTTCTGCTTATTGCTTTGGAGCAAGTTTTATTATGCTTGGCAAGCATGAAACCCCTATAATTAATAATACTATTATACGTTCTTCTGCTGGTTTTTCGGAAGTTTTACCTATATATACCGCAACTAATATTGTCAGAGAAATTAAAAATTTGAAAGACTTGGGTTTCTGGATTTTGGGGCTTGATAACAATAAGGTTTCAGATTACCCTTGTGAATTAATTAGTAAATATGGTAATAAAATTATATTTGTTTTAGGTAGCGAAGGAGAGGGAATGAAGGAATTAACTAAAGTTGAATGTGATGCATTCGTTAAAATTCCAATTATAAAAAATGCCGAAAGCTTAAATGTTTCTAACGCCAGCTCAATTATTGCTTACGAAGCTTATAAAATAATTTCTCAAAAAAAATAATTATTTTATGAAAATTTTAAAATTCAATATATTGTTTATTATAATACTTTTTGGTTTAGCGATATCTTTAATTGCCAGGAAAGAACCAAATTTGACTAAAATATTTATCGATAATACGTACGTAATAAATTTAAAAAATTCTAAAAATAGATACGAATCTGTAAAAAAAGAATTTTTAAAATACAATATTCAAAAGTACACTAGATTTGAAGCAATAGATGGCATGAAAATTGAAATAACTGATTTTGATAACATGCAAAAAATCAAAACATCGGATATAAAAAATAAAATAATTCAATTTAATCCCAACAATATATATAAAATTGAATGTGACCAAGATTACTATTTTAATTATAAATATACTCCCTATAGTTCATATAATAACATCTTTTTAAATCTCAGAGAACTAAGGGTTCCTCTCAAGCTCGGTGAAATTGGATGCGCCTGTAGCCATCTTAAAGTTTATCAAGACATTATTGGTAATAAATATAAAAATTCATTAGTTTTTGAAGATGATTTTGTGTTAAAAGATAATTTCAGTAATAATTTACAAAATGTTCTTGATAATATTCCAAAAAGTTGCGATATTATATATTTACATCACACTAAAGACCAAAAATCTTTTTTTAATAAAATATTTTCTAGATTAATTTATGGTCATAATTCTTATGTTAATCATGCTATTTCTTTTAGATTTATGTCTAGCAATGCCGCCTATATTATTACTGAAAATGGAGCCAAAAAAATAACGGAATATTTAAAAAATAACAATATGAAAAATATGGGAATAGATCATTATATATATCACATATTAGCTAAAAATGATATTATTCATGCTTGTTTAACCCCTCAAACTATAGTAAGCCGTAATAATAATTTTGTTTCGGATATCGATTCTTTAGATAATAGAAATTTATAATATATGGAGAAAAAAATAATAGCCGATCGGTTTTTAAGATGGATATTGCTAATTGCTACCGTTAAATTTATATTGTTTACGGCTGGTTTAGAAGCTGTAAATCGTTTTAATGGCGATATGATAGAAAATCTTTATTGGGGTCAAGAATGGCAATGGGGATATTATAAGCATCCTCCTTTGTTTGCATGGATATCTGAAGCTTGGCTATGGCTTTTTAACAATAATATGAAATCTTATCATTTATTGGTAGCAATAATTTTTAGTTTACCAGTTTACTTAAATTATCTTTTTTATCGCAAGTTTTTGGATGAAAAAACAGCTTTTGTGGCAATTATTTTATGTGAAGGAATTGTTTATATAAATTTTGTTAATATTTGCATAAATGCCAATACTTTATTATATATATTTCACCCACTTATTTGTTTATTTTGTTATAAAACATGTCACGAAAAAAATAATACTCTAAACTGGATATTATTTGGATTATTTTGCGGGCTGGCAATGTTAACAAAATATTCTTCGGGGTTGGTTATTTTAGCATGTATAATATATATTTTAAGTATAAAAAAACTATCTTTTATTAAAGAAAAAGGATTTTACTTAGGGTTTTTAACGTCTCTAATTATATTTTATCCAAATGCCTACTGGGTTATAAAAAATGATTTTTTGCCCTTAAAATACATTGGCGACATGTCTTACACCGATGCCTTAGAAAAAGGATTTTTATACAAAAGGTGGCTATATACAACAAGGTTATTGCAAGGTATGGTTTTGCAATGTTTACCTTTTTTAGCAAGTTTTGCTATTTTAATAAACCATAAAAACATAATTAACAAAAGTATTATTGCTAAAAATTTAATTATTCCATTTGTTACAATTCTACCTTTTATCATTCTTACTTTAATATTTGGCTTCGGGGTTAAAGACGTATGGATGATATCCAATGTATTTGTATTGCCAGTTATTTTTTTTACGTTATTTGATACAATTTTATCTAAGATAAGAGTCGTCATTGCTGGTTTTATGATTTTAATTTACTTTATTTCAATTTCGTTAGTTATTGTGATATTACATCTTTTTAACCCTAATTTAACCGAACGAATTTATTCAATTAAAGTTAAAGATCACGTTAAAGCTTACCAAGATTTGGGTTATTTTATTAATCAAAAATGGCAAGAAAATTATAAAGAACCCCCACAATACATTTGTGGCATGAGTCATGTAGATGGCAATATTTCAGCTTTTAGCAGAAAATTTAATAGACTACATGTAATCCCGCATTGCAATTTGTTTTATAGCAAATGGATCAATTTAGATAAATTAAATGAAAAAGGATTAATTGTAGTTTTAAAAAACAAACCAGAATTTGATAAGCTAATCCCCATGCAAGAAATTGCAAAAGATAATAATGCGCTTGTTTATCAAGCTTTTAAAAAACCTGATTTTGAATTTTATACCAAAGTTAGCGATGAAAGTGATGAAACGGTTTATGTGGGGTTTTATAAAAATGAAAAAGTTTAATAAAAATTAATTTTTATGATTAACAAGACTGCAATAATTCTTTTTTGTGATGATTTTAGAATAAACGATAATCCCGCTTTACATAATATTTGCAAAAATTATAACAACATTATACCTCTGTATATTTATCAAGAAGACTATTTGGGCAGACCTCTCGGGGCAGCATCAAAAGTTTTTTTACATGGAGTTTTAAATAGTTTTAAATCTTTGCTTTACGACCAATATAAAGCTAATTTAATTATTAAACGTGGTAACGCTATTGAGATATTAAAAGAAATAATTACTCAAATTGATATTGCTGGCATTTATTTTAATCATTCATATACTACGCAACAAATTGAAACCGAAAAATTAATTTTTGAAACATTTAAGCATTTAGATATAAAATCGTTTAAAGCTAAATTATTATTTGAGCCATGGCAAATCAAAAGTGGGCAAAAAGAATATTTTAAAGTTTTCACACCGTTTTCTAAAGAATGTTTAAAAAATTTAAATTTAATAGAAGATTTTTTTTCAAAGCCAAATGGAATTACAGCAGATATTAATATTGAGTCTATTTTAATAGATGATTTAAATCTTTTACCTAGAGATCAAGGTTTGTGGCATCAAAAATTACTAGAAAATTATACCTTTGATTATGATCAAATAAAAAATAATTTTATAAATTTTATTAATGAAAAACTAGAAAATTATTCTTTAGAAAGAAATATACCTTCTTGTAACGCCACTTCAAATATTTCTCCATATTTAAGATTTGGAATGTTAAGTGCTAAATTTTGTTTTGATATTGCCTATAAAGCCGCAAACGGTAATAGCCAGTTTTTGTTAGAAATTTTGTGGAGGGAATTTGCTTATCATGTTATGTTTTACAATCAAAATATCGCAACTCAAGAGCTTAAAGAGCAATATAAATATTTTCAATTTGATAATTCTGAGGCTTTTTTAAAAAAATGGCAAAAAGGCGAAACTGGTTATAAAATGGTGGATGCTGGCATGAAAGAGCTTTATAATAATGGAATAATGCACAATAGAATCAGAATGATTACAGCTTCTTTTTTGATAAAAGATTTATTAATTGACTGGAAAAAAGGTGAGCAATGGTTTTGGGATACTCTGGTTGATGCCGACCCTGCGTCTAATCCATTTTCATGGCAGTGGGTTTTTGGAAGTGGTTTTGATGGCGCTCCATATTTTAGAATTTTTAATCCAGATTCCCAAAGAGAAAAATTTGATCCTAATAACGATTATTGCAATAAATGGTTACCAAAGAATTGGAATTGTACAAAAATTGTGGATCATGACATACAAAGGAAAATAACATTAGAAAAATATTCTTTAATTATGAAAAAAAATATATATGATTAATAATTATTTATTTTTTAATAAAAGAAATCAAGTCGTCCGTATTATAAAAGAAATTTTTCGATTCTTTCAATACTTTTTCTCGTACAATATTTTGCCCAAAGCCACAAAAAATAACTTTCGGTATAGCAAGAGAAATTTCTAAATCAGTATAGCCATCCCCAATTACAAAAATTTTTTCAAAATTATTTTGATCAATAATATTTTTTACAACTTCCACTTTTCCTCCATTTTTTGACATCGGATTTTTGTGGTTGATGCCAAAAAATTCTTGATTTTTACCAAATATAAATTCATTTGCAAAGCAATTTTGTTGTGGAATTTTAAGAATTTTAGCAATTGGTAAAATGGCGTCAGTAAAACCACCAGATACTATATAGATTTCGGCAAAATTAGCTATTTGCTTGATGCACTCTGGTATGCCAATCGAGATATTTTTTTTTAACTTTTGTATTGATTTTTTAATATGTAATTTAGTTGGATTAGCTATTTTAAGACGCATATTTAGGGAGTTACTAAATGAAATATCTCCGTTCATTCCAAGTTTTGTAATTTTATCAATTTCAATTGCTATATCGTTTTTGTTGTCGCTTGCAAGCATAAGAATTTCATCAAGACTTTCAAGTTTTATCAATGTTGAATCAAAGTCAAAAATACAACAAACCTTATGTTTTTGTTTTTTCATAGGCGTAATCTATCCATTTGCATAATGCTAAAATATCATTTTTTTGCACCGTTGGACCGCACCAAACTCTAAAAGATGCGGGCGCAGATTTATGATTAATTATATCGAATCCAGCATTATTTTGTGAAATTATTTCTGCAATTGATTTGATTCGGGCTTTTTTATCAGCATCCAACATAGAATTAAATTTTAGATCATTTATAGTAAAACATACAGAGGTTTTTGATCGATATTTTTCATCGTGACACATATTAGTAAGCCATGAAGTTTCTTCTATAAAATTTGCAAGTGCAGTATAGTTGTCGTTAACTATTTTGTATATGTTTTTTTGACCTATATTTTCAAGCCATTTCATTCCATCCAAAGCATCGTATATACATAACATTGATGGGGTATTTATTGTCGAGCCATTAAAAACCTCTTCATCTAACTTGCCATTTTTTTTAATTTGAAAAATTTTTGGAATTGGCCACAATGGTTGAAAAGTGTTAAGTCTGTCTATGGCTTTAGGGCTTAAAATAAGTATACCATGCTGTGCCTCACCTCCTATAGATTTTTGCCAAGAATAGGTTATAACATCTAATTTTAAAAAATCAATTGGTATAGAAAAAACTGCAGATGTAGCATCACAAAAAACAAGACCAGTTCTTTGCGAAGGAATAAAATCAAGATTATGGAAACATACACCAGAGGTTGTTCCATTTAATGTAAACACAATATCATGGCTAAAATCAAGATTAGTTAAATCTGGAGCCTTTCCAAAATCTGCTTTAAATTCTCTTGTGTTTGGGATTTTTAGTTCATTTATTATATCATTTCGCCAATTTTTTCCAAATTCTTCAAAAAATATAACATCAACCTCTTTGTAACCAAGCATATTCCACATAGCGGCTTCAAAAGCTCCTGTATCGCTTGCTGGCATTATCGCAATTTTATAATCAGTTGGTAAATTAAGTAAATTGACACTTTTTTCGATTACTTCACGTATTAATTTGAGTGATTCTGCTGACCTATGCGAACGCCCCAGTGGTGCATCTTTAAGTATATTTACCGTGAAGCCAGGTCTTTTAGAACATGGACCAGAGCCAAAACACGTGTTTTTAGGTTTTATTTTGGGCATTTTACTACCTTGCTTTTTTAAAATGCCAACCTGTATAACGTTATAAATATTTTGACATAAAACATAAAAAATCGGTCCTAGAGCAATAAATGGATTAAAGAAAGTATTTGCAAGCCAAACTGCGATAAATGTATTTCTTTGTACAAATGATTGAGAAATCTCCCATTTTAAACCTATTATTTTACCAACTAATATTCCGTAAAAGTAATGCCCAATACATATTATTGGAGTAATTATAGCTAATTTATATAGCTCTGTATAATTTATTTGATTTTGGATTATAAAATTTGTTGCCGCCGCAATATTGATAAAAATTCCAAAAAGCCAGGCATAAAAAGAAATATCCGAATATTTGATTAGTTTAATTTTTATATCTTTTTTAATACATTTGGCAATAATAAGCGGAATACACACAATAAAAAAAAGTTTTTCAAGCATGAAAAGCATTTCAATTTTTTGACTAAAAAGACTTTCAAAAAGAATTGGCCATGCAAAAATATTGACTATATTGCTAATAATGCTTATAGATAGCACAAAAAGCGTGTTTCCACCGATAATTTCAGTCATTATAACTGCGGCGGTCGCAATTGGCGAGGTTGTTATTATCAGTGCAGACGTTGATACATCTGAATTTCCAAAAATGCCAAGACATGCAAAATAAACAAGTATTGCAAATATCCAAATTGACAATATTCCAAATGCTATATAGGCAATTTTTTTTGAATCCAAGCTAAAATCAGCTTTTAATGATGGAAAAAATAACATCAACATCAGTGCATATGGCGTTAATGCAGATAAAAAGTGAAGTTTATAGCAAAATGCACCAAATATTATTGCAACAATTAAGTACAATGATTTGTTCATAATGTTATATGCCTTACATTAATTGTATTTTCTATGGTTGTAAGTTTTTGAATTATTTCAGCATTAACTTTAGCATCTATATCTATTATAGCATATCCAATATCATCATCAGTTTTAAGGATTTGACCAACAACATTTAGTGAATATGATGATATAACATGGTTTATTTTGTTTAACATTCCAGGGGTGTTTTTATGTGTATGAGTTATTCTTGTTTTACACGCTAAATTATCAGGTGATATATTTGGATAATTAACTGCCATAAAAGTCGAACCTTGCTCAAAATATTTTACAAGTTTTTTTGATGCCTCAACCGCAATATTTAATTGTGCTTCTTTTGTACTACCGCCTATGTGAGGAGTTAATATAACATTATCAAATTTTCTTAAAGGAGAAATAAATTCTTCGGTATTATCGCTTGGCTCAAACGGAAATACATCTATTGCAGCCGACGCTATATGTCCATTTTCTAAAAATTTCACCAAATCATCAATGTCAACAACATCGCCTCTTGATGCATTAATAAGCATTGAATGTGGCTTCATTTTTGATATTTGAGCCTCGCTAATCATTTTGCAGGTAGTTGTGCTTTTTGGAACATGTAGCGTTACAACATCTGATTGCGCTAAGAGAGCGTCAAGGTGCTGAATTCTAAGGGCAGATCCAATTGATAGCTTATCTTCAATATCATAATAAATAACATGCATGCCAAAAGATTCAGCAATAATTCCAACTTGTTTTCCTATGTTTCCATATCCTATAATTCCAATGGTTTTTCCTTTAATTTCATAACATCCATCGGCACTTTTATCCCATATTCCATCATGTGCCAATTTGTTTTTTATAATTATTTTTCTTGAAAGCATTACCATTTCTGCAATTACCATTTCTGCAACGCTACGGGTATTTGAAAACGGGGCATTAAATATGGGAATACCGGATTTTTTTGCAAATTGCAAATCTACTTGGTCTGTTCCTATGCAAAAACATCCCACGCCAATAAGATTCTTAAATTTCTTTATAACATCCGCAGTAAGTTTACTCCTTGATCGCAAGCCCATAAAGTGTGCATTAATCATATCGGTATCCATAACAGATTCAATACTTTCTTTTGTGCTTATTATATTTGAAAATCCATTTTCTAAAAATACCTCAGAAGCTATTTTATCTATGTTCTCGAGTAGTACAATTTTTATTTCTGATTTGTTCATATAAGCATAAAATCAACATTGCAAAAATTATTAATCACATTTTAATATGCAATAAATATTATAATAATTTGATACAATCCTGGTCTATAAGATTAGATTAAATACTGAAATTATTATTTAACTTTTGGAACAAAAAAACTAAGATTATTTAGTAGGAGTCGAAGCTCGCACTATAATTTTATTTTTAATATAACCTCTTGCACTTGTAGATCGTCTTACCGGAGTCGAGATATTCCTTCTTAGTAAATCAGTAGCAACTGTGCGTTCTATTTTTTTATTATTTTCTGTTACTATCCATCCATCTTGATGTACACCTAAATGAGATTGTTGATGATGAATATAGGTTAAGGGAAGTAAATTTGGGGACACATTAGCTCTCCCGCTATTAAGAGAGTTGGCATATATAGTATCTTGATATTTAAAGAATTTTTCGGGTACGTTATTCATAAGATAGGTGCAGGTACGGATAAAAAAAACCATATTATTGGGATATTCATATTTAATCTTTTTAATATCTTCAATTATCGCTTCCTTTCTTTCCTTAGGCAAAAAACTTAATTCAATATCTTTTATTACCGTATAATAAAAACTTAATGCTTTATTTTTATAAGCTTCGGTAAATTTGATGATTGTATCATAGGTAGCTTCATTGCTATTAGCACCAGACCAAATAGCTACAAAAGGTCGAGAAAGACTAAAATTATCGCTATATATATTTTCCATTACAGAAAAAGTATCTTTATTATATTGAACCCCGATATCTATAACAAAACCTTCATTTGCATAAGCGGCTATAATTTTGATAAAATTTCCCGCATAAGCAGCAGCACCATGCTCAAGCTCTAGTTTATATAAATTGTATGCATCATCAATTATTTGAAGCTTTTCTGCCACTACCTCTTTAAATTTTAAAGGATCAATATTATTAATACCTTGTTCTACTAATTTTGCTTTAAAATAATTTTCTCTTTTTCTTTTACACTCATTTATTAATCTTTGTACGGGTATAAAGTGCAAATTATTAGGTAAAGTTTCATTAGGTCGTAAAGAATATTGGAGAGTATTACTCAAATCATCTACGTAAATATTTATTTTATCATTTGGATACTTTTTTGCTATTTGCATCATATTTCGTAGACCATGAGTTTCTTGGCTAGAAGGAATAGGATTTCCATTTTTTGTGACCCAAAGAGAAGAAATAGTCGTCATAACGAAAAATATAATATACAAATTGCAATTACAATATCTTTATTTGCATGATTTGTCGGCTTACGTCTTTACCTAAAAATATATTATCAATATTTATTTAACAAAAAGATATATTTAAATTTATTTTAATATAATCAGCTGGCGGGCTGTGATAGATAAATTTCGAACTCAATACCGCTTACATGCTAAAGAGATAGAAAACTTTTTAATGTGCAAGAGAATTTTGGTTTTAGACTAAATGCCTAGATTTTTAATTTAATATTTGAAAAATTACTTGACGATGAATGAGTTAATGTATTTAATAAGCCCTGGTGTTATGAAGAAAGAAAAGGGGCGAAAATAAATAGCGAGGTATCAATATTGTATAGATCAAGTCGGTAAGCATTCTATTAAAACTCACTATATTCTATTTAGAAACTCAAATAGTAATAACGGCAAATAAAGAACCTTTAAATTTATCTTCCAATATCATATTGCTGTATTAATTAGTTCAGCATTTTGGTTCAAGATCTGTCTTGCATTTTCGGATGAATCTAGTTGTTCTTCACTTGTATAGTTTTTATTAACCTTATATACCGTTAATGCATAAGGTGGTGTCCCTGTAATGACATTATGGCTTATTACATAATAATAATCTCCATTTTGACATATATATTCATTATCACCACCGGTACCTTGAAATTCATGCTGGCAATTATGAATAACCATATCAGGCTTAGTTGACATTAATTTATCTTTTTTCCAGGAAGCGTATCTATAATGTTTATCCTCCAGTTGATCAATTCTAAATCTATACGTGCTAGTTTCGTATATTCCTTCATTAGTTTTAAAATCTGAAAGTGCAGGATATATTTCTTTCTTTTGTTTGGAAATAATATTATTATAATGATCAGATTCTTTTTGTGAGCTATAGTTTATAACATATAACTGACCATCGTAAGTAAGCCATAGTATACCCTCTTTTAGCATAATTCCTCTCCATCCTACAGCATGCCAATCTGTATCTATATTTGATTGTATAATCATATTTTTCAACTTGTCATCAAAAATTTCATCATAACGATCAATAAAGTCTTGTGCATTATTTATTGGCGGTAATGGATAATTTCTTTTGATAGGATAGTCGACAAAAGT
The DNA here is from genome assembly GCA_025363115.1 of Alphaproteobacteria bacterium. Lineage (GTDB taxonomy): Bacteria > Pseudomonadota > Alphaproteobacteria > Rickettsiales > Deianiraeaceae > CAMCQG01. The sequence goes on along the minus strand of JANYEN010000026.1, from coordinate 9,326 downwards.
AGATATTTCATGAGGATCGTTTTTTCTAACGCTATTAACGAATTTTTCAATCAACGCTTTATCGACCTCATCTGCATAGCAAGCTACCTTGTTACAACAGATAAATATTACAAATGATAAAATTAAGTTTTTAAGCATTTTATGTGAGTAAGTTTATTTTTTGCAACTAGGCGGCTATGATAAATAAATTTGGAATATAACATCGCTTCCACGCTAAAGAAATAGGCTATTTTTTTAGTTTGCAAGAAAATATTAGCCTGAGGGTTAATTTTTAAATTTATTTTTGAAAGATCTCTTGACCATGAAAAATTAAGATATTTAATAAACTGGGGTATTTTGACAGAAGAAAGGCAATAAGCAAAATAAAATATAGCGAGTAATATAATTTATGCTATCTTTTTCTTGCTGTCCATCATTTTTGCTCTTTATACCAAAATAACGCCATCAAACCACCCATCCTTGACCATGAAATATTAACGAAAAACATAGTAAATACAAGGATAAAAGAAGACAAAGGTCTTGACATTTAGAATTATTTTTTGTCTAAAATAAAAAAGTGTGAATGTACCCCGTGAGTTGTGAAAATATGGCAGAAGAAAAAGAAAATAAAGATCAGATTGAATCTAAAAAAGACAAACCGCAGTCAGAAGCCATGGACTTTTTTGAGTCAATGAGAAAAGAGGTTACATCAAAACTAATAAAGTTGCTTACTACTTCTGAAGATGACAAAGGTGCTGTGTTTCTTACATATAGAGCTAAGGAAATATCAAATAACAATCCCTTCCTTGAAACCGAAATACTACAATTTATATACAACAACAAGCCAAAAGACTATGCAGAAGCCTATCACTTTTTAAATATGTTTAAACTTAATGAAATTGTTAAATATGCCACAAAACAACTTTCAAATGAAAGCCTTAAATACGAACTAAAAAACGAGCAAAGTAAAATTGCCATGAAAACAGCGTATGAATATTCAAGAAGCATGGTTGCTGTAAAAGCGTATAGATATGGTCTTAACATAACAAATAATACTAACAATACATTAAATCAGTTAAACATTGGCACAAATGCCAACCAATATAATAAAACCAAAGAAGCAAAAGGTACAACGGAAGAAAAACCAAAAGCTATTGACTATCAGTCAAGAGAAGATTTAAGTTTAAAACAGCTTATAACTGAAGATGATATAAAAATAACAGAAATGGAAGCGGAGACAAGAGCAGAATCGAAGCTAGAATCTATTCACCAACATCCAAGAGATTTAATAGATAAAAAGATTTTAGGTAAAATAGTGGCAAGAGAAAAAGCAAGCATAGAGGAATATGAGACAGTACCTACTAAAAAACGGAAATAAGCCTTTTGACTTAACAACATGCAAGCTTTGTGGTGCTAAAAATAGACAAGGTAACTCTTGCAAAGCAAAAGCTATGAAAAATGGCAGGTGTAGGCTACATGGCGGTAAATCAACCGGAGCTAAAACTAAAGAAGGTAAACAAAGAAGAAACAGAGCTAATTATAAACATGGGCTTTATGCAAGTGATATGCTATACACAAGAGCATTGATGACGCAGTCAAGGAGAATAAGAAAAATATTATGTAGAGAGGTTAAGGAGTCTGATTATAGGTTTACTTGGGGTGAGGGAATGACTGATGATAATGTGTTTAAGTTTAGCTATATTGAAGAAATAAATAACAAGCTATTGCCAACTAAAGCTTGATATTGTTTAGTAGTAGAGTCCATATGTCCTGATTGCATAGCTTGTGTAGCAGCTGCCCCTCCATTTTTGCTATCTATTGCAGCAGTTATCCCCATTTGAATACCAACACCTGCTAATGCTCCCAGAGCTGAAGTTCCAGCTGCAGCCATAATAGCTGCCATTATGCCAACTTGTGCAACAGCTGCTGACATTTCTATTCTGCTGAAATTAGTTGATAAACAAGACATTTCTTTTATATATAAACACTCACTCCCCATTCAAATGGTAATTCCGCAATTACTTCGTCTCCATCTTTTATAATTATTACAGCGTCTTTTGATTGTTTTAGTTCGTCGGTGTTTATTCCTTTGAATACTGAGTTACCCGCACCATCTTCTTCAACGGAATTATATATTTTGTTATTATATTTTATTAGTATGTTTTTATAATTAATGCCAATTTTTTCTAGGTCTACCTTAACTCTAAAATTATCTTCGCAGGTATTTTTTGAAATTTGCATAGGAAAGATAAGTAAAAAACTGATACCAGCTCCACATTTTCCAATATCCTGTTCAATTACTAATTTTCCCTTTTTAGTTGGCATCTGATACCAAGAAGGAGCATTGCCAAAGTTTTTTGTGATTATACTCTTATCCTTTAAAGACCCTTTTGCTGCAATATTACAGCAGGAAGATAGGAGACTGATAGAAGATAAGACTAACAAGCTTTTAGTTATTAGGTTTTTCATACAAATATAAAATAAATTATTTATTATTAGCCCCATTATCAACACCAGTACCAATGCCACTGAATATATGACCACCTAGTGCTGAATACTCAATAGGAACGGACGGAGCAATTGTTGCTATTGTCCAGAGTGGATTCATATTCCATGTAGTAGCCCATGTATCATGAAATAGTGACATTGAATTCATGCCGGGAATTTTATTTACTCCACTACTAAACCAGCTACCTTCGTGCATCCATGATGATACTTCTGTAGGTGAGACTGGCTTGCCCACTTTAGATAACTCTGTAATTTTAGCTTCGTTCGCCATTCCTATGTTATTCACCTTAGGGTCAATTACTCCTTTATAATCAGGAAAGGCAGCCTTAAATTCATCAGTTGCGGCAAGTTCATTCGTTGGCTTCCAAGTAGCAAAATCATCCCCCATTGCCCAAGTAGGCTTAAAGCTGGTATACCAAGTTAAAAAATCACCAGCAACCACAGTAGTTCCAGCCACAACACCATTAATAGCAGCATCCATCATAAGCTGATTCCAGTCTGGGCCTATAGTTTTATGCTCTTCTTTAAAAGATGCTGATTCATTAGTTTGAGCTATTTGATTTGTATTTGCCGATTGAATACTGGTTGCCGTATCAATAGAAGTATTACCTGATGAAGTATTAACATTGCCACCAAAGAGTAATGAACTACCAACGTTTGAGCTGTACTGCTTTGTAGTAGAGTCCATATGTCCTGACTGCATAGCTGCCGTAGCTGCTGCACCTCCGTTTTTAGCGTCTATAGCAGCTGTTATTCCTAATTGCAAAGCAACACCAACAGCAGATGCAATAGCAGCTACTACTACTGCAGTTCCAACGCTTACTGTTGCAGCACCTATTGCCCCTAAAGCTAACGCTCCAGCACCACCAGTTACAGCCCCAATTACTACAGCAGCAAGTAACATTCCAAGCAATGCCCCAAGGTTCATAGATGTTGCCTGACTAAAATCATACTGATAATATAAATCTTGAAGTGATTGCATGTTTACATTGCCATTGGTTGAAGTTAGGTTTAAATTACCCTGACCAACTAAAATACTAGATAGCAAGTTAATATTATTATCAGCGCTAATGGTTATATTATTTGATGATAGCAAAGGAGAAACTGTTGTAGCTATTTGCAGATCATGATTATCCTGTATAGAATACATCATATTTGTTTCGTTGTATGCGGAGTGGTTATTGGTAATATTTTGAGAGGCTAAAATGTTTACTTCATTTGCTGCGTTGATGGTTATTGAGCCTTGGTTGGCGTTAGTTTTTAGCTGCTGGTCTATTTGGGTATTTGCTTGAGTTAAATCATCAATTTGGCTTTGTACATCCTCACCACCTGATTGCTGGATTTTAAGTTGGGCTAGTTGTTCGTTATTCTTTTGTCTTTGAACAAGCAAAGCGGTAGATTCTGCACTTCCTGTTTCAATAACATTAGCAACGGTCTGGCTTGAGTAGTTTGTTATATTTTTGCTGTGGTCTGCTAAGAAGCTGTGATTTGTAGTATTCTTGATGTAGAATGCTGTTGTTTGTGTAAGAAGAAGGATGTAGTAAAGTGTTGGAGGGAAAATTCGTAAAGCTATAGTTTGCATATTTTATATTAGATATTTTGAAATCTAATCATGTTGATGATGGAATTAGTATGCCTGATATTGTAGTACAGCCATAGCCGTATAACGGGATAAAGGTCACAGCTTTTACATCAAATTTTACATCTTCCATACCAATTCCGTTTATACCTTCTTTTTGTAAATCGTTCATTAATGTTTTAAACTCCTGCATATCGGTAAATCTTAAATCCCAAAAATTTAGCGGTATTAACAATGCGAGCATATGTATACAATATTCTTTTGATACTCTTTCTTTTTTATCTATTAATGGATTTCTAGCTTTATCATATTTTTCAACAGTTCCGTCAAGCATCATTTTCTTGTATAAATATGCATGTGATGTAGCATAACATCCTCCAAGAGAGAGAAAGAGAGAGAGTTGAAGTGTAATTTTTAAAATTTTCATCATAAGCCTATAATTTAATTACTATTTTCTCCATTAACAACACCAGTACCAATGCCACTAAATATATAACCACCAAGAGCTAAATATGTTATTGGTATTGCAGGGGCTATACTTAGAACGGTTAAAGCATTTCCCATGCCAGCAAAACCTGCCCATAAGTCATGGAATACGGACATATAGTTAAAGCCTGGGATTCCTTTTGCAAGTCCTTTTAAAAGCCAAGAACCCTCATGTGCAATGGTTTCTGCGGCTTTAATTGTATTACCAACTTGCGCTAAATTATTTACATAATTTCCTAATCCCACATTAGGCACATGAGGGTTTATAACATTTGGATTTGCCCATTTACCTGGATTGTCTGATATTAATTCTGCCGATGGTTTATTTACAGCATCACCCTCAGCCACTGCCCACGTAGGCTTAAACTTAGTATACCAAGTTAAAAAATCACTAGCAACCACAGTAGTTCCTGCTACCACTCCATTTATTGCAGCATCAGTCATCAACTGATTCCAATCTGGTCCAATAGTTTTATGCTCTTCTTTAAACAAAGCGGATTCCTGATTATCCGCAGTTTGATTTAAATTGGATGAAGATATATAAGTTGCAGAGTCTATTGAGTTATTTGAAGAACTTGTATTAACACCACCACCAAAGAGCAATGAACTACCAACCATTGCCTGATACTGCTTTGTAGTAGAATCCATATGCCCTGATTGCATAGCTTGTGTAGCCGCAGCTCCTCCATTTTTGCTATCTATAGCCGCAGTTATCCCCATTTGAATACCAACACCTGCTAATGCTCCCAGAGCTGAAGTTCCAGCTGCAGCCATAATAGCTGCCATCATTCCAACTTGTGCAACAGCTGCTGACATTCCCACGCTACCAAGTATTCCAGTTCCTACTCCTCCAGTTACAGCCCCAATTACTACAGCAGCAAGTAACATTCCAAGCAATGCCCCAAGGTTCATAGATGTTGCTTGGCTGAAGTCGTATTGGTAGTAAATATCTTGCAGTGATTGTATGCTTACATTGCCGTTTAGGTCTAAGTTGCCTTGACCTGTTAATATAGCTGAGAGTAAGTTTATATTACCATTACCTCCATCGGCATTAATTGTAATGTTATTAGATGATAATAGTGGTGATACTGTTGTAGCTATTTGCAGATCATGATTATCCTGTATAGAATACATCATGTTCATTGCTTGGTATGATTCATAATTGTTGGTTGTATTTTGAGAGGCTAGGATGTTTACGTCGTGTGCTGAGTTTATTGTTATAGAGCCTTGATTGGCGTTTTGTTGAAGCTGTTGTGATATTGTTTGGTTTGATTGGTTTAGAGTATCAATTTGATCTTGTACATCCTTACCACCTGATTGCTGGATTTTTAACTGAGCTAATTGTTCGTTGTTGTGTTGTCGCTGAACGAAAAATATTACAACGATTTGTTTAGTTTTTGGTTGCATTTCGTTGTTGTTTTAACTTTTCTTTCTCTTTCTCTATTTTCTCATATTCCCTTACTTCTTTACCAAACGTACTACTATCTTGGCAGGGGTTTGGATACTCTCTGAATATCTCTTCAGTTGTTTTAAAGTTTTCTGGTAGAGGTTTGTTTTCTGCTTTTGATTTGGATATTGTTTTCAATTTTTCATTTTCCTGTGTCATCCATGCAGGATATACGTTTTCTGGTTCTATTACTTTCCTGTCTAGTCTGGTCCAGGCGGTTTTCCATTCCGCGAGAATTTGTTGGCATTGTTGTTTAGTATAAAAACTCCATTTGTAATCAGTGTTTAAACCTCTAATACACCCTTCTCTTCCTGTATTTTGCCAGTTAGTCCAAATAGTTGTTGATTTACAGTTTATTTTTTCAAAGTATAATCTATCTTCGTCAGATAAAATCTGCATCTGACAGCCATTTATTAAAAAATACAATATTGAAATTGCGATAAATTTTAGCATATATAAAAAAGATTAATTATCATTATGAAGTGAGTGTTCAATTCCAGAGGCAGTCCCCTCCAATCCTGTTCTTGTTAATGTTTCCGCCCCCAGATACACCGGATGCTTAAACGTTGTACCGAAGACGTTCTGATATATTCTGTTATTAAAAAAGTCTTTAATAACTTTATCTCCATTATATATAGTTTTTGCAACCGCTCCATCCAATTGTTTCCCAGCCCAACCCAAAAACGCATCACCACCAGCAACCGTCAAACCACTAATAACTCCAGTAATTGCGGCTTCCGTCATTAAGCTATTCCAATTCGGGTTTATTTTTTCGTGAGTTTCTTTGAATAATGCGGATTCGTTATTGTTTCCCGCTTGATTAAGATTATTTGATTGAATAGTTGCAGCTGTATCAATAGAGGCATTAGAACCAGTATTAACATTGCCTCCAAATAATAAACTATTTCCTACGCTTGTTTGATACTGTTTTGTAGTACTGTCCATATGTCCGCTTTGCATTTCAGCAGTAGCCGCAGCTCCTCCGTTCTTAGCGTCCATTGCCGCACTAATTCCCATTCCCGCTGTTACACCAATAGCAGCTGCACCTGCAGAAATACCTCCAACTGTTGCAGTCGCTATAGCAACTTCAGCAGCAGTCATAGTTGCCATTGTAGCTAAAGAACCTAATCCTGCAGCTCCTAAAGCTAAAGCACCGGCACCACCAGTTACAGCCCCTATTACTACCGCCGCTAAGAGCATCCCAAGTAACGCTCCAAGATTCATAGATGTTGCCTGACTAAAGTCATATTGGTAATAAAGGTCTTGAAGTGATTGCATATTAACATTACCATTTAGGTCTAGGTTGCCCTGGCCGGTAATAATAGCAGAGAGTAGGTTTATGTTGCCATTACCGCTATCGGCATTGATAGTTATATTGTTACTACTTAATAATGGTGATACCGTTGTCTGAACCTGCAAATCATGATTATCTTGTATCTGATACATCATATTGGTTTCATTATATGATGAATGGTTATTGGTTATGTTTTGAGATGCCAATATGTTTACATCTTGTGCTGAGTTTATAGTTATAGAGCCTTGGTTTGCATTGGTTTTTAGCTGTTGGTCTATTTGGGTATTGGAATTGTTTAGATCATCAATTTGGCTTTGAACATCCTTACCACCTGATTGTTGGATTTTTAATTGAGTTAACTGTTCGTTGTTTTGCTGTTTTTGGATTAGTAGTGAAGTGGATTCTGTACTTCCCGTTTCTATAACATTAGCAACAGTCTGGCTTGAATAATTTGTTATATCTTTACTATGGTCTGCATTTTCTGTTGAGCTATTTTGGGTTAGGTTAACAGATCCATTTGTTGAAGTTAGATCAACCTTATCTAAGGCTTGCAAGTAGGCTGATTGAATATTAAGGTTATTACTACTTGTTATATCAATATTACCATTACCTGCTGTTAGTTTTGATACATTCTGAATTTGGGTTGAAGTGCCTACTTGCTTGGTAACTGTTTCTACATTATTAAATCCATTGCTACCAAATAACAAACTAAAGAAATTATTTTCCTTTTCAGTTACGGTATTTGTTTGAGATGAATTGGTGATAAGTACGCTTTGAGCATTAATGTCTATGTCTCCGTTGATAGAGTTTATTGCACCTCCCTCATTAACAAAACTTCCTTGTGATATTATATTTACAGTATTGTTTGCTGAGATTAATCCCTGATTAACTATATGGCTATCCGAGCCAGTGGCAATCATTGTAACTCCTCCGTTTGTAGAATAGATTTGACCACCAGTGCTATTTTGCTGACTATTCTTTGCTAGAGTATCGTTGCAGAAGTAGATCTGAGGAACTAACACCTGCTGACCATTGATTGTTTGATAAACAGGTATTATTATGTCTTGAGTTAGAGAGTTAATTTGGTCTGGAGTAAGTGCATTACCAAAACTATAATTTGGATTTGTTTGATTAGCTTGCAGCCAGGTTAGACCATTTTCATATAAATCATCTTCGCTTGAATTACTTAGATATTGAGCCATACCAGCTTTTGCAATAGCATCATGTATTAGCTGCCTTTCATAAGTTGGGTCTCCTACGAGTATTATTTGTCTGCCGGGAGAGTAGTTTAAATGAGTGTTAGAGAGGAAATATTCAGATGACAGAAAAGTATTTGGGTCTGTAAAAATAGGATTAGTTTCAGTTTGATAGGTAAAGTCTATTACAGTACCACTAAGATTCGTGGTAGTAAGCACTGGAGGGTTTTGATTGTTATTAAACATCCCCGTACCTACAAGTCCAGTTAAATCTAGCACAGGGGCATTTGGATGTGTGGTGTTCAAATTAGCTGCATTATTGAATGTTGAAGCGTAGTTGTTATTCGAGTTAGAGCTTATATTTGGTGTTAATGGGGTATTGCTGTTGAATGTAGCGTTGCCACTATCGTTTGATATTTGATTACCTATTATTGTAAGAGTGCTACCCGCAGCTATTCTGCTTGGTGTTGTGCTTGAAAGAGTTTGAGGTGAATATGTGGTCCAGTAATCATGTGCAACATGACAGAATCCAAATAAGCACCAGTCTTCATATCTGTGATACCAGTTTGTAGCTAAGGCTCTTGTTGTATAGTGGGTTATGTTATTTGTTACATTACCGATAATGGTCATGTTGTTGCCAGCAAGTATGTCGCCTGTTTGGTTTAGTACATTACCTTGTATTATTAAATTATTATTGGCTATTATTCTTGAGTTAGCTGATGTTAACAGGTTTGTGGTTACTTCCTGCGATATTATCTTTGGTGGATCGTTTACATAAGTCCAGCTGTTGTCATATGTCCAACTTGTAGTATAGGCATTACCTTCTGTTAATAATTG
>JANYEN010000022.1 GCA_025363115.1 Alphaproteobacteria bacterium | reverse complement strand
GCAATCTTGAAAAGAGGTATTAAAGGTCAATTTCATCATATATCAGTTAAGTATTTGAATAAATACCTTGACGAATTTTGCTATAGATATAATATGCGTATGGTTAGTCAAGATGGTGTATTTAATGATGTTATGGGTAAGATGTTGGGGGTTTGATCGTTCTGTTTATTTCTATTTAACTATTTGTTTAATTTCTTTACTATTATCACGTATAACAAGCTTACCAACATAAACTATACTTGTAATAATACCCGCAACTAATGCAGGAAACCAAATAGAAAAAAAATTGGGGCTTTTCAAATTTTTTTTAAACCAATGTTCTGTGCTAGATTTTTGCAGACTAGCAACGGTTGTATCGAGGGTACTAATGGAATTAATTATAGAATCAAGCTTGGATTCAATAGAAGTATTTTTATTATTCAAAGAATCTATCGCAGTATAAATATCTTGTCCATCTGTTGGTTTGCCGCCTGTCACATCAGGATTGCTTGTGCCTAGACTACCTTCGTTACCAAGTTTAACTTTGGTTTTGTTCATACATAAAGCAGTTAATTGACAACAGAACTCACTAGATGTATAGCGATTGGTAAATAATGAGAATGATAAAAATCTTCCGCTAAAACTTGTTCAACAGTATTATTTTCATTAATTCTATTGTCTGCATTAAAAGAAATGTGCCAGCTATCATTTTTTAGAAAAAAGTCAATATTTACTTTGCAGTTATCATTAATTAAATAAGAAAATTTAAAATTTCCACTATTCAATGCTCTATTTCCTACATTAACTGTATTTTGATTAAGTAATCTATTAAATAACTGACTTGTTTCAACATTAGAACATGAAAGTCTATGTTCGTAATTAATCCCTATAGATCCTAATGCTCTTCTTGAATTTCCAGTGACATCATAGCTAAGTAAGGTATTCATTAATTTTGCACACTCTAAATTTTGCCAATTATGTTTTTGCCATATACCAAATCTTAGTGGCTCTAATTTAAAAGAAAAATTCGCAGAGTTAAATTCTTTATTAATCGGATTATTGTGTAAAAAAGCAATATTCTCATTTAAAAAACTATTATTCCTTAAGGTATTAGTAACTAGGATAGGATTTGCTAATTCGTCAAAAGGAGGGGGCAATTGTACATCAATATTAATATCATTTACTCCTGCAGATAGCCAACTTATTCTACGTTCCGCCAAAACAACAGAATGAGAAACCATATTTTGCTCATTAAACATAAGTTTTATTTTATAATCATTAATAATTTTCTTAATGCCACTTAACATAAACATCTTAAAAATCAATTGCTAAAAAAATTCTTTACTGAAAACCGTATATTGTATTTATGGAAGCACTTACTAGAGTTAGTAAAGCATAATTGAAATAGTATTTTGCTGTTTTGAGAAAATACGATCTGAGACGGTTTTGCGTCTTGCCTAAAATTTGTAAAATACCTTCCTGCTGTTTTTTGTATAAAACAGGTAAAAATAAAAAGCAAGTCCAAAAGTGTACAAGTCGGAAAGTTTATGCAAAAATTATAGTTTTACATCATATTTTACACTCCATCTATAATGTTCATATTGTTGTTTCCATTTGCATAAAATAAGGAACTTGTAATAGTTTTTTGAAGTGGCAATTTCTCGCACCATTCAAACATTTTTCCATATTTTTTTCTTTCTTGAATTAATAAATAACGATTGAACTTTTTAGAATTTTCATGCAAACAGCATCCATATAAATAAGCTAAAAAATCGGCTATCTCGTAAATTTCTTTATGCAGTGCGTTTTCATAAGACAAAATAATTATATCAGTCTCAAATACACTTGTCAAAAGCATTCGATTGGCACATTTATTATTAGTAAACCAAGACTTAGCTGTATATTTTTTATCTGCTTTTTCTCTGTAAAATTTAATAAGATTGTCAGGAGCTAGAAAATTAAACTTAATATTCATTCCTTCTAAAAAATAGAATATTGATTCTCTGTTTATTTGCATAATTTCTTGACTTCCATCCGAATATTCCATAGCTTTTAACGATTTTATTTTATTTAATTCATGTGTTAAATAGCTAGTATAAGCGAAACATCTAGTCCATTGTGGAAATTGAGAAATAAAATTTACTAATTCATTAAAAAAATCAAAAACCTCTTCATTTGTTAAGTTAATTCCTTTTTTTCTCTATTTTTACGACTAAATAAAGTCAGTCGTGTACAATTTATTTATTTTATATTTTGCTTTTATCTGATTAAAAACTGTTGCCAGTATTTTAATGTGGTCGTCTAATAAAATTAAAGTAAAATGCCCAAAACTTTCATGACCATACCCCCTGTAATACGCCTTTTTCAAAGTCATCGCAATATACCGAAAGCATTATACAATATATAACTTTTTTGTAAAATTTATTCATAATTATTAATAAACAACTTAATAAATTATTATTTTTGAAAAAATAGATAATTAATTACAGAGAATGTTTAATCTAGCAATTAATAATTAAAGAATTTGAGGTATTGGATTAATTCATGACTCTTAAATCAAATTTATTTAACTAAATTTTCCGATCCACAAAATTTATAACATTTCATAAAAACAACTTTTGATGAAAATGCCAAAGTAGTAAAAAAAGTTATAAAGCTATTTGAAAAATATCAAATTAAGTATTCTTGTAAACAGACATTCTTAGGTGATTTTTTTGAAAAGCTCTTAAATATAGCTATTAAGCAAGAATCTGAGCAGTTTTTTACACCAGTGCCAATTGCAAGATTTATTGTTAATTCTATACCTTTTGAAAAAATTATTAACAATAAAATAGATAGAAACTTAAAAATAATTAATTGGGGCAAAGACTTTACACTTTACATAGATGATAATGCTGACTATGGTGTGTATTGCTAAGGGTGAAGTATTTGCCTCAAATAATCTATATAGTGTTGATATACCAATAATTGCTGAGGTAAGAATATTTTAAATTATTATTATAAATCAAATAGGCATGCCGAGATTATTACAATTGCAATGTCTGGCTCAGCAGGCTTCGTTAATTATTTTAATACACCAATTTTTGCTAATGATTGTTTTACCATTCAAATAAATTTTAACAAAATTTTATGCAAATATGTTTATCGTTTTTTAAAAAGTAAGCAAGAAGCAATATATAAATAACAACTGCAACAGTGTTCCACGGATATACCCCAAAAATATTAAGCAAAAAATCAAGCTACCTATGCCGCTGTTTGAAATTCAGCAAAAAATTATAAACGATATTGCAACAATATAACAAAAGCAATAAGAACTTGCGGCAGCATAAAAAAAATAATAATGAAATACTTGAGCTGGTAGAAAGCTCTTTTTTTGGTAGCAATAAATATAAATTTAATGAATTAACCGCAGATATTGATATTGAAAAGCTGGTTAAGATACCAAATAACGAAATTTTATGGCTGGTCAATATCCAGTTATAACACAGAACCAAGAATTTATAAGTAGACATACAAATGAAACAATAGGCTTAATAAGCGATGTGCTGTTAATTATATTCGGTGATTATACATTATCATTAAACTATATAGATTTTAACTTCTTTTTTGCTAATTAATAAAAACCCTATATTGTTAGTTCTGAATACCTTTATTATCCGCTAAAATCAAAATTAAGTAGCATTGCAACAAATAAATATCAAAGACATTATTCAATAATTAAAAGAAATGTATTTTGATATACCGCACCAGTCAAACGGAAAGAAATTCGTGATAAAATTGAAAAAATAGAAGCTATCAATTGTGCTATGGAATTAGAACTAAAAAGATTGGAAACATTAAAAAATAAAGTTATGATTTCATATTTGGGTAGTTAGTGCAAAGATGTATATAAAACCTATTAATTAGTAAATAGCTCTGGAAATTTGAAAAATAGTAGTTGTTATAATTGTAATTAATATAATTTTGATGTATAAATATAGTTAGTGTTTTTCAAAAATTTAAAATGCAAAAACAAACTATAAAACATCTTGAAAAAGTTAGATGGAATAAAAAGCCGGTATGTCCATATTGCGGTTGCGTTGGAGCAATAAAAGTAAAGGAAAGCATAATGCCACCACTGCGGAGCTTGTAATAAGCAATTTTCCGTTACAGTTAATACAATATTTCACGATACACGCTTGCCACTTCAAAAATGGTTGCTTGCTTTTGCTATAATTACAAATGCAAAAAAGTATATCAAGCCGTGAACTTGCAAGACAGCTTGATGTCAACAAAGATATAGATTGGAGAATGCAAATGAAAATCCGTGGGCTATGCAAGACAAAGAGCAAGCAAATTTATT
>JANYEN010000020.1 GCA_025363115.1 Alphaproteobacteria bacterium | reverse complement strand
TTGAAACTCGGTTTATTCCAGCTTGCTTAAAATCTTTCAATTTTTGATTTTCAACAGAGGTTGGATTTGCTTCTAAAGTTATTTCAATTTCGTTGTCACAAACAAAATTTTGCTTAATAAAATCAATTACTTTTTTTACTGCTTCGTTCTAATACTAAAAGAACCTTTGCTTTTTATCAAATGCAAGCAATGGAATCTCAGGTGTTTAAGAGTAGCAGTAATTATGGTAATATTATTAATAACAGTGCGGAGGCGATAGGTGTAGGGGGGTGTTAACACCAACACTTAGCACAAATATTACTCCATATTTAAATAATCAAATTATAGCCAATAATTCGGTAATAAGCACTAATAATGCAATTCTTGCTCAGGCAAGTAATATTAATTCAAATACATCAATGCCAGTAGCAAGTGGAACATTTAATTTAAGCATGGGGTTATTGGTGTTTGCAATTGTATATTATTAAATTACCCTTCTCCAAATATTGGTACCTTAGATACCTGTTCTGTTTCTCACGTATTAACAAGCGGCCAAGCAATATTAGATCAAATATATCAGCTTGCTGTAAAGGATTACAATGATTCTTATTTACTACGGGTAATAATCCTTATAAAACACAGGTTCAAACTTATGCTATAAACAATAGTCTGGCTTATAATATAGCTACTAATCAAGTTTCTTCATATGTACCAATGGCGTTCTTAATCAAAAAATATTAGATGCTTTATTAATACAAAGCTGTGGAAATACATCAGCTGCCTGTGCAAGCAATCCATGCCAAGTAGCATGGTGCCTTTATAATGATTACGTAGGTGTGCTAAATCCACTTCTTGTTCAACCCCATTAGGGTTAGCGTTAACAAATGCTCAAACTAGCCTAAATATGCAAACAAGTGGAAAAGTTTTTTTAATCCGTCAAGTAGTGTAGCCTCAATTAGCTCTACTTTAACAAACAATAATATTAAATTTCAAAGTCAAATTAATAATCCTTCTACAATTTCTAATAATTTTTATATAACAACAACAATGGCTAATTCAACAAATCCATTGATTCCAGGAAATTTATTATCGTTATGGGAATTACATAGTGTAGGATCAAAAAGTCCTATGGGGTTTTATCCATATGAACTCAATGATCTTACCAACATGTCTCAATATCAAAGCAAATTACTATTAATTGCTAGGGCGAATTCATCTAGCAACATTAATAATATAATAAATGATATGTCGGGTTTTTCAGCCTATATTGCAAAAAAAATTGATACCAAATATGACAATGGTATGCCCTACAGTGGCAATATTATTGGGGGGCAAAATGTTAGTCAAATGGGCTTAGGTACTGGTTGCACAAAAGCTACAAATGTTTCTATCAATATTATGGCAGGAAGCTTACAAGTTGGCACATCTTATGTTAATAGTAATAAAAATAATTTAGACAGCACAGGATGTGTTGTTGGTTGGATTATAAAACAGAGACCATTTGTATAATAATATTTGGGCTGTTAACAATTATTACAGTATTCTTGATTGGTATTATAGGTATAATCAAAATAAAATTGACAATAACGTATATCTAACATCAACTAGATTACCAATCTAATAAATTGATTATTGGACTAAATGTCAAGCAAAAATATTCTTGAATTAGTAAATAATTTTAACATCCATGTTTACAAATAATGCCAAAAATATACTACAAAAAGTAGTAAGAAACATTTTTACTTTAAAAAAGATAAAAAGCACGCTGTTGTTTCTAATAAGTCAGCTACTGGTATGATGTCGGCTTTAGCGCTAGAAAAACAAGGGTATAATGTTGATATATATGATACTCAATCGTCTTATACCAGAGATTTGAATGGACCAGCAGACAATCATTAATAGACCAATTACATTATGTTAATCCAAGTTTATCTACTCAATTTACTAGAGAAATTGCAAAGCCATTGCAACATGGTTCAGTTCATTTAGGGGTTGATGGCACCAGAAAAGTATTAAAAAGAGAAAAAATTAAATTGCCTGATTCAACTAAAATTCACAAACACGAACCGAAATGATTGCTGAAAAATCAATTGTAACAATGGAAGCAAAGCATTTTGAACAAATGCTTAAAGAATATTTGGATATAATACCTCGCATAAAACAACACAAAGGAAAAATTAAACTTCTCGAACAAGACGAAGACGGTAATTATAAAACTCTAAATCACGATACACCAAATTTGATAGTTATTGCCAAGAGTAGCAACAGCGAAACACGATCACAGCTTAAAATTGAATCCGTTCTAACATCTGGTATAATTTACATGGACACTGATGGCAAAATGGTTAAACATTTGCGTAAAGAAGGCAATGAAATAAGACTGATTGGTACAATGGGTACAAAAATGTCAGGTAAAACTTGGATTGTTGCCGATGTTGACCATGAAAAAATCACGCCAGCTAAAAAATATGCAACCGACTAACAAACTTTGTATGATATACAACAAAAATTAATCAGAGATAAACTTAAAAGACTTGCAAGTTCTTCTCTTGAATTACCGCACACGATAGTTGAAAATAGCCAAGTAGAGGGTGCAGTCAGAGATAGTGATATATTGCCTTTTCAAATGCAACAAAAAATTTCAAGCACAGGAACGGCTAATAGTAATGTAATTCTTGCTGGCGATTCTGCTGGAAATAATTACTGGAGTGTCGTCGGTGGTATGCAAGTTGGCGGTGTGAGTCATATTTAAAACATTTTTTGAAAAATGAAAACAGTGTTGATAGAAAAACAAATTTACAGCAATATTTAAAAGGTGCAATAGAGGATACTATGGCTTGGGGCGAAGCTGGTATACAAGATTGCTATCCGACTACTAATAAGCATTATGCAAGAAGATTGTATCATGATGATATTCAAAATTGGAGAGATAATAAATCAAAAACACCAGTTGAAGCGATTAAAGATATATTAAAAAATCATATATTTATTTAATAAATAGCAATATGGGAAAATTTCCTGATTTAAATTTTCATAAACCTAAATTATTTGCTTTCTATATAGGCGGAAAAATCAAAGATTGCAATATAGAAATGCACGATGGTCTTTGCGTTATAGCAAAATCAGCTGATGAAATGATTCAAAAAGTCAAAAATAAATGCACCACTTTTTCTTCTTTTCATCTTGACTCTTGAGCTATTTTATATAATATTAATGGATATGAAATAAGTTTATTAAATGAAAAGCAAGCGAACAAAAATAAGCTATATTTTGTAAATTTAGTTAGCTATCAAAATAATAAATTTGGCGAAAATCACTTTATGTCACTTTGTGTTGCAAAATCGAGAAATAAAGCGATAGAAATTACTAAAATAAAAACTCCAAAAAATGAAAAATTAGTTCAGGGAGATAATATCTACAATATGGATGATTGTATTAAAGTTGAAAAAATGGATAATTTTTATGTTGCTCTTAACATATACCAATGTAAATAAAAATTTAATTATAAATAATAGATATTTTAAGGTATAAAATAAAAATTGACAATAATACAAAGCTATTTTATTTAAGCTATACATATATTATATTAATTATTTGACTAAATGTCAGGCCAAAACGAAGTTATGAATAATGACTACGGAGCAGAATCAATTAAAGTCTTAAAAGGCTTAGAAGCGGTAAAAAAACGACCTGGAATGTATATTGGTAATACCGATGATGGTACAGGTTTGCATCATATGGTTTATGAAGTTCTAGATAATTCAATTGATGAAGCCTTAGCTGGGCATTGCACCGATATTTTAGTTAGAATTAATTCTGATGGCTCTTGTACAGTACGAGATAATGGCAGAGGTATGCCAGTAGATATGCATAGCGAAGGAGTTTCGGCAGCCGAAGTTATTATGACTCAATTGCATGCTGGAGGTAAGTTCGACCATAATTCTTACAAGGTTTCTGGTGGTTTACACGGAGTTGGAATATCGGTCGTGAATGCTTTATCGGTTTGGCTAAAACTAAGAATATGGCGAAATAACAAAGAATATTTCATGGAATTTAACGACGGCACGGCGGTATCTCCTTTGGTAGAAGTGGGAGAATCAACTAATAAAAAAGGTACCGAAGTAACCTTTATGCCTTCGGATACCACTTTTACTGAAATTGTATTTGTATTTGAAACTTTACAAACCAGAATAAGAGAATTAGCTTTTTTAAATTCAGGGGTATCGATCACTTTGCAAGATTTAAGAGTAAATAGCACAGCAGAAGAACATTTTAAATATGATGGTGGGGTAAGAGAATTTGTTAAATATTTAAATAAAAGCAAAAACAAACTTCACGACGAAATATTTGTAACTGGAGAATCAGACGGTGTTTATGCTGATGTAGGTTTGCAATGGAACGATTCTTATCATGAAAACACTCTTTGTTTTACTAATAACATTCGTCAACGTGATGGAGGAACCCATTTAATTGGATTTAGAGCTGCTTTAACAAAAATTATTAATCAATATGCCTCGACCTTGCTTAGCAAAAAAGAAGCCATAGATATTTCGGGAGAAGACGCCCGAGAAGGATTAGCATGTATTGTTTCGGTCAAAGTTCCTGACCCTAAATTTTCATCTCAAACTAAAGATAAACTTGTATCATCCGAAGTAAGAGGATTGGTAGAAAGCATTGTAGTTGCTAAATTAGGTGATTGGTTTGAAAGAAATCCCAAAGAAGCCAGAATTATTATAGAAAAAGTAGCCCAAGCTGCCAAAGCCCGTGAAGCCGCCCGCAAAGCTAGAGAATTAACTCGTCGAAAAGGAGTTTTAGATGGTTTTTCTACTTTACCAGGAAAACTTGCAGATTGCCAAGAAAATGACGCTTCTTTGTGCGAATTATTTATTGTTGAAGGAGATTCAGCGGGAGGTACTGCCAAACAAGGAAGAGATAGGAAATATCAGGCTATTTTGCCACTTCGAGGAAAAATTCTTAATGTTGAAAAGGTTCGCTTTGATAAAATGCTAGGCTCCGAATCTATTACAACTCTTATTGCCGCAATGGGTACTGGAATAGGCAAAGATGATTTTAATATTGAAAAACTAAGATATCATAAAATAATAATAATGACGGATGCGGACATAGACGGAGCACATATTCGCACTTTATTATTAACATTTTTTTATCGTCAAATGCCCGAATTAGTAAAAAATGGACATTTATATATTGCCCAACCGCCCCTTTATAGAGTTAAAAATGGCAGCAGCGAAATTTATTTAAAAGACCAAAAATCGCTGGACGAGTACATAATAAATAATGCCTTAAAAGATGCCTTTGTGGTAAGAGACGATAAAGTAAGAATTGCAGGAAATGATTTACAAACTTTAACTCACAATGTAATAAAATTTGTAAACGAGGTTAAGTCGATGCCAGTACGTATGCCGTCGCTTTTGCTCGAAACCTTGTTGCTTTTAAAAACTGACGAAAATTCTTTTGAAGATAATATAATTGATGATAAAATTACTAAAATATCGCAAAGATTGGCAGTGCTTTCAAAAAATGTAGACGAAGATCATTTATGGACGGTAAAAAAAGAGAAAATAAAACATTATTCTGATAATTCAGAAACCGAAAGTATCGAAGAAGAAATAAATGCAATAATATTTAGTCGTATAATTCGTAGCGTCGAAGAACGTTATATTATTAATAAAGAATTTGTTAGCATTTTTGAATACCGAAGAGCCTTAAAAGCTAAATATATTGACGATGTAATAGCCTTTTCGGATATATCGGCAAAATTAGTAACCAGCCAAGGAATGGAGCATTTTTTTTCGGATATTACCGAGTTTTCTAATATTATTGATGCTATTGGAAAAAAAGGTATTTCTATGCAACGCTTTAAAGGATTGGGCGAAATGAATTCGGAGCAATTATGGGAAACAACATTGGATAAAAATGCCAGAACATTACTTAAGGTAATAGTTAATGATGATGAAATTGCCAGTGAAACATTTACTAAATTGATGGGAGAAGTAGTAGAAGACAGAAGAAATTTTATTATTAGCAATGCTTTAACGGTTAGAGATATTGATACTTAATTATTTTTTTATGGACAAAAAAATTTCATTAGCAGAAATGCTAAAAAGTGAAGTTATTGTAGACTTTATAAACAGGGATCAAGTAAAAATTGCAGAAGATTCAGGTGCTTTTGCTATAATTACAAATGCAAAAAAGTATATCAAGCCGTGAACTTGCAAGACAGCTTGATGTCAACAAAGATATAGATTGGAGAATGCAAATGAAAATCCGTGGGCTATGCAAGACAAAGAGCAAGCAAATTTATT
>JANYEN010000018.1 GCA_025363115.1 Alphaproteobacteria bacterium | reverse complement strand
TATGAATTTTGTAAAACTTTTTATTATAAAAATAACTATTTTTATCAAACAAATTGGTAATTTTATAACCCATTATGTGTTGCCTTTTATAGCACATTGTGTTTTACTTTCTTCGTTTTTAACTTTTCCAATTTATTTATTGTTTCAGCCTAAACCCCAATCCTTGTTGTTACTTTTAGGTTGGTTTTTTATACTTGTAATATTAAGATTATTAATACTAAGAATAAATATATTAACAAAAATTTATTTAAAGGTAATAAAAGATGCTAAAATTACTCCATTAGTTAAAAATGATAAGCTAACATATATTGAAGCGTTAACTTTATCTTGTTTTGCTTGCGATTTAGCTTTTGACAAAACCTTTGCTATTGTTGGTTGCATAATAATGATATTTATATTTATTTTTTTAGATATTATTTATAATACCCGCTTTACTGTTAACCCAATTTTGCATTCGTTAACTGTATTTATAGCTATTATTGCAGGATTTATTTTTATTTGGATGGTATATAATTATAGTTTGCCAAAAATAATAATAATTTTTATTGCATTATTAATGACAATTTTTGAACATTTTTCATACAAAATTAAAAAATTTGATCAGCCGTTGTTACTTCCTATATTTACTTCATTAATACTGAGTTTTTTCAACTTTTCGGTAATAACATGAAGGAATATATTCAAAAAGTTATTATAGCATTTATTCAACCATTATCTGAGTGGTTTAAAATAAGTGTTATTGCTATATCCATAGGGTTTTTTACACGACTTTCTTTGGTTTTAATTTTTTTTAGCTCTTTTTATGGTTATCTTAAATATACTTTTTTAGCTATTTTACTTGGGATAGCCATAGATTTATCGATTAGTTATTTATGGTGTTTGCCATTAATTTTGTACAAAATATGTATAAATAATAAGTTTTTTATTAGTAAGGCCGGACAAATAATATACTATGCAATATTAACAATAGAAATATTTATAATAGTAATATTATCGGCATTTGATTTAACGATATTTAAAACTACAAAAGATAGAATCTCGTACTATTTAAGTGATTTTTATTATTATAAAAAAATATTTTACGACATATTTTTTTATAGACATTATTTAACTATTTTGGCATGTTTTATTATAAGTTTATGCATTATTATTTATTTAAAAAAAACTTGGTCAAAAGTAAAATTTAAATACGAACCTCCTTTTGTGCTTAAGTTTGTTATTGCCGCTGTTTTTTTACTTAGTATGCATGCATTATGGTTTAAAGTTTCTAACATTAATTATAAATTTTCTACTGATAATAGATATGTAAATATGTTGCCCAATAATATTATTAACGATATACTAGTTTTTAAAAAAAAGACTTCTATAAAAATACAAGAAATTGATAAGAATTTTATCCGAGAAAACAAAAGTTTTATAAATACTAAAAATGGCAAAAATATAATATTATTTATAATTGAGGATATATCATTAGAAAATAACTTACACTTGCAGAATATTGCTCATCATGGCATAAACTTTACCAATGCCTTTATGGCGGATAAAAAACATTCATTACAAACTATATTATATTCCGACCCTTTAACTAATAAATGCAATGCAGCATTAGCCATTTCACAAAAATATAATACCATGTTTTTTAATAACTTTACTAAAAATAAAGCTGATTTTTTTAATGGATTATTTTATAAATGTGGGTTTAAAACATCTAAGCCTTTAAATGTTTATAAAGCTATACTCGATAACGCAAAGAAAAATTTCTTTTTTATAGTTAGTATAAAATATAGTCCCGAGACTACCGATAACGAAATATTTAATTTAATTACCCTTGCCAAAAAAGCACGATGGTTTGATAAAACGGTATTTATTTTTGCAGGATTGAAAAATAATTTTAATAGTTCAAAAGTTATTAACTTTGATGATTATAAAGTTCCCCTTATTTTTTATGGTACCAGCATTGATAAATTAACGGTTAACGATATTGCAAGCACAATTGATATAATGCCCGCTATCGCCGATTTAGCAGGAGTTAGTTTTTATAGCGATTCATTAGGGAGAAATATGCTGAGCGGTTTAAAAAAACGAGCTTTAATAATAGAAAATAATGCTTATTGTTCGCTTACAAAATATCAAAAAAAAATTACATTACATTAAATTAAATACTGCAAACTTTATGATTTATTTTCAAATAACGTTTCGGCGGTTTCTAAAGCTTCCGCTTGCAATTTTTGCAAAATTTCGGAAGGCAGAGGAAGTCTTACCGAAAATATCATTTTAGCAATCATAATATCTAATGTAGTAATGTTGTTGATAACTTTTAAATCATCAATACCAGTTAATCCAATTTGCCACATTCTAAGTAATACTTGTAAATTTATATCTTTTTCTAATTCTTGTATGGTTTGCAAAACAAAGGTATTAATATCTTTATTGGCTTCTTTATAAAGAAGATACTTTACGGCAAAAGCAATAATTTGTAATAAATCTGTTATAATACTAGGTAAATCTACAACGGATGATTTTATTTCAGAAACAATGTCATTGATGGCAGTAAAATCTTGCAATATTATACTTTTAAATAAATTACATATTAATTTAGTATCAGATACTGAAAGCATAGTCATTACTTTTTTAATAGTAATTATTTTGTCTTCGCTAGAAGATATAGCTTGGTCAAGTAAAGATAAGCCATCTCTGGCTGAGCCAGTAGCCATTTCTGCTAGTAATGTAGCACTTTCATTATCAATTTTGCAACCTTCTTGAATAGCGACTTTTATTAAATAATCTGCTAAAGTTGGGGTATCAAAATTTCGTAACACAAACTTTTGACAACGAGAAGTTATTGTAACGGGAACTTTTTTAATTTCGGTAGTAGCAAAAATAAATTTTATATTTCTTGCTGGCTCTTCAAGGGTTTTTAATAAAGCATTAAATGCTGCTTTCGATAACATGTGTACTTCATCTATAATATATACCTTGTACCTTGCAATAATAGGGGGATAAATACAGCTATCGATAATTTCTCTCATCGAATCAATACCAGTTTTGCTAGCCGCATCAAATTCTATAACATCGGGATGATTTCCAGCTAAAATTTGTTGGCAATTACTACATTTTAAACAAGGGGTGATAGTTGGCTTAATAATTTCTCCATTTTCTCCAGTACAATTAAGGCTAAGAGCAATAATCCGCGCTGTTGTTGTTTTGCCAACTCCACGAGTTCCTGTAAACAAAAAAGCATGATGAATTCTATCTTGTAATATAGCATTTTTTATAGTATTTACTAATACATCTTGCCCTACTAAATCTAAGAGCGTGTGAGGACGATATTTTCGTGCTAATGCTTGATATTCTTGCATATTAAAAAAGTATAATTAGTAAATTTGTTAAAGGTATTGCTTTTAAATGCAATAAGAAGTTAATTTTTGCCTTGCTATTTAAAATGAATTATCACTTTTAATAAAATATTAATATAATAATTAATAATATGTTTATTAGAACATTAGACACGCCTAATCCTGAAGTTTTAAAATTCGCCTTTGAATACACAATTAATAGCGGAGAACCTTTAACTTTTATGATTCAAGACGCTGTTAAAAGCCACCCTTTAGCCGAAGCCTTGTTTACTATTAGCGACATATTAAGTATTTTTATAGGAAGCGATTTTATTTCTATTGGCAAAAAAGAAAGTGCAGAATGGTTTTTATTAAAACCTCAAATTGTAGCAATTTTAATGGACTATACTCTATCGGGTGCTCCAATATTTGGAGAAACAGAAGAGGATGATAATACTGAAAGCGACGATTCATATTCAGGACTTGATTTGGGTGATTGCGATTTAAATAATCCAATTATTAAACAAATTGTAGATATTATAGAAGAAAAAGTAAGACCTGCGGTAGCTATGGACGGAGGAGATATAATATTTAGAGGCTTTAAAGAAGGTGTTGTAAATGTATCTTTGCACGGAGCATGTAATGGATGCCCTAGCTCGACTGCTACCTTAAAAGATGGAATGGAAAGTATGCTTAAACATTATATACCCGAAGTAATGGAAGTAAAGGCAGTCTAAATTTAAAATTTTATTATTTATATATTCCACTTAGATAATGGCTCAAAATTTAATTCCGAAAAAATTTCATTGTTGTATGCTTCTAAAGCCGCTACCGCTATCATGCTAGCATTATCAGTGCAATATTTTATACTTGGAATAAACAAATCAAAAGAATGTTTTTTACATAAGCTAGTTAACATTTGTCGAATTTGGATATTAGCTGCTACTCCCCCGCAACAACCTAATTTATTAGCATTGTTTAACAACAAATTATTATATTTTTTAATTGCTATTTCAAGTTTTTTTTCAATGGCTCTTGCAACGGTATATTGGAAACTGGCGGCAATATCCGATTTATTTTGGTCAGTCAAACAATCGATTTTTTGAATTTCTTTTAAAACTGCAGTTTTTAATCCTGAAAATGAAAAATCAGGATTCACGCCATCATCCATCGGAATTTTAAATTTATACTTTAAGTGATCTCCATTCTTGGCGGTTTCTTGTATATGCAATCCTCCTGGGTACTCAAAGCCTAGCATTTTGGCAACTTTATCAAAAGCTTCACCTGCTGAGTCATCTATAGTTTTGCCTAATATTTGATAATCGTTAAAAGATTTGGCTGCCAATATTTGACAATGACCACCAGAAATTAATAAAGATAAAAAAGGATAATCAAAATTTTTATATTCAATTTTGGGGCTCAAAGCATGTCCTCTTAAATGGTTTACTGCTATAAAAGGTATATTTAACATAATTGCCATCCCTTTAGCTACCATTACTCCCACCATTAATGCCCCAATTAAACCAGGTCCACCCGTAGCCGCTATTGCTACTAGCTGATTTTTGTCAATTATAGGTAGAAAATTATTTAATATTTCTTTAATTTCTAATAAATGGCTCCGTGAGGCAATTTCTGGCACTACCCCTCCATATATCTTATGCAAATCAATCTGGGTTTTAGTAATTTCATTTAATATGTTGCCATCTAAATCGATTAAAGCAACCGATGTTTCGTCGCATGAAGTTTCTATTGCCAAGATATATTTCACAGCCTTACACTATATTGGTTTAATATCGCCTCATTTTGTTTCAAAAATTGAAAAAATGAATAACATTCAGTTCTAGTTTTACCCGCCGCCATCAACCATGTTACCAAGTCTTCATTTTCTGAAGAAGAATATATAACTTTTCCAAATTGCGCTATATCCGAAGTAAGACCTATTGCTATTTCGTTATTACTTAATGGAGAATCTGATATATTTTTTAGTTCAATATTTTTTAACATTTTAGCAAAATTGTTATTTAGATAATGCGAAGTACAGTATTTCTTTAAACTATCTTTAATTGACTCGCTTTCTTGTGAATTAACAAAAATAATATCTATTTCTTCTTTTAAAAAATCAATCATAATATTTGGATTAAAATTAATATTAGAAATTAAATACAAATTATCGCTTGAAATAACATATTTGGTTTTTATGTTTTTTATTGGCTTAGCCGAAATAGCTATTTGTTTATAAGAAATATCATTTATTGAATATTGAGCTAAAGGAACTATTTTTTGTGTTATTGATGCACACACTGTATCGGTTATATATTTTTCATACCAATTAATAATTGCTTCTTTAATATCTTTGCTATTCTTGTTAAGAATTAGAATCATTTTATTTTGCTTAATAAAATTAATTAATTCCGCAATAGAATTGAGTTTAATATCGCTATCGTTATTATTTATAATGGCCGAAAGTTGCATATGCAATGATATAAAATCTTCATTTTGAATTTTATTTTGCAAAAAAATATTTGGTCTGCGAGCTATTAAAATATAGCAATTATTTTTTTCATTATTGATTATTTCTCGTTTTTCATAATTGTATAATACGGCTATTTTCTTTTTATTTTTAATTGCATATTTGTCGGCTAGAATACTAAAAGGTTTAGTTAAAAGATTAATAGCATAAACATTTAAAGCATTAGTATTTTCAAATGCTCGTGTTTTATTATGCAAGTCTTTGATTATAAAAATTATCCAAATTGCAAATATTATTATTGCTAATCCTAATATTTTTATTAAAATTAATATTTTGGTTTTTTTGGACCCTTTAATTTTAGATAAAATATTCATAGAGAGTGTTTATTATTTGTTTTATTTTGTTTTTTGTTTTTATAAAAAACAAGGAGTATGTTTTTTGAATCGCTTTTTATTATACATATCCATTTATTCTTGCTTTTTAATTTTTGGATACAAAGTATGTAATTAATTATTTGTATAAATAAAATACCAGATGGCAGAAGACAAAGACAAAATAGTTAAAAACCCACAAAATAATAGCGATATTGTTGAAATTGCAGTAGAAAAAGAAATGCAAACAGCATATTTAGACTATGCAATGAGTGTAATAGTTTCTAGGGCTTTGCCAGATGTTAGAGATGGACTTAAACCGGTCCATCGTAGAATTTTATACGCAATGCACGAAAATGGTATTACTCATAGTAAAGCTCATAAAAAATCAGCCAGAGTAGTAGGTGATGTAATGGGTAAATATCATCCTCATGGAGATTCTTCTATATATATGGCGTTAGTGCGTATGGCACAAGATTTTTCAATGGGCACAACGCTTGTTGATGGTCAAGGTAATTTTGGGTCAATCGATAACGACCCTCCAGCCGCTATGCGTTATACTGAGGTGCGATTGGAAAAAGTATCACAATATTTATTGCATGATCTCGATCAGGATACAGTAGATTTTAAAGATAATTATGATGGATTAGAAAAAGAGCCCGTTGTATTGCCAGCTGGATTTCCTAACATTTTAGCTAACGGTAGCGAAGGAATAGCAGTGGGTATGGCAACTAGTATTCCACCATATAATTTGGGAGAAATTATCGATGCTTGTTTATTATGTATTCAAAAACCAGGGTGCACTGATGCGGAGTTTTTAGAAATTTTGCATGCTCCTGATTTTCCTACTAAAAGCGTTATTGTTAACCGAGTAGAAACTGCCAAAGCTGTTTTAACAGGAAGAGGCTCTGTTATTGTTAGAGGTAAAGCACATTTTGAAGAGCTTAAAAATGGCAAAACTAGCGTAGTAATTACAGAAATTCCTTACCAAGTTGTTAAATCTAGTTTAATTGAAAAAGTGGCAGATTTAGTCAAAGAAAAAAGAATGGAAGGCATTACAAATATAAGAGATGAATCTAATAAAAAAGGTATTCGAGTAGTTGTAGAACTTAAAAAAGATACATCGCCTGAGGTAATTTTAAATTTTTTGTATAAACTTACTCCATTACAATCTTCCTTTTCTATTAATTGCCTAGTTTTAAATGGCAACAAACCAGAATTGATGGGCGTTAAACAAATTATTAAAGTCTTTTTAGTTTTTAGAGAAGAAGTGGTAGTGCGACGCTTAAATTATCAATTAGGCAAAACTAGAGATAGAGCTCATTTAATTTTAGGTTTACACGTTGCAATCGATTCCATAGACAAAATTATTGCTTTAATACGGGGTTCAAGCGATAGCAGTGAAGCTAAAAATAAATTATTGGCAGAAAGTTGGCCAGCTTCGGAATCAGTTCAAAGGCTAATTGCTTTGGTAGGAGATAAAAATAATAAAATTATCAATAACACTTTTAAATTTACCGAAGAACAGGTAAAATCGATTATAGAAATGAGGCTTTCTCGCTTGACAGGTTTAGAACGCGATAAGCTTATTGCAGAATTAGAAGAACTTGGTGCATCTATTTCGGATTATTTAAAAAAATTAGGTGACCGCAACGAAATTTTAAAAATTATTTCGGATGAATTAAAAATTATAAAAGAAAATCATGCTGTGCCTCGCAGAACCGAAGTCGATAACATTGATATTAATACCAATATTGAAGATTTTATTGAGAGAGAAAATGTATTGGTAATTATTACTAATAATGGCTATATCAAGCGTGCATCCGTGGATGTTTATCGCTCACAAAAACGTGGAGGCAAAGGCAAAAGCGGAATTAACACCAACGAAGACGACGATGTGGCTCAAATTATAGCTAGCCATACTCATTCCAGTATGTTATTTTTTAGCGAAAGAGGTCAGGTTTATCGGCTTAAAACTCATCAAATTCCAGTTGGGACTGCACAAGCAAAGGGCAGGGCGATTGTAAATTTATTGCCTATTGAGACGGGCGAAAAAATGGCCACAATTATTTCAATGCCAGAAAGCCCAGAAGAATGGGGAGATTATGATATAATTTTTGCCACCAAAAAAGGCAAAATTAGGCGCAGTAGTATCAAAGATTTTAGTAATATTAACTCGGCAGGTAAAATTGCCATAAGGCTTGACGAAGACGATGCCTTGATAGGAGTTTCGTTAATTAAACCAAGCGAAGACGTATTACTGGCAACTAAAAAAGGTTTGGCAACAAGGTTTGACGTGCAAGATTTGCGGGTTATAAAAAGCCGGACATCTGACGGCGTGAGAGGTATGAACTTAGCAAAAGACGACGAGGTAGTTTCGATGTGTATTTTAAATCACGTTGAATGCAATGTTGAAACCAGGGAGAATTATTTAGATATAGCGTTAGCTAAGCGAAAAGAACTAACTTTGGCTAAGCCAGACGAAATTTCTAAATTAATATTCAAATTACGTAACGCAAAAACCGTGTCAGAGGACTTAGACGATAAATTATTAGAAGACTTGGCAAAAAATGAGCAATTTATTTTAACAATCACCGAAACTGGCTTTGGCAAACGTACGTCAGCTTACGAATATCGTATTACTAATCGTGGTGGCAAAGGCGTAATAAATGTTGATATTAAAAGAGGTGAGGTAATTTCAACTTTTGTGGCAAATGGAACTGAAGATATTATGCTGGTTACCAATAATGGTCAAATGTTAAGGTGTTCGGTTAAAGATATTTCGATAGTTGGGCGTAATACTAAAGGTGTTAATATTTTTACCCTCAAAAAAACCGAAAAAATTGTTTCGGTCACTAAAATTGATATTGCCGACGACGAAGAAACGCCTGATACTCCGTTGCTTGCAGATGCCAAATAGCTTTGGGTTATGAATAAGCTAATTTTTGGCGATAATCTGCAAATTTTAAAAACCCTAGATAGCGAAAGCGTTGACTTAATTTATATTGACCCGCCATTTTTTAGCAATCGTAATTACGAGGTTATTTGGGGAGACGAAGGCGAAGTGCGTAGCTTTAAAGATAGGTGGGCGGGAGGCATGGATCATTATATTGGCTGGCTTAAAGAACGGGTGGAAGAATTGCATAGGGTTTTAAAAATAACGGGCAGTTTATATTTGCATTGCGATTGGCATGCCGATAGTTATATTAGAGTTGGAATTTTGGATAAAATTTTTGGCATGGGTAACTTTAGAAATGAGATTATTTGGAATTATTCAGGGTGGAACGGGCAATTAAATAATACATTTAACAAAAGACATGATAATATATATTTTTACTCTAAAGATAAAAATGTAATATTTAATGGTTATAACGAACAATATTCTTCTCCTGAAGAATATGTAAAAAATAGAAAACAAAAATTATTAATAGACGAAGAAGGTAAAAAATATGTTTTATCTGATGGCGGTAAAGGCACTAGAATAAAAAGATATATTGATGAAGCTATGGCTTATGGAAAGCCAGTATCGGATGTGTGGAGTTTGGATAAAATAAATAATTCTTCTAAAGAACGCATAGGTTATCCAACCCAAAAACCAAAAGCATTGCTAGAGCGAATTATAAAAGCAAGTTCAAATAAAGGCGATGTGGTGCTTGACGCATTTGTAGGTGGTGGCACAACAATTGCGGTGGCGGATAGGCTGGAGCGAAAATGGATAGGCATCGACCAATCAGTCCAGGCAATAAAAGTAACCGAAGGTAGGCTTAAAAAACAACAAAATTTATTCTCCACCCCTTTTGTTGTGCAGGGTTTTAAATACGATTACGACATTTTGCGATATAAAGACGCTTTTGAATTTGAAAACTGGATTGTTGAACAATTTGGTGGCACAGCCAATGCCAAACAACGTAGCGATATGGGTTTAGATGGCAAAAAAGATGGCGTGCCAATCCAAGTAAAACGGTCAGATAACATTGGGCGAAATGTGATTGATAATTTTGCAGCAGCTACCAAACGCTTTTTTGGAGCTGGCTATAATGCAAGGCTAAATGACAAAATAACTGACGGATATATAATTGCATTTTCGTTTGGTAAAGGAGCGTATCAAGAAGTTGCCAGGCTTAAAAACGAAGAAGGCTTGATAGTTGAATTAGTAGAAGTTGAAAAAATTGTGCCAATTGCCAAAAAGCCAAAGTTAGAAATTGTTTTTGAAGCTATGGATTTAAACGAAAAGCACGAACGTTTTATAAAATTTACGGCTAACTCGCAATCCGAAGCGGAGCTATATCAATGGGATTTTAATTATGACCAAAAAGAAGGCTTTAAAGCTTGGATTTTGCGTGATTTAACGGGAGTTCAAACTGAAAAATTTTTAGCTGGTGAACATATTATTGCTTGTAAAGTAATTGATAAAGAAGGGTTAGAAACTATTGAAAATGTAGCTCTTAAAATAAATGGCGTTGTTAAAAAAGTATAATTCTTGACTTTATCTTAAAAATAAATAATATGTAAATATTTAAATAAACAAAAATTATTTATGCGAGGTATTTTTGCCCGTTTTGGCTTTGCCAATGTTTTAAGTTTAATGTCTTTAGCTATTTCGGTAACGTGTTTTGCTTTTATGGCACGTATGTCTCAACAATATGCTAAAGTTCACTTAAATAAAATTGAACCAAAGGTAATTATGGCAAATAATGAGGCCATAAAGGTAGCCATTGATAAAAATAAATACGAAATGGATTCTAATGTTTATGATAATATTGTGCAGGATATTAACAAAATTTATGAACCTAAAGAAGAAACCGAAGCGGTAAAGCCCAAAAAAGTCCCAATCCCTGTAAATTCTATTCAAGCCGAACCTGCAAAAGAAGAAAATGAACCAAAAGAAGAGGTTATTTCTAAAGATAATCTTAAAGAAACCATTAAAAAAAATTCTAACACTAGCACTTACGTGCAACTAGGGGTATTTAAAAGTCATCGGGAAGCAGTAGCATCGTGGTTTAAAATGATTCAAGAATATAAAGCCTTAGAGGGGCTAAGGTATCATATAATAACAACAACAAACCCCGATAATACTTATTTTTATTTATTACAAATAAAAGATAAAAAGAATCAAGAAGCCGAAAAATTATTAGCATTATTGCAAGAACAGGGTTTAAAAGCTTCGCTTATAGAGACTCAAAATACTAAAAATATATAAAATTTACAAACTTATAATAACTATTGATAGTTAATTGCTATTGCATATTATTTTTTTATAAATGCTTGTTAAACAAAATCTAATAACAATATGCATCCTTTATTAAAGAACAGGCTGTCAAAAGCTAATAAATTTTTAAAACTAATACGTTCTTGCATTTTAATAATAATTCTTAGTTTTGCGATAGGATTTTTTATGCTTAACAATCAAATTATAACTTTTAAAATACCAATATCTTCATATGTTATATATATGCCATTACCTTTGGTATTTTTTATCGCTCCCATTATTTTAAAAATTTTAAAAGTTTTTTTATCATTACTAATTAAATAAAATGCTTAAAATATTAATATTTTTGTTATTATTATCATGTGGCACAAAAAGTCAATATCCTGCTTGGTTTACCAACGTTAGCCAAAATAATACTAAAATATATGGCATTGGGTCGGGTATTACTATAGAAGAAGCCAAAAAAGTTGCATTGAGCGATATAGCATCTCAAATTAGGGTATCGGTCAGTTCGTCAACAATTTCAACCATGCGTGATGATAGTAGAATTGGATATGAAAGAGGATTAATTCAAGATATTAGTAATAAAGTAGAAGATACCATAATACCCAGTTATAATGTTTTAAAAAGCGAAAATTTACAAGATGGGCGATTTATCGTTTTAATTAGCGTAGAAAAAATAGTTCTTATTGATCAGTATAATACCGAATTATCAACTATAAATTCTCAAATAACAAATAGTTATAATAATTATTTAGATTCCCAGGATATATTAAAAAAGCGTTTATATTTAGAACATACAATAGTTTTAAGTCGAAAAGCCATTATTTTGTCCTCGATTCTTTCTAGTTTGAGTACCAAAGTTAATATTCAAAATTATATAAATAACATGGAGCGTTACCAAGAGCAACTCGACAAAAATACTCGGCAAATTAATTTTACTATAGAAGGAGATGACAAAGATATTAAAGAAATAATTCAAAAAAATTTAAACTTTCAGGGTTTTAACGTTCAGTTTGGACACAAAAATGAAAATACGCTCATCGTTGGCTTCAGTAGTAAGGAATTTCATAACACTATTTTTGATGAAAATATAATTAAACTAACTATCGTAATACAACTTAAAAATAATAATAACAATATAACTAGAACAAATGTTATAGAAATTAATGGCTCTTCGATAATTAATAAAGAAGATGCTAAACGCGTAGCTATAAAAAATTTAGATCAAAAATTTTCTTCCGAAGGAATATTAAGTTTTTTAGGATTAAATAATTAGAATTTTCGTGAATGATAAAATTTTACAATTAAACAATAATTTTCTTACTACATCGGGATGGATAAAATCTTGGGAACTAAATCAATGCGTAGATCAAAATGGCAATTTTTTGCCTTGGTATAATTACCCGGTAATAAATTTTTTAAAACAAAGATTAAATAGCAATATATCGGTTTTTGAATTTGGATGTGGATATTCAACTTTATTTTATGCTAAGTATTGTAAAAAAGTAATAAGTATAGAAAAAACCCCAGAATGGATGGGAAAAATTCTAGATATAGCTAATTTAAACAATATTTTCAATATAAAAATTATATTAAATCAACATAATTTTGCATCAAACATTAACTTGCTAGGTGAAAAATTTGATTTAATTATAATAGATTCAATTGAAAGGCTTAAATGTGCGGTATCTGGTTGTGCTAACCTCAATGACAGCGGGATAATAATTTTAGATAACAGCGAAAGAAAAAGTTATAAAAAAATATTTGGTTTATTTGCAGAAAAAAGTTTTAAAGAAATTACCTTTAGTGGTATTGGACCTTTAAGGTACAACCTTTCTCATACAACGGTATTTTATAAAACAAACAATATTTTTAACTTATAAAAATCATTGACTATTGACATAAGTTAAAAATACTTATATGAATATTATTATAATTATTTATATGGGATACAGCAAAAAAGTTATAGATCATTATGAAAACCCGAGAAATGTAGGTTCTTTTAATAAAGATGAAGAAAATATAGGAACGGGAGTAGTAGGAGCGCCAGCATGTGGAGATGTAATGAAATTGCAAATAAAAGTTAATGATCATGGTATTATTGAAAGTGCAGTTTTTAAAACATTTGGTTGTGGGTCGGCTATCGCCTCAAGTTCTTTAGCTACTGAATGGATTAAAGGCAAAACCATTAAAGAAGCTTTATTGATAAAAAATAGCGATATTGTAGAAGAATTAAACTTGCCACCAGTTAAAGTTCATTGTTCTGTTTTGGCGGAAAGTGCCATTAAAGCAGCTATAGAGGATTATAAAAATAAACATCTAGTTACTAATTAAATGTCTATTTAATAGGTATTAATAAAATTTTATTTTGACAAACTAGATTCCAAAAACCATATTTCTTTTTTTCGTGAAACAACAAGCTTGGCAATTAAATCTTGAACTAACAAGTTGCTTGATTCCAAGTATGATTGAAAAACTTTTGTTATCATTTCTAGTAAATTAATATTACTGTCATATAAGTCTTTGAGCATAAAAGAACTACTTAAATTTTCATTGGGGTCGGAAATTTTAGCAAGGCTAGCCATTTTTGATAAAGAAACTGGAACTTTTTCTCCTAACATTCTGATGCATTCGGCTATTTCGTCAATTTCTTGTGCTAATTTATTATATTGGTCTTCAAGCATTTTATGCAAAGAAATAAAATTTTCTCCAGTTATATTCCAATGATAGCAATGAGTTTTTATGTAAATAGCATAATAATTGGCTAGCAAATTTAATAATTCTTGATTTTTCATAAATTTAAAATTATTTTTAAATTTGTTTATTAAGTAATTCTTTTTTTATAGTCAATTTTTTGTTTTTTATAAAATGAGACATATGATTATCGTCATATTTAATATCCACTATTAATTTTCTAGATGAAATATCTTTAATATCCTCAATATGTTCTTTTTTAGTAGCTTTAACTATAAGTTGATGATTTGAAATTTCTTTGCATTGCAGTAATGCTTGAAGTTTTTCGTATGGAATTATAAAAGAATCTACCTGGTCGGCATATTTTTTTGCATCTTCTACATTCTCTATATATTTACATATAGTATAGTTTTTTTTATATTTAGCAATAAGAGATGCGCTGATTTTATTATTAAATTCTAATATATTAATATTGCACATAGCTAATGCACTATCAATCTCTTCTTCAGTTACAGAGTTAATACTTAATACTAATTCATTTTTTAATAAAGGTACCGAGCTTATACAAACTCCAAATTGTCTGCCTTTTTTAAGTAATGTATTGATATCTAATACTATGTAATCAACATTAAATATTGCACAATCTATAAAATCATCTATATTATCTACATTAGAAGCCCTTAATATCATATAAAAATAAATTAATGCAAAAATTATACTACCATAAATTTTTTTGCTATTTAACTAGCATTGTTATTTACTGTAAAACAATATTACATTAATTATAATGCAAGAAATAATTTTATTTTTTTACAACTTATAATCTATATAGATTTTAATAGTTATTTTTCTGTATTTTATTTCAACATTTGATAAATTATATCAGTCATAAAAAACAGTCCAATTACAATTGCCCCACATGTTATCATTACAAAAGATAGTAAAAAATTATCCAATCTTAACAAAGAATTTATCATTGCTATATTCTGTTGTTTTTTGGCAAAAAATGGATTATAAATAAATGGAAATAAATAACAAACACTTAATAAGGTAGATATAACAATAATTAAAATTAATACTAAATTTTGATATTTTATAGCATTTAATAAAAGATAATATTTAGCTTTAAACCCTATAGTTATAGGCAAACCTATCAAAGATATACATGCTATACACATTATTATCATAGTAATAGGAATTTGCTTACCTATTCCACATATTTGTGTTAATTTATCTTTATGAAAATATGAATGAATAATTCCTGCACCAAAAAATAAAATAATTTTAGCAAAAGCGTGGGCAATCATTAAAATAAAAGCTACTTTCATAGAACTATAAGACAAAATGCTAGCTGCTAAAATAGCATAAGAAAGTTGAGATACCGTAGAATAAGCTAGACGTTTTTTTATTTTATCTTGAAAAATTGCAGTTAGAGACATTATTAAAATTGTGATAGCTGCTAGCCATGTAAGCCAGTTTTCATGATAAAATGTAAATAAATTATTACGTAGTAAATGAGGTCCAAAAGTAAAATATATGACCGAAATTAAGCAAAATAAACCGCTTTTTACTACTATTACGGCATGCAAAATAGCGCTAACTGGAGTGGGAGCCACCATTGCATTAGGTAGCCAATTGTGCAAAGGAAAAATAGCCGTTTTAGCAATACCAAAAACTATCATTGCAAATAAAATATTTATTTTTAATTTAGATATTTGATAACCCACAAATAATCCTCCATTAATAAAATTAGTTGAACCAATGGTAGATTGAATAATTATTATAGCTGGCAACAATAACAAAGAAGCTGAAATTACTAAATGCATTAAATAAGTTCTACCACTTCTTTGGGCTTCTAAGTCACGATTATGGCAAACTAATGGATAAGTTACTAAAGTGATAATTTCATAAAAAATAAACATAGTTATTAAATTTGCTGATAAACCCAGCGCTAATCCAGATGTGATGGTAAAATGAAAAAAACAAAAAAAACTTTCTTGATTTTTCATGTTATTAACTCGGGCATAGGCAATGGTATAAATAAAAGCCAATGGATATAAAATGGCAATCATTAAACAAAAAAGTAATCCTGGTCCAGTAGTTTTAAAGCAAATCACGGGGTTTTCAAATCCTGTTCCAATGTTAAAATAAAAAGACAAACCTTTATTTAGAAATAAATAAGCAATATAAAAAGTGAATGCAGTTGTAAAAACCGCCATGGTTAATCCAAAAAAATAATTTATATTAATATATTTTTTATGAATTGTTAAAGAAAATATGGATGCCAAGCAAGATGGTACCAGGATTAATAAAATTACCGTCATTTTAACTAAAATACTTTTTAAAGTTAGATTGATTAGATGGCTTTTGTTGTCAACAAAAAAATAAGTGATTAATAATTGCAAACTTGACTTTAATTGTATAAATTTAATAATTATTTTAATATAAATGTATTTTAGTCGCTTTATAAAAAATGTTTTTTAAAATTTTGCTTGTTACCTTATTAATTGCTTTTAGTGCTTTAGCTGATATTTCAACTTCTTGTGGTTCTATAAAAACATCAACTTTTTATAATTCTTCAAATGGTTTTATCAAAGATGGAAAAATAGAGCTAACTTTTAATTTAGAGAATGGCTGTGTATTTTATACTAGTGGACAGCAAGATATTTCAAATGCCCCTACTTTAACTGTTGATAACGAAAATATAGATATTGAAAAAATAAAATGGCCAAAAGGTCAAATAAAAACCGAGATTATTGGAAGCGAAGAATATTCTCATACAATTGTAGATAAATCTTTTTTGGTTGTAATTAAATTCACTACAAAAAAAGAGATTAAAAAAAATAATTTTAATATTAGCTTAAATTATCAAGTCTGTCGAAATAACCAATGTAAAGCAGAAAATATAATAATATCAATGGATAATGGAAAATTAGCGGTAGATCAAAAAAGATCTAGTTTGGATGTTACACTTAATATTGACAAATGTAAAAATTGTGGGGTGTGGACTGCGGTGTTTCAAATTATAATAGCTTTTTTAAGTGGCATAGTTTTAAATTTTATGCCTTGTGTATTGCCTATTTTAGGTATTAAACTTTCTTCTCTTTCATACGGAGATAAAAGTCACAAAGAAATTAAATTTAGTGCATTTATGTCCTTAATGGGCATTATGGCAACCTTTATTTTTCTGGGATTAATGGCTTCAGTTATTAAGTTACCTTTTGAAAATAATTATCAGACTCAAACTTGGGGTTTTATGTTTCAAAACAGATATTTTATTTTATTTTTGACACTTATAGTAGCTCTATTTATTGATGTACAACGGGGGAAAGCAGTTATAAATTTTAATTTTAACAATAAGTTTCAAGGAGGGCTTTATAATTTTTTTGGTGGTGTTTTTTCTACAATATTAGCTAGTCCTTGTGTTGCTCCCGTTATAGGATTATCGATTGTTTACAGTTCTAATGCCCGATTTGAAGTAGGATTAGCTATTTTTATGGCAATAGGTTTAGGTTTTGGCTTGCCTTATATTATTGCTATTTTTTATCCCGATATTTATAAAAAAATTCCCAAAACTGGTAAAATAAGTATTGTATTATCTCAAATATTAAATGGCTTTTTATTCGCAACATTTTTTTGGCTAGTATATATAATTAGTAGACAAAGCGGCATTCATACCGCTTTATTTATTATGGTGGGAATCTTTGTTTTTTCTCGCTTTGGATGGAAAATGAAGAATATCATATCTAAAATCGCTTTGTTAGTTATTGTAGTTACTCCAATGCTTTTAATGACTGCAATTACATATGAGGATAAAGATAAAGAAAGTAAAATATGGAAATCTTTTTCTCATCAAAATCTTGACGAAGCCTTAGTAGGAGAAAAAATTATTTTAGTTTTAGGCACTGCCGACTGGTGCTCATGGTGTCATATTTTAGAAAAAACAGTTCTAGAGCGTGATAAATTTTTAGATTTTACTAAACAAAGTAGTATTGTTATGTTAAAATTTGATGTTACTGAAAAAAAAGACGACGAAGTAAGTGAATTTTATAATAGCCAAGAAGAACATGGATTGCCAATTTTAAGGATTTATTCTACTGCAAATCCTAATGGTCGCTCAATTATTAAGAATTCTTTTACTATAAATAGCGTAATTAATGAAATAAAAAAAGAAATTAACTTTACCAGAGAGACTATAATTACCTAGTTTTTTTAATATTATAAAAAATTAATCTAGGTTTATAATTAGGTCAAATAAATCTTAAAAAAAGTATCCAAAAAA
>JANYEN010000054.1 GCA_025363115.1 Alphaproteobacteria bacterium | reverse complement strand
TATTAAAGATAAAAATATTTTTGAAAAACCTTGTCTGGATTACAAAGGGGTAATTTCTAGCTCCATTCTTTATATTTGTTTTTTTGTAGGCGTTTCTATGTTATCTTTGGGTAAAATTGGATATGCTTTATTATTAATGCTTATGGCTATATTTTTTGCATTGATTTTTTTTAAAATAGAGCAAAAAGTTAAAAACCCAATTTGTGATTTTTCATATTTTAAAAGAGAATTATTTACCAAAGCGGTATTAATACAACTATTTTTTCAAATGTCGCATTTTGGATCATTTTTTATAATTGGTTTATTTTTACAAGTAGGGATTGGTTTTACTCCTCAACAAGCAGCCATCACTATTTCTATGCAAGCTTTGGGTGCTATTTTAATCAAATTGCCTCCTCTTACGTATTTATACGCTAATATTAAATTAAAGCATCAATTAATGACGGGGCTTTTAGGAGTTACAATTATAACGCCTATAATTTTATTAGTTTTCAGTCAAAAATATCTGTATTTAGCCTGCTTTATTATGTTTTTTCGTGGTATTTTCAGTGGTCTTATTGGCGGATGGGTAGCGACAATGGGAATTTATGAAGCCAAAGATAAAGTGGAAATTGGTAGAATGGGAGATATGTTTATTATATTCAGGCAACTTTCAATTAGTTTGGGTATGTGCGTTAGTACATTGGCTATTGAGATTTCTAGATTTTTTGGCAAAATAAATTATTTAAATTTTCAAACAATGTACCAAAAAGCACTTTATTTATTTGGTCTCGGTATTGCGATAATTTCGATATTTTGCGTAATATGTGCCTGGATTTGCTATAAAATAAATAATGACGAAATAAGCAAATTAAAAAAATCTAAAAAGTATGCTTAATTATGTATTTTTTTAATTTAAGAACTAACCAAGGATTATATTTTTATAACTTAATAGAAGAAATAATAGCCGATGATAGGGAATCGCTTATTATAGCGTTAGAATCAGTTGAGAAATATTTAGAAAAAGGATTTCATGTTGCTGGTTATGTTTCTTATGAAGCAGGATATTATTTATTATCAAAACAAATACAAAATCGTCATCTAACAACTTTACCATTATTACATTTTAAAGTTTTTAAGAATGCTCAAAAAATTTTTGAAATACCAAAAGCCCAAAATAACGTTTATTTACATGATATAAAATATAGTGAGAATAAGCAAAAATATTTACAAAAATTTGATAAAATTAAAGATCATATTAAAAATGGAGATACTTATCAGCTAAATTATTCAATGCGAATAGAATTTAATTGTAATGCTTCTGCAATTAATTTATATTATGAATTATCACAAAGGCAAAATGCTGAATTTTCGGCTTTTTTAGATTTTGATAAATATTCTATTATATCTTTATCTCCCGAATTATGGATAAAGCGAGAAGGAAATAATCTGATCGCAAAACCTATGAAAGGCACTATATGCGCAACTTCTGATAATGTGCAAAATTTAATTTTAATATCGCAATTGCAGAATGATTCTAAAATAATTGCCGAAAATTCTATTATCGTGGATTTGATAAGAAACGATATGTCAGTAATAGCAACGCCAGGTAGCGTAAAAGTAACAAAACCTTTTGAAGTTCAAACTTTTAATACTGTAAATCAAATGATTAGTACAGTTGAATGTAAAATTAAATCCGATACAACCGCATTAGAAATTTTTAAAGCTTTGTTTCCTGGGGGTTCTATTACTGGCGCTCCTAAAATTCGTACTATGCAAATTATTAACCAACTTGAAGACAGTGCACGAGAAACATATTGTGGGGCAATTGGATATTTTATGCCCAATAAAGATTTTTGTTTTAATATTGGAATTCGTACAGTTTTATATGATAAAATTACTAAAACTGGTAAAATGGGAATTGGCGGAGGCATTATTCATGATTCTGAAATAAATGAGGAGTTTGAAGAATGTATATTAAAATCACAATTTTTAAGAAATATAAATAACACTTTTGAAATTTTTGAAACCATGAAATGCGAAAATGGCATAATACATCTTTTAAATCAACACTTAAATAGGCTTTGTAAAACTGCTGAATTTTTTGGTTTTAATTATAATCTTTCAAATATTAAAACCAAAATTAATAATAGTTTAAAAAATGGCAGAGTTAGATTATCTGTGACTCAAAATGGAAATATCATAATTAAACACAGCGCAATTGAACCTCAAATTAGTGATAAAATTTGTGTAAGCAAAATAATAGTAGATAATGACAATATTTTTTTGCGTTATAAGACTACCAATCGTGAAATATATAATTTGGAATATAAAAAATATTATGATTTAGGGTTTGTAGATACAGTTTTTATAAATAAAAATGGCTATATTTCTGAAGGTTCTCGGCATAATATTTTTGTAAAAAACCAAGCCAATCAATTAATCACGCCTTTTGTTAAAGATGGTGCATTAAATGGAATATACAGGGATAAAATAATACACGAATTAGGAGTATTAGAAAGACATATAACTCTTGCAGATTTAGAAAATGCTAGCGAAATATTTTTATCTAATGCCGTTTATGGGTTATTTAAAGTGAGATTGGCTGATTGAAATATGAAAGTTTGTATAATTGATAACTATGATTCATTTACATATAATATAGTGCATTTATTGCAAAAACTTAAAGCCGAAGTTATTGTTTTCAAAAACGATTGCCTTATTCAAGATATATTGTCTATTAAGCCCGATAAAATATTACTATCTCCTGGTCCTGGCTTTCCTTCAGAATCTGGGGTTTGCCATGAAGTTATAAAAGAATTTGCTGGCATAATTGATATTTTGGGAATTTGCCTGGGGCATCAAATTATTGCAGAGTTTTTTGCCAGTAAAGTTGATTATGCTAAATCTGTTATGCACGGTAAAACTTCTAAAATTATTCATACTAACAAAGGAATTTTTAAAAATTTACCCCAAAAATTTAAAGTAGCTAGATACCATTCTTTGGCAGTTACTAAAATAAGTAACGATTTAGAAATAACTGCCACAAGTGAATTAGACAACGAAATTATGGGATTAAAACATAAAAAATTTAATATTGAGGGAATTCAATTTCATCCCGAAAGTTTTTTAAGTGAATATGGAAATTTATTGCTTTCAAATTTTTTATATGAAAAGCCTGATAATATCTAAAAAAACCTTAATGCTTGGTTTTTTATATCTTGAGTAAAAAC
The DNA here is from genome assembly GCA_025363115.1 of Alphaproteobacteria bacterium. GTDB lineage: Bacteria > Pseudomonadota > Alphaproteobacteria > Rickettsiales > Deianiraeaceae > CAMCQG01. The sequence continues at coordinate 24 of JANYEN010000054.1, read as the reverse complement.
AGGGCAAAACGATTGGTCTTCGCA
>JANYEN010000051.1 GCA_025363115.1 Alphaproteobacteria bacterium | reverse complement strand
GTATAAAAATAGCATTTAATTTTAACCCATTTCTAGTTATTGTTTTGGTGCCTATCAAAATAGGTACAATCATTAAGGCATAAATTAATTTAATAGGTAAAGCCAAGGTAGACCAAAATTGTATTTTTAATTTTGATAAATCTTCATTAGAAATATCACGACCGCTAAGCGCATTATATAATTCAAATAAGGTATATTGTTTAAAAGTCTTTATTAGCGATTTTTGAGATGCATCAATCTGCTTTAAAAAGTTTTCTTTGGTGAGACTGCTTGATAGTACCAAGTTATTATAATTATGAATTAATTTATTATTGTTGTTTAATATATATACATTTTTTAATGTCCAGTTTGATTCTGCAAATAAAGCTTTTTCAGCTTTAATTACCTCAAATACTGCGTTATTATTTTGCTTTATAAATAAAGCATTTTTTAATTCTAATTTTTTTTCACTATAGTCTCCGTTAATAATCATAATATTTTTATTTGCATCGATATCTTTTAAATTTATATTTATTTCTTGAGATTGACTAAATTTTTGAATAATTAATTCAGATTTTTCGGTAAGTTTAATTTCAAGGTTTTTTAAAAAGAAAATCATCATAATTCCAAGAAAAAAACTAAATATGATAACCCCTTTTAAAATTTTAGTTACATTTATTCCAGATGATAACATTATAATATATTGACTTGTTCTTCCTAATTCCATAAACATTAGGGACGTGGTCATAGAAATAAAAAAAACTATTATAAACCGCCATATTGCTAATAAACTTGCCGTTAAAATTATTGTTGCTTCCGATTTTGTAAAAGGCATTCCAAACAATTGCTGTGATATAACTACCGTAGAAATAACAACAGAAGCACTGCCTACCACAATACAAAATGATTTTAAAAAAACCAATAATACGTATCTATTTATCTTTAACATCTTCTATTTCCAATGTTAAACTAATCACGCTTTTCATTTCATTTTCTTTAAAATTCCATAATTTACGACATAAATCATAGTTAGGCCCTTCTCTAAAAATACACAAATTATCCAATTTAGTTATCACTTTAATTTTCGAGCCAATAGATTTCCCCATCAAAACTCGTTCTAGTAAAATAGGCAAATTTTGGGTACTATCGTTGATTTTGTTTTCTATAATAGCGCTATTTTCTGAAATATTATAAAGCTTGAATTCGATAGATGTTTTATTTCCACATTTTAATTGAGTTCCTGTGCCATCATAAATAGAAATTACTTCATAAAATCCCAAAAAATAGTTACTCTCTGGTTTTATTTTAGATATGTAAACTATTATAGAGTTTTCATTATTTGGATCATCGAATACCGCTGAAACATTGTCATTTTCGGATAATTGAAAAAAAATATTTGCTAAATTTTTACTTTCATATATTTCTTCTCCCGCTATTAAATCCATTATTTTGTATTCAATATTTTGTGTTTGGTTAGCTTTTATTACACCTATTTCGGCAGTAAATTTTTCTCCACATATTAATACATTTTTTTTATCTGCTTTTGATATTTCATTAAAATTAACATGAATTTTTTGGTTTTTATTGTTATTTTTAATTTTAGCAAATTCTGAAACTATTTCAATACCTCCTTCTTTATATAGATTATAAAGAACTCCCAAAGATTGGGCACTTCCCGTTACTGTATTTGATATATTTTTAAATACTCCATCTTTATTGACGCATTCGGTTGAATTATTTCTAGATTTCAAAGAGTAAAGACTAGACAATATCAATATTGCTCCAAAAAATAAACTAATTCTATATTTATTGGCCGAAAAACTATAAGGGGATAGGTTGGGGGGGGGGTTTTGAGAATAATGGCTATTGATCTTTTCAACTAAAGTTAAGGCTTTTTTGGCAAAACGAGACTTTTCGTGAATCTTTTTTTTGCTCATAAAAACCAATAATAAGTTAGTAGATCAACGTCTAATTATTTTTATATGCAATAAAAATAAGAGCATTATTTTTTTAATGGAGAGCGGGTTTTATCTTGCTGAATTTTTGAAGCCCTGGGTGCTACAATAGGAGGTAAATATAAATCCTGTATATTCACCGAAGGCATCTTGGCAAATTGTTCTTGGATATCTAAAACTTTAGCCATTATTGCATCATACTTAATTTGCTTTTGGCTAGCTTTTTTAATTAACCTTTTTTCTTTTTTGATTAATTTTTGTTGTTGATTTTTTTTAGGCTGTTTTTTACTTATTAATTTTTCGGAGTCAATTGTTTGATTTGAATCAAAAATAACTATCCTATTTTTTGGAGATTTAATTATTTTTTCATTTTTTTGAATATCAAAATTGTCATTTTCTTGATTTATCTTTAGTTCTAAATTTACCGCTTCATCATTGATATTGGGCATTATTTTTCTTGCTTTTGTTCTTTCTCTATATTCTTGCAAGCGTTTTTGTGTTTCTTCAGGTGTTGATCCTGTTAAATACTGCGATCTGTCGTCCGCTGATTTTTGGTTATCTATAAATTCATTATTTTGTGATTTAGATTTAAATATTTCTTTTATCTCTTTTCTTTTTTGATAAGTTTCTTTTGTTATTGGTCCAATTAATGGTTCTTCAACACCCAGAAAGCGATCTCCATTTCTTCTTTTGCCATTTATAGGTAAAATTTCAGAAACTAAAGAAACCGTATCTATTTCTTGTTTTTTAATCCCACTATCATCTTGATTATTCATATAAATGTATAAAAAAATAATTATTTTTATTAAACTATGATAGATTTATTTATAAATGAAGTCAATTGCTTTAAAATTTTTAATTATAAAGACAATTAATACTTGTATTTTATTATTATATATAATTTTTACTTATTGTTTTTTGGTAAATTTTAAATATTTATGAACAGTCTTAGTGGGATTGTAACGTCTGAAGCATTAAACCCTAGTTGGCTTAAAAAAAAGATTAAATTTGTTGAAGATGCTAAAAATAATAATGATGATAATTTAGACACATTAACACAAAATTATATCCGATATGGTCATTTACTGGCAGATATAAACCCTCTGCTTACTCAAAAGAAAAATATCGCTATTCCAGAATTATTAGCAAAAAATTTTAATGTAAAACAAGAAGATATCGAAAAATTAAAGCAAAAATTTTGTGGATCAATTGGTATAGAAATAGATCATATTTTTGATAAAGAAGAAAAAAAATGGATACTTGATAAGTATGATGAATTATTTAAAGTCTCACTCGCAAATGACGTAAAAGTTAAAATTTTAAACGAATTGATGCAAGGAGAAGGTCTGGAAACATTCTTAAATTCATCTTTTTTAGGAGCTAAAAGATTTTCAATTGAAGGAGCAGAAAGTTACTTGCCCATAATGGAGACTATTATAGAATATTTGGCAGAAAGAGGCGTTTTTGAAGTTATTATTGGAATGGCTCATCGCGGAAGATTGGCTACTTTAACAAATATTGCTAAAAAACCTTATAATCAGCTAATGAGAGAGTTTACTGGCTATACCACAGTTGCGAAAGATTTTGGTAGTGGAGATGTTAAATATCATATGGGTTATGAATCGCATCGTAAATTTAATAATAATACTATTAAAGTGGGCGTACTTTTTAATCCCTCCCATTTAGAGGCAATAAATCCAGTGGGAATGGGATACGTTAGGGCACGTCAAGATGTTTATCGAGACTATGGAAGTCGTAGGTCAGCAGCTCTTATAACGGTTCACGGAGACGGGGCTTTTGCAGGGCAGGGGGTAAATATGGAAACTTTGCAAATGAGTAAACTAAAGGCTTATAATGCTGGCGGGGTAATACATATTGTTATAAATAACCAAGTTAGTTTTACTGCCGACCAATCCCAGGCTTTTGGAGGTAAATATTGTACTGATTTGGCCAAAATAATAGAGGCGCCAATTTTTCATGTTAATGGAGATGATCCTGAGGCATGTTTTAAAATTGCTAAATTAGCCGCAATGTATAAAAGCAATTTTTGTAAAGATGTAGTTATAGAATTAATGTGCTATAGAAAATATGGTCATAACGAAGGTGACGAACCATCGTATACCCAGCCTATTATGTATGGCGAAATAAAAAACAAAACCAGCATAGCAAAAATATATAACAATATATTAACAGAAAATAATGTAATTGATAAAAACTATGCCGTTAATTTTAATAATAATTTTAAATTAATGCTTGAGAATGAAAAGAAGTTATCTGAAACGCCAATAACTTCTAAAGTAGAATACGATAAAACAAATATTAAATATTTTACTTTAAATAATTCTAATACCGCTATTTCATCTGATTTGTTTAATTTATTAAGTAAAGCCATTACTTCTTACCCCGATACTTTTAATATTAATTCTAAAATTAAAAAATTACTTGAAGTGCGTGTAGAAAATTTAAAAAATAATATCGTTGACTGGACAACAGCTGAATTAATCGCATATACATCTATTTTATATGAAAATCACTTTGTTAATTTAACTGGTGAAGACGTGGAAAGAGGAACTTTTTCTAACAGGCACGCAATTTTAACTGATGCTCAAAATGGTAAAAAATATAATTTATTAAATAATATACATTTAAAGCAAGAATACTTTTCTGATATAAGTAATAGCTTTTTGTCTGAATTTGGAGTTTTGGGATTTCAGTACGGATATAGCCTAGGAGATTCAAATGGCTTGCCAATTTGGGAAGCTCAATATGGAGATTTTGTTAATGGCGCCGCAATAATAATTGACCAATTTATATCATCAGGTGAAACAAAATGGCTTTTACGAAGCAATTTAACAATGCTTTTGCCTCATGGTATGGAAGGCAGTGGTCCTGAACATAGCTCAGCAAGACTTGAAAGATTTTTACAAAACTGCGCCGAAAATAACTGGATTATTGCAAATTGTACAACTCCTGCTAATTTATTTCATATTTTAAGACGCCAAGTGGTAGCTAAGCATAAAATACCTTTAATAATAATGACTCCTAAATCAGGTTTGCGCCATAAATTAAATGTATCAAAAATATCAGATTTTATTAATAAATCCGAATTTATGCCAATAATTGGAGATAATACCTTAGAAAAAGCCAATATTAATAAAATTATTGTAACCAGTGGCAAAATTTATTATGATTTATTTGCTAAACGACACGAATTAAATAATCAAAATACCGCGATTATAAGAATAGAGCAATATTATCCATTCCCTACCGAAAAATTGGTATTAGAATTACAAAAATATAAAAATGTTAAATTAATTGCATGGGTGCAAGAAGAATCTCAAAATATGGGAGCCGGACAATTTATGATAGATTATTTATATGAATCTATTGTTAATGCTGGAATTAAGTTAAAAAATCCTGGTACCCAAATAGCCAAAAAATATCAACATGTTTGTTGTAATGTATATAATGAAACTATTTATATTTCAAGAAAAGCTTCCGCTTCTCCAGCAACTGGCTCACATGCCACCCATATTATTGAACAAAACGAAATTTTATCGTTAGCATTTGAAGTAGGAAATAATTGATAATTTAATTTTTATTAACATTTTTACTTAGGTGTTTAATATAATTTTTGTAGATCATGTATTAAACTAGATAAAGGGAGAAACAATAAGCTTTATGGCTATAATTATTAATATCACAAATATAATTTTTTCAAGAAATTTAAATTTTTCAATTATAGGCATAATAACGATATATGCAGAACGTAAACCAATAATAGCAAAAATATTAGAACTATAAATTATAAAAATATCTTTGGTAATTCCAAAAATAGCAGGAATCGAATCAAAACTACATATTATATCGCTAATTATCACGCAAATCATTGCCAAAAATAGTTTGGTTGCCTTAATTTTTTTATTCTGAATAACAAATAAAGTTGATGGGGTAGGGGAGTTGTCGATTGGTATAAAACGTTTAATTTTTTTGTATAAAAAACTATTTGCAATATGTTCTTCGTTATTGTGATTATTGTGAAATAACATTTTAACTGCCCCTATTAATAAAATAATTCCAAAAATTGCTAAGGTAAAATGAAATTTTTCAATTGCAACAACGCCTATTTGTATAAAAATTATTCTTAAAAATGTGGTAATTATTATACCGTAAGTAAGAAGACGATTTGCTTGATCTTTAATATCAAAAAATTTTATTATTATTAAAAATAAAAATAAATTATCTATACTTAAGCTATATTCTAAAATATATCCCGCCACGAATAATCCTGCTTTTTCGCTACCCTGATAATAAAATATTCCATACCCAAATATTATTGTTAAAATAAAATAACACAACATTCGTATGCATGCTTGTTGTAATTCGGAAAGCTTCGATTTTATACTAACAAAATTATCAAATAATACCAAGGCAATTACCAAAGGAAACAATGCAATTGTGTTAGTAAAAAATAATTTTTCTATCCACACAAAGTTTTAAAGTTAAAGATGTAGCCCAATGTTAAAGGCGTTTAAAATAGATTCATGAATTGCTTCACTAACCGTAGGATGTGGAAATATTGTTCTAATAAAATCTTTTTCAACTAACTCGGCTTGCTTTCCTAAAGTTATACCTCCAATCATTTCGGTTACTTCATGTCCAATTAAATGGCATCCTAAAAGCTCGCCAGTTTCTGCTTCAAAAATAGTTTTGACCATCCCCGTCGAATCTCCAGCGGCAATTGATTTGCCATTTGCTATTAGAGGAAATCTACCAATTTTATAATTTAAATTACGTTTTTTTGCTTCTTCTTCAGT
>JANYEN010000038.1 GCA_025363115.1 Alphaproteobacteria bacterium | reverse complement strand
ACTGACATAAACTATTGCAATATTATTAATAGAATTCAATCCTTTATACAACAATAACCATCTTTTTTATAATGTAGTTTCGATACTCTCTTAGCGCTTTTCTATTGAGCTCTAATGATATGTGCAAAGGGTGCTTAGATTGCCAATCTTACGTAAAAAATATTTTTATAATATTATTTTTATAAATGAAACCAATATAAACATACCTAAAGAAATTGGCAATAAAAATTTCCATCCCAAACGTATAAGTTGGTCGAATCTATAGCGGGGTAAAGTTGCCCACGCTATAATAGAAATATACAATAGTATGCAGGTTTTAATAAAAAACCATGCAAAGCCTGGAATAGCATTAAATAAGGGGTAATTTATAGGAGAAAGCCATCCCCCTAAAAACATAATTGTACAAAATGAGCACATAAAAACCAAGTTGATTCTTTCTCCTAAAAAAAATAACGTAAAAGGAGTTGAAGAATATTCTACATTATAACCAGAAACTAATTCTGACTCAGCTTCTGGCAAATCGAACGGATGTCTATTAGTTTCCGCTAAAAGTGAAATATAAAACACTATAAATAATGGTAATAAACTAATACAAAACCAACATGATTTTTGGTAATTGACAATATCGATCAAATTTAATGATCCTGTCATTGCCCCCACCGAAAGAATGCAAAAGCCAATTGAAATTTCGTATGAAATCATTTGACCTGCCGACCTAATTGCTCCAAAAAAAGCATATTTTGAATTACTTGCCCAACCAGCAATAATTATGCCATAAATGCCTAGCCCCGAGATTGCCATAACATACATTGCCCCCAAATTAAGATTAGTAAAAATTAAATCTTGTGTAAAAGGCAAAATAGCCCAGCCAGCAAACCCCAAGCCAAATGTAATAAGTGGTGCTAGCAAAAATAAAAATCTATTTACTTTGGAGGGTATAATAACCTCTTTAAACATCACTTTAAGTGCATCAGCAAAAGATTGCAAAATTCCAAAGGGTCCTACCACGCTAGGTCCCGCTCTAAGTTGGATTGCCGCGATTATTTTACGTTCGACATATACTAAAAAAGCCACAAATACAACAATAAGAATAATAATAGCTAAAGCTTTTAAAAAAGAAAAAAAAAGTGCTAAAAATTCAATCATATTGCGTTTGTTTAAAACAATAATTTATTGCAATATAATAAAATTAAATTGCAATAACAGATTGATTGTTATTCCTTTATATTTAATTTAACCCCCCATATTCTCTCGACCGCAGTAATAAATTGACTATTAAAATTAGTCTTTATCGAATACCAAAACGTATATGAAAAATAGTCAAAAAAATTCTTGCAAATCTTTTCTTTTGGCAGTTGATAAAACTTTTGATATTATCCTTGCAGGAGGTACTTTTATTGCAACAACAAATCCTTCACTAAATTCCTACCTATTAATCATGCTTATATTGGCTAATATGCTGGGCGGTTGCCATAATCATTATACTTCAGTTGCCAAAGCAAATAAAATGTTTTCTTTGGAACGTCTAAAACTGCTATATATCTCGGTTAGCGGTTATATTATACCACCTTGTCATATCTACAGCTGGCAGATTATAAGTGTATGGTTTTTCGAACTCCCATCTAAGTGACAATTGGATTTATAAACTATATCAAAAGTATTCAAATTTTGCTTACTATCTCAATAACATGCTGTATATCATTTAACCTTTGCCAAGCCAAAGCAAAAGATGAGAAAAAAGCTGGTATCTTGTATCTAATATTTAAATCTACGAACAGTTGTACTAATTTTGTGGAAAGGAAGCAAAACGTTCAAATATGCATAATGAAAACATGTTTATAACGAGAAGCTGTGAATGGTAATGAAAAAACAAAAACAATGAAAAAAAAGCTGATGGAGCTTTTAAAGACCTTTAGAAAAATAAAACCAAGAGCTCACAAATTTTTACTACGAGCTAGCAGAATGTGCCTCAAAAAACCTTGAAATTGATGATAGCACTATGAAATTATTCAAAATTTTGAGACCAAAAGTAATTTTTCGGGCATGCTGTTTTGTAAAGAAGAGTTTTATAAAAAGCGTGAAATCATTGATGAGGGTTATAAAATCAAACCAAGAATAAAAAAGCTTCAATTGTATCATTGTGGTCCAATATATGATGTTATAGAGGAATTTGTTAGCTAAGTGGAATATCTTAATCATTATTCTTTTGAGAAATATCGTTTGTTTACGGGAGCGATCGAAGTTTTAATG
>JANYEN010000076.1 GCA_025363115.1 Alphaproteobacteria bacterium | reverse complement strand
AATACTTTACCCATCGTTAAATTTACTATCAAGTTTTTGAACTAAATGCAAAGAAATAGGATATTGTGACCCACGTTAGCCGAACTCACTAAAACATTAGCATTACGCAATAACAAGTAATAGTTATTAATAAAATTGGTCTCCTAAAATTACAATATTTATATGGGATAAAATTTGATCAGACAGATTATTTATTATCAAATGCTCTTTTAATTCTATTTAAAAAAGTGTTATTTTGAGGGGTGGTTTCGGGTTTAAGCGTAGCATCTAATTCTTTTATTAGTCTTTTTTGTTCACTATCTAAATGAATAGGAACTTCAATTTTTATATTTACCTTCATATCTCCTCGTCTGCCAGAATTAATAATTGTTGGTCCTTTTCCTTTCATAATAAATGAACTGTCGGGTTGAGTTCCTGGCGAAATATCTAAATCTACCATTTTACCATCTATTGTTGGTACCTGAATTGTTCCTCCCAAAGCCGCTTTAGTAAAAGATACTGGAACATCGCATACAATTAATTCTCCAATTCGTTTAAATAAATCATGGGACTTAACACTAACTTTGATATATAAATCGCCACTTGGAGCTTTTCTTTGACCTGCCTCTCCTTTACCCGAAATTCTAATACTTACTCCATTATCTACTCCTGGCGGTATATCGGTTTTTACAGTTTTTTTACCTTCCATTCTACCTTCTCCTTTGCAAGTTTTACAAGGATTATTAATTGAATTACCGCTACCTTTGCAATTACCGCAAGCTTGCTCCATAATAAAAAATCCTTTTTGAGTGCGTAAAACCCCAGTACCATTGCATTTTTTACATTCTGAAGTTTTTTTATCCGTCGATCCATATCCATTGCAAGGTTCACATTCTATGAGTGTTGAAAAAGAAATAGTCTGATCTTTTTTGCCAAAGCAGGCTTCTTCTAACGTAATGCTCATGTTATAACTTAGGTCGTCCCCTTTTTGTCTTGAATCAGACTGTTTTTTATTTCCTCCACCAAAAAATTCTTCAAATCCACCAAATCCGCTATTGCTTCCAAAGCCTTTAAATATATCGTGTAAATCTTCAAAACCCCCAAATCCACTGCTTCCAGAATTTGTAAACCCCCCGCTAGAATTACCACTGCCATAATTATCATAATTTTTACGCTTTACTTCGTCTCCTAAAATTTCGTATGCTTCGTTAATTTCTTTAAAATTTTTTTCTGCTTGCTCGCGATTTGTAGGATTACGATCTGGATGAAATTTCATCGCTTTTTCACGAAAAGATTTTTTTATTTCTTCTTGAGTAGCTTGCTTAGCAACTCCTAACACTTCGTAATAATCCTTTTTTTTGGACATAAAAATAGCCATTTATTTAATTATTTCTATAGGAACCGTAAATGTATTTTTCAAGATATAAATGTTGTTATAGTAATTATAGTTTATTATTTGAATATTTACTGTATTTATTGTGCCCCAAAAAACTCTTCAAAAGCTATTAAAATCAGCAATAAATTGATTATTCTTCAAGTGCTTTAATCGCCATTTCAAGGGTTACTTCTTCGGCTTCTTCGGCTTCTTTTATTCCATAAAACTTTTTTTTATATAAAGCGTATACGCCATGTTGGCTTTTGCCAATAACAATTTTATTGCCCGTTTTTGGATGATCAAAAGTTATTTTTTGTGGTTTAACAGGTTTTGCTCCAGAATCTTTAGCTTTAATTATTTCTATTGCTTCACTAATCGTAATTGAAAAAAGAGTTGCTTTTGGAATTGAATAAAATTTGCTATTATATTTAACATAAGGTCCAAACTTGCCTGAATCAGCTAAAATTTCTTCATTAGTTTCTGGATGATTGCCAAGCAATTTTGGCAACATGGCAAGTTCAAGTATTTGCTCTTTATTAGCGATAATATCTAAATTAGCTGGTATTGATTTACGTTTTTTAGTGCCATCTTTAAGGGTAGTTTCAGCATATCTTCCAAATTTACCTTTTTTAATTTCAAAAACCGTGCCATCGTTTGCCGTAATAGTTTCTTCCTCATGAGGTTCTGAGCTTAATATTCCATCTTTAACTTTTATACCACTAATAAAATTACAATCAGGATAACTTGAGCAACCAAAAAAGAAATTTTTTCTGCCAATTGAAAATTTTATATCTCCTATTTTGCAAGTTGGGCATTTAAAATCAACAATATGAGGAAACGAATAGCTACATATCGTTGGCTGAATAGCTTTTGCTATGTCTGGTATTGGCACCTCTCTTACCTGCAACACGTTTTTATAAAAATCCCCCCAAAATGAATTGAGCAGATTAAGTTTTTGCATTTCACCATTTGAAATTATGTCCAGATCTTCTTCTAAGCGGGCGGTAAAATCATATTCCACATATTTATTAAAAAAACTACATAAAAAAGAGCTAACAACTATGCCAAGTTCTTCAACGAAAAATTGACGTTTAGTTATATTCACATAACCTCTGTCTTGCAATACGGTTATAATACTTGCATACGTAGAAGGTCTGCCAATTCCTAATTCTTCAAGTTTTTTAATCAAAGTTGCTTCGCTATATCGTGGGGGAGGAGCAGTAAAATGCTGCTTAGATTCTATTTTATCAATAAAAGCTTTATCTCCTTTATTCAAAAATGGAATAATATTTTCTTCGCTATCGTCTATATCTTCTTGATTTTTTTCTATATTTTCGGCATTATTATAAACTCGTAAAAAACCGTCAAATTTAATTTGGGTGCCAGTTATTTTACCTTTTGTCTGTTTGCTTTGGCTTAAAAAATCAATTCTTGTTTGAATTTTAATTGCTGGGGTCATTTGACAAGCTGTGGTACGTAACCAAATTAGTCTGTATAATTTATATTCGTCCGAACTTAAATATTGTTTGGCTTGGTCGGGAGTAATTAAAATATCGGTGGGTCTTATTGCCTCATGTGCTTCTTGGGCATTCTTTTGTTTTGTTTTATAAAATACTGGTTTGTCGGGAATATATTGCTTGCCAAACTTATCTACTATATATTCTCTGATAGCTTTTATAGCATCATCTCCAAGCGACATACCATCGGTACGCATATACGTAATTAAGCCTTTTGTTTGCCCTCCCAAGTCGATTCCTTCGTATAATTTTTGGGCAACTTGCATTGTTTTTTTACTTGTAAAGCCTAGCTTTTTTGAAGATTCTTGTTGCAATAAAGATGTTGTAAAAGGCGGAGTAGGATTCTGCTTTACATCTTTTTGCTCAAGGTCCACAACCTCCATATATTCTTGTGTTTCTAAGCTTGCTATAATTTTATCAGCTTCCTCTTTACTATTTGGATAATTATTACTAAATTTTTTGTCTTGATGCTCAAAAATTGAAATATCTAAATTATTTTTTTCTGTTTTAGCTAAAACATTTAACGACCAATATTCTTGGGGAATAAATTTACCAATTTCAATTTCACGCTCAGCCACCAGTCTTAATGCTACTGATTGAACCCGACCTGCCGATTTGCTACCTGGAAGTTTACGCCAAAGAATGGGGGAAATTTCAAAACCCACTAAATAATCTAAAGCCAAGCGAGCTTGCTGGGCATCTACTAAATTATTATCTACTTCACGAGAATTTTTAATTGCATTGGTGATGGCGGTTTTGGTAATTTCATTAAAAACAATTCTTTTTATATCACTTTTTATTTTTTTTTGTAGTAAAATTTGCTGAATATTCCAAGCAATAGCTTCTCCTTCTCTATCAGGATCACTAGCAAGGTATATCATTTTACTATCTTTGGCTTTGCTAATTATATTATCGACATATTTTTTGGATTCTTTTTTAATTTCATATTTCATAGCAAAATTTTCATCTGGTATTACCGAACCAGTTTTGCTTGGCAAATCCCTTACATGCCCCATTGATGCTATAACAAGATATTCTTTGCCCAAATACTGATTAATAGTTTTGGCTTTTGCAGGTGATTCTACAATTACTAAATTGTAAGCCATTTCAATGAAATATAAAAAATGCAAAAAAATAACCCCGCATAAACAGGGCTACTTTGATATAAAAAAGAAAAAGTTTTAATAAAAATTACTCATCATTTTTATTATTATGTTGTTTAGAATTTTTTTTGCAATCACAAGCTTTTTTCCATTCTTTATGTGAAATACCAGCAACAGCTTCTACATTAGAAACTTTATCATTACTAATGGTCATGATTTGGCTAATATACATAGTTTTGTCTTTACCTGTGTTGCTTTCTGCTTTCATTTCAGCAATAAAAGCTACCTTATTTTTTTGTTTTGCATGCTCTCTGATAGTAATTTTTACAGACTTAATACGATCTTTCATTTTAGATAAATGCATGTAAAACTCATCAATACCATTATAGGCAAGTTCACCATTAAAATAACCTTTAATGTTCTGTGCAACTACTTCTGAGAATTCGCCTTTACTTATATCTTTGCCGTTTAAAAATTCTTTCGTCATTTGCCCCATTTTTTTAGCAGGACATTCTTTTTCATGTTTATTTGCCCCATGAGAATAGTCTGTATTACTAATATTGTTGCTTTTTTGACAAGAACTAACTGATAATATCATGGCAATAAAAAAAGCCATCTGGCTATTAACAGAAATTTTTTTGTATATTTTGATCATAAAAATAGGATTTAATTTATTAAATGAAATTTAAGTAATAATTGTTAAAAAAAATTAAATAGCAAGAGTAATTAATTTAAACGCTTTTAATTTCCTTCACTCAAAAGCAACATTTCGTTAAAAATACACACTAAATTAGCTTTATAACGCAAAGCAAACTGGTATTCTATACTATCAACCACAACATATTCATTTTCTAATCGATGTCTTAATAATGATTCGGTGCCATTAGTATTAACTGCGTAAATTGCAGGAATTAAAGCATTATTATTAGGAAATTGCATAAAAGTAGATTTGCCATTGTCAAATACTCTTTCAGGAGTTATTCTTTCGGCATTACCAGCAAAGGTATACTGCAGATTGATTCCTTCAAGTTTATTGATAATTTTTTCAGGTTTAATGCTTCCAGGTTGAGGCAGAGAAGAAGTAAGATGGGGCTTTCTTACTTTATGTAATTTAGGAGCATCAACTTCTACTTCAGGATACATAAATCTAACTACATAAACTAATTGGTCGTCAAAACTTTCATCTTCTAAATTACTTGATGATATTTCAAGTAAATAAGTTCTTTTGGTAGTAATAATTGTCATATTTGTTTTAACTCCAGGGTCTAAAGCTTTTATAAATATACGGCGATTAAGAATTTTAACGTTCCAGGGTAAAGGATCGCCAAATAAAATTAATTCAATGCTTTCATCGCTTTCTGCCTCAATCATTGATTGATAACCAACAATAAACTTAAGTTGAAAAACCTCGTTAGGATTATAAACAAGTGTTTTAATTCGGCTATCTACTGCTACTGGCTGATTTATATTTGCTATTGCAGGATTGCAAACTAAAAATATTAAAATAACAATTGCCAACATATTTAATTAAGTTCGAGTCATTTTATTATCATCAAATAATTTTACTTCTTTTAAGAAATAAGATATTACTTGAAATCCCAAGGGATTTAATCTTATTTCAGCTTGAGATAATTCTAGACTTAAAAAAGAAAAGCCTAACATCAATATATAAGATTTAAGGTCAGTTTTTGCTAGCTCTTGTGAAAAAATCTCTACGGTAAATCTTATTTCTACTCTACCATCGGTAACGTAAGATATAGATTTAACTTTTACTTTGGCTATTGTATCTCTCGCAAATCTTAACATTTGACTAGCTGAAGAAGTTTGTTGATAGTCTTCAAACACGCTTTTGGAAGAAAAAACTCTTATTAAGTTAATATTCTCTTCTAAAGATTGGGGCTTATACCCCTCACGTGCATTTAAATATTGTAAAATAAAATATTCTTTAATTGCTTCTTGAGCCGTGTACTCTTGTTTTGTAGTATTATCGACTATTGCCATTACATTTGTTTGTTTTTCAACTTCAATTAAATAAGGATCTACAGATTTTTGCTCATATAAATTTTTTATTACAATTAATGATATTAGCATCGCTATTGATGTTATTGTAGCGAAAAAAAATAAAAAATTACGTTGCAATGTAGCTGAAAAATAGCGATCAGAATACCAATTCTGTATTTTATGCTTTTTAGAATTAGGATGCTGAGAAGTACTCATAATTATGCTTACTAAGCTAGTAGCAATAATATTAAAAACTTACTTAATTATTTGCAAGAAAATAATTTGACTATAAATCTGCATGGACTATATTTGTTGTTAAGGGAGATATAATTTAAGTTGATATGAATCGTTTTTATTTAACCTATTTTGGTTTTACATTATTTTTATTGTTATTATTGATTACTACTACGATATCTATGTTTGTATTTAAACAAAAGCTATACGAGCTTAAAGTTGAAATGTCTAGTATTGATAATGTGACAATAGAGCAAAAGAAACTAGCAGCAATATTAGAAGCTAATCGAACTTTGCAACATTCCCCAAGTTATCTTAAAAAGATTGCCGATACTAAGCTTTCTGCCAGATTTACCAGTGTAAATCAATTTGTAGCATTTAGTGATTTAAAAGGTAGTCATAGAAAGTCGGCTATTAATTAATTAGTAAATATGAAAAAATTTACTTTAATTTGTGATTTCCAGGGTGGGCAAAAAGCTCCCTTCGATTTTTACATAGGTCAATCAGATGCAGAGCACCATCCTTTACATTTTCAAACTACTTGGCTTAGTGCTACCCGTGGAGGCACTGCTCCAGCTGATGTTATGGAATCTTTACAGAAACTAAATATTCTATCGCGAGAAAATAATATGGATTTTGAAGATTTGTGTTTTTATGCTATGTCTAATGCTGGGCAAGAAAAACAAGAAGACTTTGTTAGTGATCCAGCTGAACAAAATGAAGAGCATAACGAAGAAGAAAATCAATCTGAAGAATCTGGAGAATAAATTTAATTAAATATGGATAACTTAAATGACCAAAATCCCCAAAATAGTAGTAATGGTCCTATATGGACTGATCAAGTTCCTGAAGGTAAATTAAATAACAATAAGCCCATTTCAAATAAACCAGAAGCCCAAAACGAAACTGATCAAGGAGCTGAAGGAATTAGCAAAGAAGAGCAAGGAAAAGGTTTGGGAGTTCCTGCAAAAGATAGCAATACAATATATCCCAACTTAGAAAAGAAAAAAAATCTTAAATCTGATTCAAAAGGAAATAGTAAGAAAAAAACCAAAGAATTATTGGAAAAAGCCAATACTCCAAAAAAATCAAAGTTTCCTAATCTTACTTCAGGAATAATAAATCATTTTATAGAATCCATCAAAACAGGAATGGATGCGACAAGCAATTATCGAGGATCAGCCGAACGAAGTAATAATGAAGGTGAAACGGAATTAGAAAAAGCTTCTAAACAACCTTGGAAACCCCAAAGGTCTCAATTGTTTGGAGCTATAGCTCATTATGCAGAAACCATACTGGGTCATTCTCCCGAACCTCATCCAGACCATAAAAGAAGAGAAACTAATCCTGTAAATACCTCACAACAAGAAGAACTATCACGCAATAGTCAAGAACAGGCAACTAGAACAAAAAACCAAGCCCAGCAAAGAAATCAAAAAATAAAAGAAAATAATAAACATAACTATAGAGATCTCAAACAAAAAACCGCTGATAATAAAAGCAAAAAAACTGAGCTAGAAAAAGAAATAATAGAAAAACATTATAAAAATTGGGGAGAAGAGCATAAAAAACAAATTTATAAAACCCTGGATCAAGAAACAAGTGAGCTTAAAAATCAAAATTTATCTCCTAGTCAAGGCAATTCAAGTGAAATATCCCCTCAAGTAACGCCTAGACAAACTCCTCTAAAAGTTGGTCAGAATGAGCGAAGTTTTTAGTTTGCAATAGAATAAACTTGATTATTAGTATTGCATAAAGCACTTTTAATAAAATTATATAATTTTTTATGTTAAAACCAGAAGTTTTATATAGCACGCTAATTAATAAAATATCCAATAACGATAATAAATTTATCATTTTAAATGATATCGCTCAAATTGATAATGCTTTATTAAATTATTATAATTATATAAAACGGATACAACTTTTTGAAAAATATAATAAAAATAAAACTATATTAAATTTAATAAATCTAATTTTTGCTTTAAATACTAGTATAATTATTAAAAAAATGTTTATCGCTATGATTAAATCTGCCAATGTTGATATTGCTCGTAAAACATATAATATTCTTTTAAAAAAGTGGAGTTATATTAAAGTTAATATAGTTTCTTCAGATAATACAAAAATTAATATTGATGCACTAAAATTACCTAATGTAGCTCAAATAAATCATAAAATTGATTCTAAGTTAATTGGAGGCAATATAACTATTTTAAATTCTTTAAAAATAGATAGTTCTGTTGCTGGACGTGTAGAAGCGATTAAAGACCAATTAATATCTTCAATAGGCTAATTAAAATAGAATGTCTGTAACTTTAGAATGGTATAAATTTATCCATAAATTTTCTTCTAGCGTTAACATATCATAATTAATCAAATCAGTTTCAAATTCAACAAAGCTGATGGTTTCAAAGCAAAGCATATTTTTAAAACTTGGGTGTTTTTGTACCAACATTAAATTTTCAAGCCTTATGCCATACTCTCCAGGCAAGTAAAATCCAGGTTCATTGGATAGAATCATACCTTCTTCTAATGGTACCAAATTTTTTTTTGAAATACTGCAAGGACCTTCGTGGACAGATAAATAACATCCTACCCCATGCCCTGTGCCATGACCATAATCTTTACCCTGTTTCCATAAATTTGCTCTAGCTATTGCATCAATTTGGCATCCAGTTGTGCCGATAGGAAATACTGCAGTTGCTAAAGCAATATGGCATTTTAATACCAAAGTATAAGAATTTTTTATGTTATCTGGTGGCACTCCCATACAAATTGTTCTAGTAATGTCGCTGGTACCATAAAAATCATAATGTCCCCCAGAATCGATCAAACAAATGTCATCTGTGCCAATAATTCTATCGCTTTGAGCAGTAGAATGATAATGAATAATTGAAGAATTAGCCCCCGAACCACAAATAGTACCAAAAGATTGTTCAATAAAGTTAGACGATTGTTTTCTAAAACTCAGCAATTTACTAATAGCCTCAATTTCACTAATTTTTGAACCACTAGCTATTTCAAATTTAATCCATTTTATAAATTTATTAATTGCGATGCTATCAACTAAATTAGCTTTTGTCATTCCCGTAATTTCATATTGATTTTTTATAGCTTTCAAGGCAATAAAAGGGTTATTTTCGTCTTTAGCTTTATCTGCAATTAGCTTATATAAATGATAATTTATAGCTTTAAAAGATGTTTTTACAATTTTAACATTTTTAAAAATTTCTATAAATTCATTATCGTTATACAAATTGTTAATTATTTTATATGAACCATCACTAAAAATAGCTAAATAAGCGTTAAATAAACCACAATATTCTACGCTTTTACCTCTTATATTCAAAAGCCAACATACAGATGCTGGGTCGCAAATAAGCATTGCTTCATCGTTATTTAATTTTATTTTAGCGAGTATTTCATCAGTATTAATTCCAGTTTTGTTATTATCAATGATTATTCGAGATTCTAATGATTCGACAAAATTGGTATCGATATTTATTAATTTATCAAATTCTTGGCAAGAAATTGGCACAATGTTTGTGGGAAATTTTTCAATTTGAGCAAAAGTATGCAGTTCTTGCAAAAAACCTATTTTTTTAGTTGGTATGCTTTTTAAATATTGAGTCAAAGAAACTTCGGTTATATCTATAATTTTAAAGCTTTTGTCTAATTCTTTAGAAGCTTGCTCAAAATATCTGCCATCTGTTAAAAAAATTTTATCTTTTAAGCCTATAATTGCAATGCCGTTTGAGCCAGTAAATCCAGTAACTTTTAATAGCCTGTTACGTGAAACGGACACATATTCTCCAAAAAATTCATCCACTGAAGGTATTACAATAATATCGATATTTAATCTATTTAAAATATTATCTATCATTATAAATTAATATTATTTGAGCCAAATGCAAAGTCTTGTTCTAGATATGTGCTTTCGCATGGTCTGTCAAGCTTTTCTGAATAATTATGTTTATTAACTTTTTTACCTTTTTTGGTATATTTATTATTTACAAACGTTAATTCTATCATACTTGGCAAAAGTTTGGAAAAATCAATTCGTTTTTCATTAAAACTAACAACTGGTGCGGGATTCTGAGCATGCGCATGAACAATAGTAAAATTTTTATTAAGAAATTTTAATAAAGAAAGGGCTTTTTTTTGATATTCTAATTTATCTAAATGATGTAATTCAACAATAATGGTTTCAATAAATGGTATAGTTTTTTTGTCTATATACTCGATAGAATCATATTCTCCACCTTCTATGTCAATTTTAAGAGCTATTTTTTTGCCTAACGCATTAAATTTTTTTAGATGATTATTAAAGCTATCAAAAATTTCTGTACCATCAAGATTTGGATTAAATCCACTAGAAGATCGATGCCATACTTGGCTGTTTCCTGGCTTGGTACCTACGCATTCTTTAATAAAAGTGATTTTAGGGTTATTGCTGGGCCATTTATCATTTCCACAATCAAATGCATAAACTTTTTTACCAAATTTGGCAACAAAATCTTCTTCAAAAGAAGCATCGACATCTATTCCATAACCAAATAATAAATCGGCATTTTGTAACGGCTCTACAGGCGACACATATCCTCCATCGCCATCTTTACCTAATCTAATCATATTAATCTCTTTTACATAGTAAACAGTTAATGCTTTTTTTAATTCTTGATAATATGTAAAAGGTGAAGTTACAAATTTTACCCTGTTTTGATAGTTCAATCTTTCGTTGCTGAGATTTGCCATATATTCATTTTGTTTTGACTGGGCTTGTATAGAACAATTAGTTTTTAAACTTAAAATTTTCTCATGACTTTCAACTAAAGTATATCCTAAAACAACAACAAGAGTTGTTAAAAAAACTATTACATATATTTTTCTTTTCTCTATATCAAAAATCATTTAAATTATAATAAAAATTGAAAAATTAGCTTCATTATTGGTCTTTATTTAAATAATCATTTATTGATTTACGATATTCTTGAAACTTATTATATGTATTTCCTGTCAACTTCGTAACAGAAGCAAATTTTTGCGATGAAGGATTAATTTTTTTGCCATTTTTTACAACTTCAAAATGTAAATGAGGACCACTGGTAAGCCCAGTCATCCCTACATAACCTATTATTTGTCGTTGGTTAACTTTAGTGCCTTTGCGTAGACCTGATCTAAATTTACTTAAATGGGCGTAATTAGTTCCATACTCAGATGTATGTTTTATTGAAATAAAATTACCATATCCGCTAGCTGGACCCATAAATACAACCACTCCGTCGGCAGCTGCATAAATTGGCGTCCCTACTGGTGCTGCAAAATCTACTCCCTGATGTTTACGGGTATATCCCAAAATAGGATGCTTTCTACCATTACTAAATCCTGAGCTTATTCGTGCTCCATCTATTGGGGTTTTCATTAATGCTCTTTTTACGCTTTCTCCTTTTTCGTTAAAAAATGCATTATTAAAATAATAAACTTTATGGCTTCTACCATCCAAAGTTAAATTTGCATATTTAAAAATTCCATTTCTAATTTTTTCTCCATCTTCATCAAATACTTCATCAAAAACAAATTCAAATTTGTCTCCTACATGAATATCACGTTGAAAATCAACATCAAAACTATATTCTTGGATCATAGCTTGTATAATGCCAGGGGGGGTACCGCTTTTTACAGAATCGCTATATAGATTATTATTTATAATACCCTTGGTAACCCTAGTTTTGTTAATAATTTTAATCGGGACTATATTAATGATAAAATTATTATCTCCCATTTCGTTTATTACTATTCGATTAGTCATGTCTAATGCCATTTTGAGCTTTTTTAAAAGACAAATATCATTGCGATTCATAAATATTGGTCCTTGCCAATTTTGATTTTCTTTTTGCCTGGCATACATTGTAAAATCTCTGTTTATAAAATATTCTGTTTTGCAGTCATAATTAACAGAAATTTTTTTACCTGGCTGAAGAGTAAAAAGATTGGCATGTTTTTTTAGCAATTCCAATACTTTTTCTACCTGATAACTTGGCATTGCCAAATGATATAAAATATAGCTAAAACTTTGCCCTGGTTGAATTATTAATTCGGATGATAAATCATTTTTGTATATTTTAAAATCATCATCTGGTAGTTCAAATTCATCGGTTTCTTGTATAATTTGGCTAAGAGCGTTATAATTTAAATCTTCTGGATAGACAAGCACAACGGAGTTGTATTGATGTACGCAATAGCTATAAACTGAAAAGCATAAAATAAAAGCAATTATCGCACCTAAGAAACCTTCTAAAGTAAATAAAAGCTTTATAAAACGGGTTATTATAATTAAAATTTTATAACAAACAAAAAAGACATTAATAATTTTATTAACAATAAACTGCAATTTGCTTTTTGTTGCCATTGTTTAAATAAGTTGTCTCTAAATTAGATATAAATTGAAAATATATTTTTTAATTGTCTATAAATTTTATTATTAATGCCGCTCATTCGTCATAAAAAATGTAGTAAAAGTTTAGCGCCAAAATACCATAAACATATACCAAATACTTTTTCAATATAGTACATATATCCAACAATTTTATTCCTAAACTTGTTAAAAATTAATGCTATTAAATAAAATAGCGTAAAAGTTGCAATCATCAGGTAAATGCTTATTAATAATAAAAAGTCTAAATTAGAACTGCTATTTATAAAGCTTGTTAAAACAGAAGAATAAAATATAGGAACGTTAGGGTTGGATAAAGTAATTAAAAATCCTTCTTTAAAAATTTTTGTATTTGGAATAATATCTGGTAAATCAATGTTAATTTTAGATTTTGATTTAATCAATGAGTATCCTAAATATAATAAATATAAGCCACTGCACAAGCAAAAAGCTTTATTTATAATATCTACTCGTAAAATAATTTGCATTATTCCAAAAAGACTTAAAAATATATAAATAGATTGAGCTAAAGCAATTCCAAGTGCATATTTCCAAATATTTTTAATTCCGTTGTTAATAGTATAATTGGTAATGCTAATAATGCTGGGTCCAGGAGATATGACGCTCAAAAAATGAACTAAAGCAATAATAAAAAATTCTTTCATATTATTGGCTATTTGACTTTAATATAAACTTATAATCGTACTTTTTTAAAATCAATGTATTACTAATTTCACCTTGACAACAATATCACTTTATATAAGTTATTTAGATTCTATATAACAAATTATATGCAGAACAAAAATAATAATAAAATTAATCAATTAGGTCATCGCCAAAGAATTAAAAAAAATTTTATAGAATCGCCAACTGAATCTTTTTCTGATGAAACATTATTAGAATTAGTATTATTTATGTTATATGCACGAATGGATGTCAAACCTTTAGCAAAAAAAATAATTCATAATTTTGGTAGTTTACGCCATTTTGTTTTGGCAAGCGAAAAAGATATTCAAGATACTTTTGCTAAAGATAAAAAATATCAGCAATATGGAGATAATACTATAAAAAGCCTTTATTTTGGTGCCAAGCTAATAAGAGAATTAACAATTAAAGTTATTAATCAAAAATTATACGACAAAGAAGCTACGGTGTTTAATTCGTGGCAAGATATTATCATTTATTTGAAACAAAAATTTGGTCATTTAACTCAAGAGCATTTTAGTATAGTTTTTTTAGATGTGGGCAATAAAATACTTAAAATTCATACTATTAGTGTAGGCACTATTGATGAAGTTTCGGCTTATGAAAGAGAAATAGTTAAAAAAGCTATTGAATGTGGTTCTGTTAACTTAATATTAGTACATAACCATTTTTCGGGCAATATAAAGCCTTCTATCGAAGATAAGGAGTTGACAAAAAAAGTATTTTTTGCTTGCAAAGTTATGGGAATTAATGTACTTGATCACGTAATAGTTTCGGCTGATAATTATTATAGTTTTAAAGAAAACGATCTTATCTAAATTTATAATAAAAAGAATTTTGCTAACCATAAAAACACCGCAAATGAAGCTATATCAACTATTGTAGTTAGAAATACCACTGCAGTAACCGCAGGATCAGTTCCCAATTTTTTCATTACAATAGGAGCTATCACTCCAACCATTCCACCTACTATCATAGCTGCTAAAATGCTTGCTCCAAATACTAATGCTAAACCTATTTTATGATATAATATATATACAATTAATGAACAAATAATAAATATAATAAAGCCATTTATTGCAGACATTGTCATTTCTCTTGAAAAATACTTACTAAATGTATTTTTGTTTAAATCTTTAGTGGCTATCGCTCTAATAACAACAGCGATGGTTTGGGTTCCACCGTTGCACCCCATTGAAACCAAGATTGGCATTAAAACTGCCAAAGCGGTAATTGCATGAATAGTTTCTTCAAAAAAATGAATTACATAAGAAGCGATTCCGGCAGTTACAAGATTTATAAAAAGCCAAATAAATCTTATTTTAGTTGTTTGAAATATACCTTCGTCGAGGTCGCTTAGAACCCCTCGCATTTTCATTGCCTCTTCTTCTGCTTCTTCAGTTGCCAAATATCTAACATTGTCTACGGATATTACCCCTACCAAATGTCCATCTTTATCTAAAACTGGAGCAGTATTAATATCATATTTATTAAACAAATAAAGAACTTCGCTTTTGTCGTCCATGTCGTTAACGATGCTAACCTCGTGTTTTATAATGCTATCTATTTTGGCATTAGGATCGGCTTTAATAATATCCATTAAAGAAGCTATTCCTGTTAATTTATGCTCTTCGTTAACTACAAAAATATCATAAATTCTATCGGGTAATATATTAATATTAAGTCTAATATAATCAAATACTTGGCTAATTTGCACGCCTGCAGTTACTACCGCATATTCTAAATCCATAATACGTCCTGCTGCTCTTTCAGGGTAATTTAGTCCTTTACGAATTGCCTTTCTATCTTCATGAGAAAAACGTTTCAATAATCTTAACTGATCGCCTAATGATAAAGCGCTCATAAAATTAATAATATCGTCATGCGGAAGGCTATCAAGTAAAGAAGCCGCTTTTTTATAACCAAAAAAATGTATAAATTGAGTTGTTAAGCTATTATTTAACTCAGTAAAAAAATAAGGATTAAAATTATAATTCAGCACATATAGCATTAAACGATCTTTATTTTCTCCTTTTAATAAGCTAAATAAAATAGCTTGATCAGTATGATGCAATTGATCAAAAAGTTCTAATGCTTTAGCCTCATTTTCATTTGTTATGGCGTTTTTAATAGCTTGTAATAAAGCGTTATCTATTCCGTGATTAATTCCCTCTAAAGTCGCAGATATTTCGGTCGGTTCTGGCTTAGGAAAAATGATTTTTTTAACTTTCTTTTCAGGTTCACTGGAAGACAATATTAATCCCGACATGCTTAGTTAAAAAAATAAAATAATTTTAATTATTTTTACTTCTAAAATAAATTATTTTTATAAGCAATAAATTTGTTTATTGACATTTAATTGAAAATATTATAATTCAATTGTGTTTTACTTAAAACTAATAATAAATATTTTAATTTTATCAACTATAATTATATGAATAAACTTAATTTTAAAAGACTTTTGTCCATTACAATTTTTGCATTTGTAATGGCAGGATTTATTCCAAATGCTTTTTCAGTAGCACGCTTAGCAACTTGCTCAGCTAATGGAGGTTCAGGAGCTGTCAGTGAAGATGGTAGTAATTGTGATCAAGGTCTCATTTGCGACTCTAGTATAAAAATATGCGTAGCTTTAACCGAAACGGGCTGTAAAGCAAGTGACAGCATAGGAGGAGGATGTACCGTTGGTCAAAAATGTACAACAGGAGCTGGTAATGCTACAGCATTTCAAACTCAAAATCTTATGGGTATATGTATGCCTGTTCAAGGAGGTTCTGCTGAAAATAATGCCTTGGGTGATGTGGTTTGTAATGTTTACAGGCTTATTACAGGTAAAGTAGGGCGTGGAGTAGTAGTAGTTGTATTGTTTGTAACTGGTATTAGCTTCTACTTAGGTAAAGTAAACTGGGGTACAATTGTAGCAATAGTAATTGGTGCTGGCTTATGTTTTGGAGGTCCTGCGATAGTTTCAGTATTCCTTGGCAAAAATTTCTTATGCTAAGAATATAGTTATTATTTTAGCTAATTAGATTAATACCCCTAAGTTATTTTGAGCTTAGGGGTTTTTTTATATCTTCTGCAAATAATTCAATCTTTATAAACAACTAAAAAAATCTATTTAATTATTAAAAAATATCTTGTATTTTAATCAGTACAACTAAATTTTATTAACTTAATAAATTTAAACCAACCATTTTCAAAATGAATCCTTTTTTTAAACTCCTACATAACAACAGATTAATATTATTTATTATTGCTACTACTATCATTATATTTGGTTTTAATAGTTATTTATCGATACCAAAAGAGTTATTTCCTGATATAAAATTACCAACAGTTAACGTAACTATTATATTGGCGGGCGTTTCGCCAGAAGATGCCGAAAAAATGATTGTTTTACCAATAGAAAAAGTTTTTCATTCGCTAGATGATGTAAAAAAAATCACAGCTTTTACAATGAACGGAATGGCAAATATTAGCATTCAGTTTAACCAGAATGTAGACCCCAATAAAGCCAGTCAAGATGTTAGAAACAAAATTCAAGAAGCAAGATCAGACTTGCCAGAAGATATTTTAGAGCCAATAATAACTGAAGTAGATTTTAGTAAATTACCTGTTTTATCGGTTGCAATTACTAATGATAATAGCGAAATAGCTCTTTTTAAAGATGCTAAATTTTTAAAAAAACGCTTAGAATTAATTCCTGGAGTAATAGAGGTAGATACCGTAGCTTTGAGAAAAGAAATAGTAGAAGCTAAAATAAATCCTGCTAAATGGTCTAAATTTGGTCTTACTATAGATAAAATTTCTCAAATGCTTACAGCAAATAATAGCCTAATTTCACTAGGCAATATGGTAAATAATAGTGATTTTTCGGTAAAGTTATCAGGTTTGTTAAGAAACGACAAAGAAATATCTAAATTGCCATTATCTTATAATGGTTCTTCGGTAGTAACTTTAGGCGATGTATCTGAAGTAAAATGGGGATTAGAAGAAGAAACTACTTTTGGACGTGTAAATTATAAGCCTGGGGTAATTTTACAAATTTCAAAAAAAGTTGCGGTTAATACCATTGAAATTATTAGCAAAGTTAAAAAAGAAATTGCTAAAAATAGTCAATATTTAAACGTAAACAGCGATGTAGTTGTTATGCTGGATGGTTCGCAAAAAGTTCAAACACGTTTACATGATTTAATAAATAACATAGTATTTGCAATAATTTTAGTGATGGCGGTAATTATTTTGCAAATAGGTTTTAGGCAGGGGTTGGTAGTGGGCTTAAGCATTCCTCTTTCGTTTTATGCAGGGATTATTGTACTAAAAATGATGGGATATACTGCTAATACGGTAGTTTTATTTGCATTAATTATGGTAATTGGCATGATTGTTGATGCAACTATTATTGTAACAGAAGACGCAGATTGGAGAATGCACAGGGGGATTGAGCCAATCGAAGCTTATATGGAAGCAGCTCAGCGTATGTCGATTCCAGTGCTTTCGGCTACGGTAGGAATTATTGTAGTTTTCATGCCTTTATTATTTTGGCCTGGTGTGGTTGGGCAATTTATTAAGTATATTCCTATTACTTTAATAACCGTGTTGACTGCCTCTATTTTTGTAGCAATGATTTTGGTGCCTGTAATTGGAGGGGAGTTTTGCCAAAAATATGGATTTAAGGATAATCTTAAGCCTACTAGTTTTTTAATAAAAGCTCGGCAATGGATTGAAGATATTTCGGATGCCTACATTAGAAAACTTGATAAAATATTAGAATATCCTAAACGAATTCCGTTTATTTTGCCATTTGTGCTTATAGCTACAATAATTACATATAAATTTTTAGGTTATGGTACCGAATTTTTTCCTGGATTAGAACCAGAAGTTATAGAAGTTCAGCTTAGGGCTCAAGGTAACTTTTCTCCAGAAAGAAAATTGTTTATTGCCAAACAAGCTGAAAAAATTATAGAAAAATATGAAACTGAATTAAAATCGGTTTATAGTAATGTAAATCCTCAATTAAGAACCGTTCAAGATACCAATGATTCGGTAGCAGTGATAACTTTAGAATATGAAGATTGGGACAAACGTCGCCCTTCTAAACAAATAATTGCTTCTTTAAGAAAAGATCTTGCAGTAATTTCTGGAATAAATGTTAATATAATTCCTAAAAAAGAAGGTCCAGCAGCGGGAAAATATGATATAGAAATAGATTTGTTTTACGAAAATACAAGTCATATGAAACAAGCGTTAAAAGAATTATTAGATTATCTTAATGCTGATAATCAATATTCCGATGTTTTAGATACCGATTCTTCGGGCAGAGTAGAATGGAATTTAGAGCTTAATCGAGAAGTAGCTACCAGGGAAGATGTCAGTTTAAAACAGGTGGGAGGACTAATGCGCATGCTTACCGTAGGAATACCAGTAGGCAAAGTTACAATTGATAATTCTGACGAAAAATTAGATTTAATTCTTAAATATCCTAAAGAATATCGCACTATTACAAACTTACAAGATTTAATAATAAATAATAACCAAGGTAAGCCCATTGCTATTGGCAATTTAATTACTACCAAAATGGGTAAAGAAGTTTCTAAAATTAATAGAATAAACTATGATAGGGCTATTATAATAGGGGCTAATGTAAAAGAAGGTGTGGTAATTAATAATAAGGTTGCCGAAATTCAAAATTGGATTTCTAGTCATAATTATAGTAAAGATATTAGGCTTGTTATAGCGGGCGATCAGGATGATCAAGCAGAAACTGCTAATTTTTTAAAAACTGCATTTGGTGTAGCAATTTTAATTAAAGCTATTATATTAATTGTGCAATTTAATTCGGTGTATTATACATTAGTGGTGCTATCTGCAGTAGTCTTATCTATTATTGGGGTATTATGGGGCTTAATGTTGATGGGTAAATCTTTTTGCATAGTAATGTGTGGGCTTGGAATTGTGGCATTAGCGGGTATTGTGGTTTCTAATAATATAATATTAATTGATACTTATCAGCGATTAATTGAAGAGGGGATAGAAACTAAAAAAGCTATACTACAGGCTTGTCGTCGAAGGTTGCGTCCAATTATTTTAACCTCAATGACTACAACAATAGGTCTTATACCCATGATGTTTAATATAAATATAGATTTTATTAATATAGGTCTTGAAATAGGCTCTCCATCTGGTTTATGGTGGGAACATTTATCTATAACAATTGCAAGTGGATTGATAGTAACCACTTTATTAACATTGTTTTTTACTCCCTGCTTATTAATGATTCATACCCCAAAACATAAATATCAGGATTAAAAATAATCGACTATATATGATTTTATATTATTATAACATCTAAAAATTAGAAATTTGAAAAGCTACAACACAACTGTTTTCAAAATCACCGCTTTTACTATTACCATAAATTTCTTTCCCTGTAATAGTCATAAAAGTACCACCAATTGCCATGTTATAACATTGAGTCGTAGCAATCGAACCAGTTGTTATATTGGGGCTAATTCCATTGTTTACTCCAGCAATAATTGTCCCTGTCAAAGGGCTTCCGTCATCAAATTTTAAATCTAACATATTTGCTATATAAGGGGGTAATATGCCATTAGTAGTTCCGCTCGGAGGAGATACAATATCGTCGTTTGATAATGTGCTACTTGAAACAGAAACTGTATTACGTAAAATAAGTGCGTGAGAGCCTATCCAGTTATTTACAAAATTAGCCGAAGTGGCAGAAGGCGGAGAGCTACCTAAATTAGCGCTTAATTCAATTGGATATAGCCCTGTGGTATCTGAGCTTCTTAAATCCCATGATGCATTCTTATTAAAAGTAGTTTGGGGTATATTTTGGTTAGTAAGAGAAGCCGCCATATTTGAAGGCAGAACCGTTAAACCTTGAACATAATTCTTTTTTTGTAGTTGTGAAAAAGCACAACTTCTTTTAATAGGGGTGTCAATTTTACCAGTAAAAGCATAAATTCCAATGCCTGCTCCACAACCTCCACTAACAGTTGCTTCAGCATAATATGAAGAAGCAAAACCTTGAAATTGCAAGTAAGCCGAACTACATTCGCCTGGTAAACATAATTCTTGAGTTCTAAAATTTAGTAAATTAATTCTAAACGCAGCTACTTCGTTATATATGCTTACTGTTTTTGCTCTACTAACTAAAGAACTGCCACTTAAAATCAATGTTGCTAATACCGAAATAATAATTATTACTATTGAAAGCTCTAACAAGGTAAATCCTTTTTTTTTAGTCATCTTTTTTTAATGATTCAATCATTTGCTCCAGTTTATAATGATCACGTTTTTGCTCTGTCATTAAGTGAACTGCAATTGAATCACAAAGTATAATGACCCATTCTTTAACTTTTACGTCTAATATTGGTAATAAATTATATTCTTTTTTTAAAAAAGCTACTAAATTTTCAGCTGTTCCCGCTAGATGTCGGCTTGAAGAGCCAGTTCCTATAATTATCTGACCTACAAAATAAGTTTCATGACATTTTTTTTCTATAATATTTTCAATTTTGGCATTATTTATCCATGTTATTATGGCTTTTATTAATTCTAAGCTAGCATCATTTTTATCGATTAATTTTTTGTTCATTAAAACTTATAATTCAATTATAAAAAATTATATTTAATATATCAAATAATTGTCAATATCGATATTTTCATATTGAGATTAAAAATTATAGATACTGAATATAATTAAATAATAATTAAGCTTTTTATGTACAGTAAGTACGCTATAGAAGAGTTTTATTTGTGATAAGTAATGTTTTAAACGTAAGAATTATTAAAATGTCAGGTTGAAAGAACATAAAAAACATATTTTTTAGCGCTTTCAATGCCTTTTTATGGTTTAGTATTAAGGGAAATTGCAAAAACCTCTACCTATATCAAATTATGAATTAATGGATTAATAAAGAAAATGAAAAATAGAGAATGAAATAAAAAATTTACTTAAAATTGAACAAATATTGAAATTTTAGAAATGGATGAGCTTTGTAGGTATATAAAAAAACAAAAACTTACTCGAAAAAACAATGAAAACCCTTATTGGATATTATAATTTGGAACGCTATTAACTAGAATAGAACGGACCTTGTTGCGTTTTACGTCTAAACAGGAATAGAAATTTCAACTAAAAAATGCTTAAAGTTTTAGCAATTTGCCTAAAAACGTAGCCTATAGATTTTATTTTAATGCCATAAAAATAATAGTTTCATCGTATTTTTCACGCTTATCATTTTCAGCGATATGGTTATCGCAACTTTTATATTTACAACATTATTTTTCTTTTACCAATCTTTTTTATAAAACAATTCCTATTTCTTTTGAACCATTGCCATATTTTAAAAACTGTTCGTAAAATCTACCTAAGATATCAGTGCCTGAATTCATTGCAGAGCGAATATTTATACTATCCAATTCTTGCATTGTTTCAAGTAATGCTTT
>JANYEN010000065.1 GCA_025363115.1 Alphaproteobacteria bacterium | reverse complement strand
TAAACCAAAAAAAATTAATTTAAATAAAGTACCAAAAAATGCTTTAATTAGTAAAGGAGGTAGAAAATCAGCTGTAGCAACAGCTTTTTTATGGGAAAATTTAACTAAAGAAAATTATTTTATTATAAACAATAAACCATTAAAAGAATATTTTTTTAATTCTCAAAAACTTTTAAGTAAAGTTTTAAAACCATTTATTGTTACTGGTAAAAATCCATCATTTTTTGCTATAAAAATTAAGGTTTCAGGTAGTGGAGTTGCCAGTCAAGCTTCTGCTGTAGCACATTCTATAGCTGTTGCATTAGCTGCAATTGATGTTACATATAAAGTAATTTTACGAGCAGAAGGTATGTTAACTAGAGATGCCAGAGCCGTGCAATCTAAAAGTACTGGTCTTCGTAAATCTAGAAAATCAGAGCAATTTTCAAAACGATAACTATTTATATATAACATTTTCTAATAAAATTAATAACTTTTAGATTGTTTTATAAATATTATAATAATTAACTTAAAAAATATAAAAAGTTAAGTCAATGATTTAATTAACAAAAGCAAATATTGTTTTGCTTAATCTATAAGCATTTACATTTTTAGATTCTTTAAGTTCAATTATAATATGAAATATTTTTTTATATTAATTATTTTAATATGTTTTGGTTGTAATAAAAGTACATTAAAATTAATAGACAGAAAAGGAAATCTTGTTAATGCTGAAAGACGAATGCCAGTTTACAACGAAGAAATGCTTGCCAAACAAAGGGAATTTAAAAAATCTCGCATACGTCCTATTAACAATTATAGGTCTGATGAAGATGGTAGTGGTGGCAAATATTTTAGTACACAACAGCTTGAAACTCCAGTTATGTCTAAAGATTTTCAAAAAATCAAAACTTTAGCCCCTATCCATAAAAAAAATAATATTTCTAATAATTCAGAAGCTAATTTACAACAAGAAAATAGATTTGTTTCTTTATCCGAAATTAACATTAATGAAAATAAAAACGTGGAATCTACAAAAAAATTATTACTTGATAGGCAAAATATAGTTACTAATTCTGAATATAAACCAAAAAAGTCTTATAATATAGTAATTCCTAAAAAATCTGCAATTAAAAAATCATTTACAATTACTAATACTAAAAAAATAGATAAATTTGAAAATGAAAAACCAAAGCCCCCTACTGAAATAATTATTGAAAATAAACCTTATTTTATTAGAATAGCAGAATCGAAAGATCTTGGAGAAATTAGTGATAAAATAAAAGAAATTAAATCTTTAACCAATGCAACTATCGCTATTGAACAAAATAAAAAGAGGGGGAATTATCAGTTAATAATAGGACCAATTAGTAATAAAACAGAAACAAAAAAGATTTTAGGAAGATTGCAAAAACTAAGATATTCAGATGTTGTTGTTTTAAGTTAACTATTAAGCTTTTTTGAGAATTTTTAATATTTGTTGATGGCTAGGAATATGAGAAAATTTTATAGGATTATTATTGATAATTTTTTTCTTTTGATCGCTAAAATATTGGTCTGATGAATATCCAAGCATCGCAATATCTCTTTGTTTTCCTTTAAACATTCTATAAGAATTAAGCATTCCTTCATATATAAAACCACTTTTTTGTAAAAGTCTTATTGAGGGATAATTATCGGGCAAAACATTAGCTTGGATGCGTTTAATGGTAATTTTTTCAAACATTATTTTTAGAATATTTTTTATTACTGCCGTCATAATTCCTTGTCTCCAATAATCAGGATTAAGTTCATATGCAATTTCGACTCTGCTATTATATGAATTGATATCACAAAATCCTATTAACCCAATCATTTCATTATTATTTTTTTTTGTAATGGACCAATAAAAACGATTTTCATATTTGCTTCTTTTATAATATTCTAAAATTTCTTTGCCGTGCTGAATGTCTGCAGGTATTAGATCGTCGGGTATATATCTTGCTACGAGGGGATTAGAATAAGTTCTTATTAAACATTGGGCATCGCTTTCGGATGCTTCTGGTTCACGTAAAATATATTTATCGTTTATATCAATAACGCTATAATTTTCTAGGGAGATTAAAGCCATTAATTATTAAGTTTAGTCTTTTTATAAATTAAATATAATTCTATTATTGATTAAATACAATAAAAAATTGACATCTAATATAAAAATTAAGATACTTAAAATATAATTAATATTTAAAGGCTTTATATATGATGGTTATTGGTGTGCCAGTTGAGATTAAATCGGGAGAAAGTAGGGTTGCATTGTCTCCAGGCGGAATAAATGATTTAGTAATGAAAGGCTTCAAAGTTAATGTAGAAAAAGGAGCAGGAGAAAGAATAGGTTTCTCGGATGAAGCATACGCAAATGCAGGAGCTAAAATTGTTAGTCGTACAATTTTATATAAAAACAGTGAAATGATAGTCAAAGTCAAAGAACCTCAAGCATCAGAAATTGCCATGCTTAGTAAAGGACAGGTTGTTTTTTCTTATTTACATTTGGCATCCGATAAAACGCAAACCTTAGGTTTATTAGAAAAAAAAGTTATAGGCATAGCTTTTGAAACAATTACCGCAAACGATGGAAGCTTGCCTCTTTTAACTCCAATGAGTGAAATTGCGGGTACATTAGCTATTCAACAAGGTTCGTATTTTTTATGTAAACCTTTTGGAGGATCTGGTGTTTTATTAGGAGGGGTAGCAGGGGCAAAAAAAGGTCACGTACTAGTTTTAGGAGGTGGCGTTGTAGGAACTAGAGCGATTGCAGCAGCTTTAGGGCAAGGGGCTGAAGTTACCGTTATCGATATTTCTCTTGCAAGATTAAAATATATTGAAATGATATTTAATAACCGAGTAAATTTGTTAATTTCTAATGTCGAAAATATTAAACAGTCTTTACGTATTGCCGATTTAATTATAGGGGGAGTATTAATTCCTGGCAGAATAGCGCCTAAATTAGTAACAGAAAAAATGCTAGACCTTATTAAACCTGGTTCAGTAATGGTAGATGTAGCAATTGACCAAGGAGGTTGCTTTGAAACTTCTCACCCTACTACTCATTATGACCCTGTATTTTCAGTTAAAGGTATTCAACATTATTGCGTAGCTAACATGCCAGGAGCAGTATCTAAAACCGCATCTATGGCTTTAGAGGCAGCTATTCTGCCCTATGTTGCTAAAATTGCCAATAACCCTTTAGATGCAATAAAAAATGATATAAATATTAGAAATGGTGTAAATGTTTTTGAAGGTAAACTCACCAATAAAGGAGTAGCTGAAGCGGTTGGAATCAAATACGAGTAACAATATTAATTTAATAAATTTACTTTACATGAATACTGATAATAGAATTTTTTTGAAAAAAATCTCTCCTGACAATAATGGCGAACTGGAATCATTAAAAAAGCTGTATGTTGAAAGTTTTTATGAGCAATATAAAGATATTCCATTAGAAAAGCTAAATAAAGATTTTAAAACACAAGATGATATAAAAAAAAGATTATCATGGGTTATCGATCAAAATATGGAATATGCCAAAACATCAAATCATTTTACGGATATATATGCGATCCAAAAAAAAGACGGTAAAGGAAATTTAGATGATTGCGGTGTTATGATAATTGAACATATTAAATATGGGCATCCTGAACATTATAATAGAAATAATACTGCCTTACATATTAGGCACGTTGCTATCGATAAAAACAAACAAAGATTTGGCATTGGTGGAGATGCATTTATTGAGGTAACAAAGCTTTATAAGCCAATTGATGAAATAGTATTAGATGTAAGAAACGTAAATGAAAAGGCTCAAAATTTTTATAAAAAACAAGGTTTTGCAATTATCTCAAAGCCTTTTGATAACCACCTTAGTTCTGAATATTTTTCTTCAGGTAAAAGATGGGAAGAGCGAATAAGAAGTCAGTCAGCTATGGCTCGTCGTAGCGATGGGATTCCAATAGACCGTAGAGGCAGCGGTCATTAAAACCTTTTATTATATTTGTAAATAGTTGTAGTAAGATACTTTAAAATAAGTGTTCTTTTATGGATTTATTCAAAATAATTATAGCTGATGATAATCTTGTCAATCACAATATTTGCAAAAAATGAAAATAAAATGCTTTTATTTTAAAAAATAATTTGCTGGATGAATGTAGTTAGCAAATTATATTATAAGCGCTGTTTTAAATATGTTCTTAAATAAAAATTCCTCCGTTAATATTCCTTTAAACGATTTTTTACGTCAAGGATTGTTGGAACATTTTGGTTCTGAAATTTTTAATAAATGGCTTAGTAATTGCATATATTTTGCTAGAAAAAAAACTTTGGTTATTAAAACTGAAGACGAAAATGTAGCAAGATTTATAAATCAAAATTTAATACAAGAAATAGCAAATTTTTGCGCTATCGCCTGGCCTCAAAACAATATTAAACCTTTGCTATGTTTTAATAACGAAAATATTATACAGTATTCGTTAGAATTAAATAATGAAAGAACTGATAATGTTGTTTCGATAGACCAATTCCATGGGCATTGTTTTGATGATTTTATAACATCTAATGAAAATAAAATAGCATATAACTTAATGTGCTCGGTAGCTGGTAAAATAAAACCTGTTTTTTCTGACGGTACTATTATTTATTTAAATGGAGAACCTGGTGTAGGCAAGACCCATTTATTAAAAGCTACTGAAACTTATGCCTTGCGCTACAAAACAAAAAACATATGCTATCTTTCGGCTGAAGTTTTTAGTAGTAAATATATAACTGCCGTTAAAGAAAATAAATTGTTTGATTTGCGTAATTCTTTAATAGCTTATGATGCTTTATTAATTGATGATATAGGTTTTATAGCTCATCGCAGATCAACAATGGAAGAACTGGGATCAATTGTATCAATAATGTTAGATAACCAAAAAAATGTTGTTATTACAACAACAAATCAATTATCCGCATTTAAAGAACATAAAAGATTATATAATCGTTTACTTTCGGCTATTATTGCTCCTATACCTCATGCCGATTCTGATTTAAAATATAAAATTGCCAAATCTATCGCTCAAAAACGCATACCTGAAATTTCGGATGAAATATTAGTATTTTTATCTAATAATTTAATAGGTGGTGCTCGAGAAATTAAAGGAGCATTAGATAGAATTAAAATCAGTTTATCTAACATTGGTCGACTAACAATTCCAGCTATAAAAAACTTAATTGAAGATTTAATTACAACAGGTGAAAAAGGCAGAATATATTCTAACGATATCGAAATGGTTATTGATAAAGTTGGTGAATATTACCAAATTTCAATTTGTGATTTAAAAAATCCTCGAACAATTAAAAATAATAAAATGCCTCGCTCGATTGCCTTTTATTTATGTCGTAAAATTTGCGGGCTAACCTATTGCCAAATTGCTAAAGAGTTTGGCTTTTCTGCTCATGCTAGCGTTATTCACGCAATAAAAAAACTAGAAATTGCAATCAAAAATAATGAAGCTTTATTATACGATACAGATTGTATAACTCAAAATATCAGAAGGTCTTTAGGTTATAAATTTTAAATTTTTTCATCTTGCATATAAGTCAAAATTACTCTATTGTTGTTTTGTTATTATATGTTATAAAAGTATGGAAAACAATAGATCTTCTGACAGAATAAATCTTATTAAGCAAATTATCCTTTATAATTCATATCCTTTTCGCAGAGATGATATTGGGTATCATATTAACACTGGAGACGGTGATGTAATTACATTTATAATGGGTCAAGATAATCAGCCTACTGGACATGTCAATAATATTAATGGTCAATTAGATTACGATGATCTATTGACTTTAAATCAAAGAATTCAAGAGCAAAGAACGCCAAACCAACCAATAGTTGGTATGCCACCAGAAGCTAATATTCTTGTTAATAAATTAGGTATATCATCTCAAATTGTTGCACCACAACAATCAGTTAATCAAACAATAGTGCCACCTCGGGCACCCTTTCCACATAGAATAGTTACAATACTACAACCAAATTTATTACCTAATGTACCATCAGCAAATAATTTAATACCAAATCAATATCTGCCAGTACCACCAAACTCAATTCCGTTTCCAAATGTGCTAATTGACGCAAATATTTTTTGCAATAGATCAACACATATTGATACTAAATTTATGACTCCATCACCTAAGCCACCTATAGTTAAACATATCCTGGCATCACCCCCTAAACCAGATATACTTCCTGACGAAGTAATTCCTAATTCAATAATTACAAAATTACCAAATACTAATTTAAATAATATAACTTTAAATCCAAATGATAAGCCAATAATTAATGTGCTTCCTATTTGGATAACTAAAACCAATTTGAGCGAACCAAGCGATGATAAAAAAGAAAAACCAGCTACCCAAGCGGATAAATTTCTATCAAAACGTAACCCAAAAGCCGATAGAGGTCTTTAATTTTTATCTTTCAAGTTAACCAAACAACTTAATTGACAATTAAAACTTATTTTGTCTAGGTTTTATATCTACATATAATAGTTTTTTTATGGACTTACAAAAAGCAATTAAAGATATTTTGCAAAAATACCAAGAAATTACCGCTTTGATTAATAACTTTGATGGCACCCATACTGGCGAAATGGTCAGGCTTTCTAAAGAAAAAGCCGAAATTGAAGAAATAGCAGAAGAGGGAGAAAAATATTTAAAATTTCATAAGCAAATCGATGATTTAAACAAAATATTAGAATCAGAAACAGAAGAAGAAATGCGGACGATTGCTAACGAAGAAATGATTCAATTAAAGCGTCAGTTATTTGAAATTGAAGAAAAAACCAAAATAATGTTATTGCCAAAAAATAAAGAAGATAAAAAAAATGCTATTTTAGAAATTAGGGCAGGAGCTGGCGGAGATGAGGCAAGTCTATTTGGTCAAGAATTAGCTAAAATGTATCAAAGATATTCCGAAAGAATGGGATGGAAATTTGAAGTGGTAGATTCTTCATATAGCGATGTAGGGGGATTAAAAGAAATTATAGCTATGATTAGTGGAAATAATGTATTTGCTAAATTAAAATACGAGTCAGGTACGCATCGGGTTCAGCGGGTTCCTGATACTGAAAATAGTGGTAGAATACATACCAGCACCATAACAGTAGCAGTATTGCCAGAAATGGAAGACATGGATATAAAAATTAACGAAAAAGATGTAAGAACAGATATTTTTAGGTCTAGTGGTCCAGGCGGACAGGGGGTTAATACCACTGATAGTGCAGTTAGATTAACCCATTTGCCAACTGGGATTGTAGTTAGCCAACAGGATGAAAGATCACAAATAAAAAATCGTGAAAAAGCTTGGAAAATATTACGTAGCAGGGTATATGAACATGAGCGAGAAGAGCGTGAAAAAGTAATGATGTCCGATAGAAGAGATCAAATTGGCACAGGAGATAGAAGTGAAAAAATTAGAACTTATAATTATCCTCAAAATAGAATTACCGATCATCGTATAGGTCTTTCTGTACACAATATACCGCAAGTAGTAGGTGAGGGAAATCTGCAAGAAATGATTGATAATTTAATTAGAGCCGATGAATTAAAAAGATTAGCTACAAATTCCAATAATTGATTTATTATGAAAATTATATGTTTTTTATTGTTGTTGGCTAATTCAGCACTAGCTAATACTGTTTTGATTACTGGAGCAAATAGCGGCATAGGTTTTGCTTTAGTAAATAAATTTTTAAAAGAAAAATATAATGTAATTGCAACATATAGAAATGATAATAATTCTAAAGAATTACTCGATATTAAAAATAAAAATTTATCGCTAATTAAAGTTGATTTATTAAATAAAAAAGCATCTCTAGTTATTAAAGAAAAAGTAGGTGATCATCCTATAGATATTTTGATTAATAATGCTTGCTTTTATCCATATAAAGTTTCTAAAATAAATGAAAAGCTTAGCACTCAAGAATGGCTTGATACATTTTTGGTGTGTAGTATACAGCCAATTCAAATTTCAGAAACATTACTTGCTAATATTGCCAAAAGTGATGAAAAAAAAATTATTATGATAGGAAGTAGAATTAGTAGTACAACTTTGAATACCAGCACAGATAACCATTATAATAATGGATATGGTTATAAATCTGCAAAAGCAGCTCTTCATTCTGCTTCTGTTATATTAGCTAAAGATTTTAAAAAGAAAAATATTGGTGTAGTAATTTTACATCCAGGTAGAGTATTGACAAAAATTATATCTGCTCCAAATGGTACAGAGCTTTCGCCTGATAATAGTGCCCAAAAAATGTTTGATATAATTAAAAAAATAAAAATACTAGATTCCATGAAGTTTATTAATGAAGAAGGAAAAGAGCTGCCGTTTTAGTTATGACAAAATTTTACAATATCTATAATGGTAAAAAAGATAACTTATATTGAAAAGCCATAAAAAAACGTTGACTTTAAGGTTTGGTATAATCACCACATTTAAGCTGGGAGGAATGGCCGAGCGGCCAAAGGCGGCTGACTGTAAATCAGCTCTCGTAAGAGTTCGTAGGTTCAAATCCTACTTCCTCCACCAGTTGTTTTAAATTAGTTGTTTTTATTTATGAAAAAACTATCTCTTTCTCAAAAGCTAATGGAATTTCCTTCTTATTATAGTCAATTTGCAGAACACACATCCCAGTGTAAAAAAGAAGACGTAGAATTTTTACAACGATCTGTAAAAGAGAAAAGCATGCTAGCTAGAATTTATCAAACAAATCAAGATTTTGTATTGAAATTATATAATTGGGATAAAATAATAGTTTTATCTGATATTGTTCCTATTTTAACTAATTTAGGGCTAATTACCATTTCTGAAGACACTTTTAAAGTAGGGGCAAATTACATGCACAGATATTTGCTAGAACTAGAAAATGGCATATCGGCAAACCTTGCCGACCCTGAAGTTCAAGAATATATTATAAAAATAATTAAAAATGTACTTTCTGGTTTATATGAAAACAAGCCTTTAAATAGAATTTCTTATTTAGGCAAGATAGATATTAAATATGTAAATTTACTATCAGCATATGTAGCCTATGCAAAGCAAATTAAATTTAGCGTAGATACTATTGCTATGTTCAATGTATTGCAACAAAATTATAATTTATCAATTTTTTTAGTTGATTTGTTTGCTTTCCGTTTTAATACCGAAATCAATGAAAAGAATCGTTCTAGGCAGGTTAAATTAGTTAAAGAAAAAATCAACACATTTTTAGCGGGCAATAAAAATCCGTTAGTGGAAAAAGTAACAAATATATTATTAAAGCTAATTGAAGCTACCGTTAGAACAAATTTTTATGTGCCAGGCGTTAAGTCTTTTTTATCTTTAAAAATAAAAGTTGAAAAGTTAAATTTAGGTATAAGACCAGTTCCTCATGCAGAAATTTTTGTGTTTTCTAACGATTTTGAAGCTGTTCACATAAGAAATAGTGCGGTTGCTAGAGGTGGCATGAGGTGGTCAGATAGGGCCGATGACTATAGAACGGAAGTTTTTGGTCTTGCTAAAACTCAATTAGAAAAAAATAGTATTATTGTTCCTAGTGGCTCAAAAGGAGGTTTTTATATTAAAAAACTATTATACAATAAAGATTTTGTTGTGGAATGTTATAAAAACTTTATCCGAGGAATGCTAGATATTACTGATAACATAGTTACTGGCAAAACATTGCCCCCTCCAAATGTTATAATCTATGATGAAAATGATCCTTATTTAGTAGTAGCAGCCGATAAAGGAACCTCTACTTTTTCTGATTTTGCTAATCAGCTTTCTAGTGAATATAATTTTTGGCTTCAAGATGCTTTTGCCTCGGGGGGTAGTCATGGATATGATCATAAAAAATTAGGTATAACAGCTCGTGGAGCTTGGGAGAGCATAAAGCGTCATTTATCTGAACTTGGCATAAATATTGAAAAAGATATTATTACTGTAACTGGAATTGGAGGCATGATGGGGGATGTATTTGGTAACGGACTTCTTTATTCAGAAAATATTAAACTGATATTTGCAATTAATCAAGACCATATTTTTATTGACCCCAAGCCTGATGCTAAAAAAAGCTTCAAAGAAAGAAAAAGAATGTTTAAAGAGCTTAATGGGTGGGATAAATATAGTAAAGAATTGATAAGTAAGGGTGGAGGAGTTTATTTAAGAAATGATTTAAATATTAAATTATCCACAGAAGCACTAACTTTATTAGAAATTACCGATGAGAAGCATAAAAAATCGTTATCGGGAGAAGAATTAATACAGTATGTTTTAAAAGCTGAAGTAGATTTATTATTTAATGGAGGAATTGGAACATTTATAAAATCGGAAAATGAATCTAATGGAGATGTAAATGATAAATTTAATGATAATATAAGAGTTAACGGCAACGAAGTTGGTGCCAAAGTAATTGGAGAAGGTGGAAACTTAGGTATGACTCAATTGGGCAGAATAGAATATTGTTTGGCTGGAGGAAAATGTTATACCGATGCAATTGATAATTCGGCAGGAGTTTCATGCTCAGATCATGAAGTAAATTTAAAAATTGCTTTAAATAGTGCGGTAGCAGAAAAGAAAATAACTTTATCCGAGCGTAATAAAATATTAGAAACAATGCAGGAAGAAGTATCTGAATTTGTATTAATAGATAACAAATTACAGACTAGAATTGTTAGCGTTATGGAAAATTTTGATACTGGCACTAAAGCCTTAAAGTACATTAATTTAATAAAAACATTTGAAGATAATAAATTATTGTCTCGTAAAAGCCAATCATTGCCAGTGGCTGAAGAAATTATAAACCGTAGCATAGCTGGCAAAGGATTAACTAAACCGGAAATTTCAGTTTTGCTTAGTTATAGCAAAATAGATTTAAAGGAACGCATTTTATCTACTAATTTAGCGGATTGTAAATGGCTAAATTGTTATTTTTCTGAATATTTTCCATCTTTAATGCTAAAGAAATTTGATAAATATGTCCAAAATCACCCTCTTAAAAAAAATATTTTTGCAACATGTTTGGCTAATGATTTTATTAATTTGTTAGGTCCTTCAACTTTTATTGATATCCAAAATATTGTTCCTAATGCAACTATTGAAGATATTTTAAAAGCTTTTGTGATGATAAAAAAAATATTTAATATAGATCAAATAATAGAAGAAATTGAAAATTGCGCTATTAGTTTACATGTAAAATATAATGCTTTTTATATGGTTCTAAGCATTGTTAAAAAAAATATATGTAACCTTATTTCGTGTTTGCAAAGCAATATAAAAGATGACAAAATAACAGATAAATTTATTAAAATTGCCAAAGATTTACATGTTAAAATGTTTAGCGATAAAAGTACAATTGGTTATCAAAGCATTCATTCTCAAGAAGCTTATATTAACGACCATTTACCAGAGCATTTAATGGCTCAACTTAAAGCTATTAACAAATTAAGAGGGGTAATTCCTATTAGCAGTATAGCAGTATTAACAAATAAACCTGCTTTGGAAATTAAAGAAATTTATCAGGGTTTAGATAAAGCAATGAATCTTTCAGAGATTAAATATGTTCTTTTAGAAGCTAAAATCAAAAATTATTGGAGCTGGATAGCCAGTATTAAATTATTTAAAATGATAACTATTTTGCATATAAATTTAGTTATAGAATTATTGGGTAATAAAAATTCTTTAGAACATTTTACTAAAAAATGCTTTGAATCTTTAGCATCTCATGATAATTTGCTTAAAAAGCTTAAAAATGAAGAAGCCGATATATTAGCTATATCAACTCTGGTATTGGATTCCATAACCATGATTAAAAAAGAATTAGAAAGTAAATAATATGCAACAATACGATGCTTCACTAGAAGAATTAAGTAAAAAAATACCTTCTTATTTAATGGCGATAGATGCGATTTTGCCTGACGAATCTAAAGTTTTGTTTGTTAAGCAAACTTCTTTGCCCTTGTTAAAAAGACTTAAAGAACGCAAATTTGATGTTTCGATATTAGATAGAAATATAGCTAATTCTGCTATTTATCAAAAATATAATATTGTTTCTTATACGGGTGATCCTTATTCTCAAATTACCAAATTTAGTCGAGAAAGTTTTGATTATGTTATTTTTGATAACAGTCTTACTACTTTTGCCGATATTCAAGCTATTATAACTGCTTCAGCCGTTGCCAGTGAACATATCGTTGTTATTTTAGATAATGCTGGATATTGGAAAAAAAGATTAAATTTTTTAATTAGTGGGTCGTTTTCAGGTGAAAGTGGTACAGAGTGGTATACTACAAAGCACTTGAGAATGTCCGGAATTAAAGATTTTATGGCATTTTGTTCAAATGTTGAATTAATAATA
Organism: Alphaproteobacteria bacterium; assembly: GCA_025363115.1. Lineage (GTDB taxonomy): Bacteria > Pseudomonadota > Alphaproteobacteria > Rickettsiales > Deianiraeaceae > CAMCQG01. The sequence goes on along the minus strand of JANYEN010000065.1, from coordinate 2,127 downwards.
GAACGAGCGTGTTATTTTGATTCTAAGGGATTAATTCATAATTTATACGACCTAAAAAGGCTCCCTGGCATTTTTGGAGAGAAATTACTTTTTATTATGGGGCATCGGAGTAATTATATTAGTCTCCCATTAGCCAATGAAATTTAATTTATTGCTTGGTTTATAATATTAAGGTAAGAATGTGTACAATATAGCCTATCAATTAATATTATTTATGAATTTTTTTAAGAAAAAATTATTACTCTCAATTTTTGTTATAATAATTCTATTAGTGGGATACATATACGTGATTCCTACTGGCAAGTTACCTAATAAAATTGATAAAATATATGTAATAAATTTAAAAAAGTCCATAGCTCGGAGAGATAGAATAGGAAAAGAATTTGATGCTGCTGGTCTTAAATATGAAATATTTGATGCGGTTAATGGGTCTAATTTAGAAATTATCGATCAAAATAACAAAAAAATTAAAGGCATCGATATATCTAGTGGACGTTATAAAATGCGTTTGGGCGAAACCTATCGTGTGTTATGCCCTAATTTAACTTTAACTTATAAATACGAAATTGCTAGACTTGGGTTGATGGGAGCGGGAATGCTAGGAGCGCAGTGTAGTCATTTGGAAGTGATGTATAAAATTGCCATGAATCAAGAAAAGTTTTCTATTATTTTAGAAGATGACGCTAAAATTTATCCTGGTTTAGGTAGAGACTTAGATGAATTAAAAAATAGCTTTATTCCTCAGGATTGGGATATAATTTATCTTGGTATGGTTACTGGGAAGCCAAGCCTCACCAGAAGAATTAAATATTTTAGACCAGTGATGTTAAATAATAATATTAGCAAGCTTTTATCGGCACCGACTGGTGCACAGGCATATGCAATAAATGGTAAATCTGCAGAAAAAATAATGCTTAATATGTTGGGAGCAAATGAGCAAAATGATTCCATTTTACCGCATCTTATTAAGAGAGGTGTTTTAAATGGCTTTTTTGCCACTAATGTTAGCATTAACCAACACGGTCATGAAAATGGAACCTATTCAACTGATTCCGACATATCTACAATAAATTTTAAAAAAGATTAAAATTATATTATTGATTTTAAAATTTTTGTAACTATTTCAAAGAGTACATTATATTTTGATATTTATGAATATTACTTTATATTTTTTTGATAAAAAGAAAATCGCATTAATTGCAACTCCTTTAATTGCAATACTAATTTTAGGGTTAGCATTATTATTTTACGAAAAAATTGATCAGGCAAAAATGGCAAAAGGATACCTTATGGAACTTCAAAAAATTGACAATCTCGAAGGAGACAAAAAAATTGAATATATTGAAAATATTTTTAATACTTCGCAGAATTCATTGTATAAGGTTTATTTTGGAGTACGCATTGTTAATGAAATTCATCAAAAAAATCCCGATAAAGCTATCAGTATAGCCAAACAAATATTATCTATTCGTAATTTGCCTGATTATATTTCTGATGCCATTCTTACCAAGCTTTCGTATATTTATCTTAATCAGCTCTCTGATATTAAAAATAATGCTGAAAAATTTAATGAAATTGAAGAATATTTATTATCGAATAAATCAAAAGAAACTGTATTTTATCCGATAAGACACGAAGCTTATTTAGAAATATTATTATTAAATGGCAAAGTAAATGAATATTATAATGGCATTATTGAATTGCAAAAAAATAAAAATCTGCCCGAACGCATGATGGCTAGGCTTGCTGGTATGCAGCATGATATAGAATTTTTGAAGAGCAATAATTAACCTTAAAAGTTAATATTTTATTAAACTATGTCGGAATTAACTAAAGAAATAACAATGAATTTTGGTCCGCAACATCCAGCGGCACATGGGGTATTAAGACTAATTTTATCATTAGAGGGCGAAGTGGTAAAACATGCTGACCCTCATATTGGTTTTTTGCACAGAGGTACCGAAAAATTGATTGAAAATAAAACTTATACTCAAGCTTTACCATATTTCGATAGATTAGATTACGTATCCCCAATGTGCCAAGAGCATGCTTTTTCTATGGCTATTGAGCGTTTGTTAGGCATTGAAGTTCCTTTAAAAGCTCAATATATAAGGGTAATGTTTTCAG
>JANYEN010000056.1 GCA_025363115.1 Alphaproteobacteria bacterium | reverse complement strand
ATTTAATTGATATCCTATACCGATGCTGGCATTAAAAGCTTTTTTGTATCGAATATTATTCGTACTATCAAAAATGGGGCTATACATTCCACTTTGTTCTTGTGCAATAGTATTAACTCCATTAATTGCCAAGGCATTATTTGGCTTTGCTAAAAATGTCAATAAAGAGAGGCAACTTAAAAATATTATTTTCGTAATTAACAAATACTAATTTTATATTATAAACTTTATTTACAAAAATTAATAATATATTTATAAACGTCAATAAAAATTTATTTTTCAACACGCAATTCAAATAATCTCGAAATTGCCCTTGATATTTCTGGCATTATTTTTAAAAATTTATCAAGTTTTGTAAAATCAAAATTAAATCCAATTATAAGCTTAACTTTATATAAATAAGCAATGTCTATAAAAATAATCATACGTCTCACAATATCTAAATTATTAATATCTGGATTGTAAAAACCTCCAATAAAAATTTTATTAAATGTTTTACATATCGCTGTATAATCTTCACTGCCCCAAGCTACGTTGCATAAAGCATTAAAATCGATATAAAGGCAATTTTTATAAGTATTTAACAATGTTATATACCTATTATTAACATTAATTTTTTGAGATATAATTTTGTCTTTTATTGAAGATTCAAATTGCTTATAAGTATTTTCTTGAGCTTCTTGGATAGTATTAAAAAATTTAAAATTTTTATTATTTTTAAATATTTCTTTTCTGATATCTTTATGAATATTGACCTCTATAACTAAAGATTGAGATTTTATTTGTTCAATGGCAGGGATAAATATTTGCCTTTGCAAACCATTTTTATATAAATCATCAGGTTGTTTATTTGAAGTAAAAACAATAATTTTTTCAGCTTGCCGTGCTAAATAATCTCGCATCAATCTGCTAGCTGCAATATCTCTAATTTCAAATTCATCAATTATTAATAATTCAAAATTAGGGTTTGGTTGATTATTTTGTAGAATATTTATTAAATCAGTGCAGTGAATCATTATAGATTTTAAATCAGTAAAGTTAGATAAAATTAAATTAGCTATCATGGTTTTGCCTTGCCCTACATCGCCATATAAATATATCCAGTTAAAATTAGCTTTTTTAAATAAAAATTTTTTTTTATAATATAGGTATTCTTTTAATAAATTTTCAATTTTTGCTATTATTATTTCTTGTTCAGGAATAATTGTCATATTTTGGCGATAAATGTCCAACATAAATCTTGATTTTTAGCGATTATTATAAATTAGATAATTTTGATCACTTAAAAAACAATGAAATTTTTACTTATTACGCTGGCTTTTCTAACATATCATTCAGCCAAAGCAGATACTATTTTTGATCCTCAAATAGTTTTTGGGTCAAAGCAATGGCAAACCCCTAAACCATATATTGGCATAGGTATGGCATTTAGCAATATTAATCCTGATGCAGGCACTAAAGAAACTTTTCAAAGTGATTTTTTTACTGGATTAGCAAGATTTAATAATTTAACTGTGCATTTAGGAATAAGATTTAACGGCTTTTTGGGAGCGGAATTTGCATATGCCAACATTGCTAAAACTATTCCAGATAACAATGGTAGCCATAATTTTAATGCCGATTTGCTTTTATTCAAAGCGATGTTTTTTCCTATTTCAATAGATTTAGGACCTTGGGCATCTGCCGAATTATTTTTAACTTTTGGGGGAGCTACTTTTGCTAACTTAGGAAGTACTTATAAAAATAATGCCAATGTAACGACTACAGATAATCTTAATAATACTTTTAACTTTGTATATGGAGGAGGAATACAAATAGGATTTGCTAAATCAGTAGCTTTGCGCTTTGAATTAAATGCACTTACTCCTATGAATGGACAGTCATTTGGAGCTTCTCCATATGGAAATGTAATGCTTTTATATAATCTTACTGTTTCTTTTTACCCTTTTTAAATCTCGCACCAAGCTTTTATAAACATTTTTGCCTCATCTAAATTGTTTTGTAATCCTAGGCTAATTCTAATGCAGGACTTAATAACATCTTTGTCGCAATTCATAGCCTGCAAAACAGGTGATTCTTTAACAGTACCCGAGCTACAAGCCGATCCTATACTGACGCAAAAACCTTTCATTTCTAATGCTATTAATTGCGATTTATTAGATAATCCTTTTTTTGCCAGCATTATTGTATTGGGCAAACGAGATGAATTTTTAGCCACAACTACGCCACTATTTTTTTCAGCTTCATTTTCTATAAAATCACGAATAGGTAATGTATGGTTAATATATTTTGTAGTATCTAATAAATTAACCGCTTCATTAAAGCCTATAATCGATAATAAATTTTCAGTTCCAGCAAAAATCCCCATTTCTTGCCCTCCTCCTTTTAAAAAAGGGCTAATAACTGATTTATTTTTATATATAATAGCTCCGCATCCTAAGGGACCCCCAATTTTATGGCTAGCTATTGTATAATAATCGGCACTTAATACATCAAGATTTAGTATGATTTTACCTAGCGACTGGGTAGCATCCGAATGAATAACGCCTCCATATTTGTGAACAATATCTGCTAATTTAGTAACATTTTGTAAGACCCCTGTTTCATTATTGGCGTGGGCTATCGAAACTAAAAAAGGCTTATCAATGTTTTTAATTAATTGAATCAAGTGATCTTCATTTATCTGACCTTGATCATTAACGCTTATAATATTTTTTTGCTCTTTTAATATCGAAGAATGTTCTGTGGCACCCACCACAATATTTTGAAAACTATTTATTATTATATTATTTGCCAAAGTGGCACTGGGAGTAAAAATAAGTTTATAGTTATCTAAAGCTACTTTTGCAACAATTTGCGATCTAGCATTTTCAATAATATTTTTAGCTTTTCTGCCAAAATCATGAATTGCTGAAGCATTAAAGGGCTGATTATTATTAATAAAATCAAGCATTTTGGCTTTTACGTTATGTAGCAAGGGTGTTGTGGCATTGTTATCTAAATATATCATATTTAAATTAAGGGGTTTTTAATTAATAGGCTTATCTCCATTAATTCGTTTATCTATATTATAAAATATTCTATCAGATTTAATAAAGTCGATTTTTTTTGCAATACATAATTCTCGTAAATCAACAAGATATTTTAAATATACATTAATTGCTTTATCGGGGTCTGTTGGTAATTTTAGATCTTTTTTATCTTTTATGTTATATACAAGTCTATATATTCTCTGGTCTATAATTTGATATATTTTTGGGTTTCTAAATCGTAAAAATGTTGATGCTAAAGCTAAACGAACACCTTTCAGTTTTAATATAAGTTGTAATATTTTTGTAGTTTTATCAATATTAATTTCAGCATCTTCCACGCGTACGCTATTTATACTTTTTAGTATTTTTTCATCAAAATCAACATATCTATTAACTTTCCACAATACTATGCTGTTGATAGTACCTTGGTTAAACATGCCATGATAGCCATCTAAATTTTTTGTTAAATTTATCTCATAATCAAATTCTTTATCTTTTGCCTCTACATCAAAATTAGCAAACCTAGTCATATTTATAAAATTAATATGTAAAAAACAAATATATCGCAGTTGCGTTTGGTTTTATTATTATAAATAATGACAAAAACTATTTAGCAAAAATTTTAACCTGCTTGCTTAGCTATTATTCTTTTGCTCAAAGCTTTTACGGCATATACCCATACTATACATCCGATCAAAAATACTCCAAAAGCAATGCCTAAAATGTCTATTACATTTGCCGTACCCATTGCCATTAAAAGAGTAGACTGGGTAAATGCTCCGCCAGATTTGCCAATACGACCACCTGCAACATCAACAGCTGCTTTACCTGTAGTTTTTAAATTAGCATCTAAAGGTATATATGCCATTTCTTTAGTTGGGTCAAAAAGACAATATTTGGTAGCTTTCGACATAATAACTACTATCATACCAACCATCATTGCTAAATATGTGGAAGTCATACCAAAGCCCGAAACCATCGCTCCCACTTGCTCTTTAAACATAATACATCCAAAAAATAGTGTACCAAAAATTACAATTACCATAGGTGTAAATACTGCAGCTTTAAACCAGCTAAACACTCTCATAATGTTAGCTCCAAAAAATAACCCAAAAACCATTGTAACAGCACCACTGTAAGCAGAGTATTGACCCATAAATGCATTCATCGCATTTTTGTCTACTCCAAAATATAATTTAATTTGATTTTTCCATTGCACTTCGATAAGATTAATAGTAACACCATAGCAAATAACTAAAGCAACTATCAAACCCAGTTCAGGCGAAGTAAATACTAATTTCATACTTTGCATTAAGCTAGGCTTTTCTTTTTTCTTCTTAGCTTCTTTTGCTCCGTCATAATATTTTGGATCATTTAAAACATTGGTGTGCATCCAACGAAATAAACACATCATAATAATACTAACTATTATGCATACTGTAATAAGAGCATTTAAAGACCATTGCCATTGACTAGCAGCAGTTGCACTTTCTCCTAAAAACTTTTTAGCAGATGAAGAACATAAAGAAACTACCGTTCCACAAAATATTAGTGCTAAATTAGAAAGAACCACAAAAAGACCATAGAACCTTTTAGCTTCGCCAAGCCTAACAACTCGATTGGCAAAACCCCAAAACATAAGAGAAAGCATAACTGATCCCCACAATTCAGAGATAATAAAAAATAATGAATAAAGCCAATTAGCATATATACTAATAAAAACTTTTAAAGCAGGATAATTATTATTTAAATTATTAATTGTATCAGCTGAAGGCTGAATTTGAGTAATAAAAGGATGTAAAACAAATGAAAATATTGCCATAAAAACTATAAATGGAATAGTTATTACATAAAATATTTTTTCATCGTCAAAAAGACTACTTACTTTAGCGTAATATATAAAAAATAATATTGCAGAAGGCGTAACAAAATATAGTTTTAAAAAAGTTGTAGCAGCAGCTCCAGCCGTACTTATTATCATTGTATCTTTGGTATTTCTAAATACCGTGTAATTAAATATCACGCAACACATTATTAATGCCAGTGGAAGAAATTTTTTCATTTCATGATTATGAATTGGCCAAATTCTAGCTCTCCATTTTGAAAATTCTGGTTGGGTTACTGTGGAATTCATATGCATAAAATAAAATAACAACTGTTTTTTTATAAAAATTACTCAAAAAAATAATAATCAAGCTTTTTAACTTTTTATTTGATTATTAATAAAGTTGTTTTTAATTGAAAATACAATCATAAAATTAAGCAATTAGTAAAAACACATGTACAATATGCCTTTCTTAAATCAAAAAATAAAGCTTTATCAACACAACCTCATCTTTTTTTAAAAAATCTAGTAGGTAATAGTCTAACCTTAAGCAAAATATTGGTTAATAAAACCTCTAAGCCAGATAACTTAACAAATATTTTAACAAACAACAAAAAACCAGGTAACTTAACAACCACCAAGCAACAATCGATAATCAGCTTAATGCTAAGTTTTTTAACAAAGAACAACAAATCAAAAAACAAAAAGTTGTCCACTCCCAAATCCTCTTTTACCCTACTCGAACTATCAATAGTAATAATAATAATATCAGTAGTCTTATCACTAATACTAACATCTAAATCATTAATAACTTTATCTAAAATAAATAAGGTGCAAAAAGACTTCCGTGATTTTAATG
>JANYEN010000046.1 GCA_025363115.1 Alphaproteobacteria bacterium | reverse complement strand
TTTATGACCGTTATAATTGCCTGCCAGGAGATTGCCCTGGCAATCAAATATCCGATATTGCTTCGTTAATTTCTCCTATTTGTACAACCCTAAACAATACCACTGGCACATCTCAAGTATATAACATATTTAATACGACTATACCTGCTAGTGTTGTGGTTTTAAAGGGCATGCAACAGGAATTGCTACGTCCGATAGCGCTCCTTGTGAGAGATAGATGCCAGTGGCAACAACAGGAACGATAGCAGATTCTACTTTCACATATACAATCTCAGCCATTTGCATCTAATATTGGAGCCCAATATGCCGTATCATCTACTTTTACAGCTAAAATTGATTTAAAATTTGATGATGGAACTCCCTATGGAGGTAATATTATAGGAGGTTTGGACGGATTTCACTGGATGGGTCCTAATGATACAGGTAATTATAATGTAGGTTCGAATATTAGTTGTAATACAATAATTGGGTTGAGTAAGCAAGCAAATTCAGCGATTATATCGGTAGCAACTTATTTAAATTCTAACGACATTTCAAAAGGATGCCTGATTGCTTTTTTAGTTACGAATCCCACTGTTTAGTAAAAAATAAAACAATTAAAATTTGCTACCTTATTATTAATTTTAAATATAAAATAAAGCCATATTTTATTATTTTAACGTATGTTTGTAAACGATTCCACTAATCGTAGTATTGTTAAGGATATAGCGGAATCAAATAACCTTATTTTAATTGATCCAGAAATTTTTCTACGCTTTGTTAATGACGATTTTTATATAAAAAGCTGGGATGATGTAGCTCGGGAAATGGAGATGAAAAACGGCAATATTGTTAGTATGTCTAGGCTTAAAAGCCAATATAAGTTATGTGGTATATTATTATATAGCAGTGGATATACTGAATTTGACAGAAGTAAATTATAATTGACTTGTTAAATTAAATATTTTATATTAGCTTTTAAATGAGTATTTATAAAAATAAATCTTCACTAAAAAGCAGAAGATTAAGAAGATTAAAGAATGTATAAAATAAAAAAACCTGATGTCATTTTTTTTGACTGGGACGGAACCATTGTAGAAAATTCCGACTTTGTTGAGTGCTTATCCAAATCTTTATTTAACAAATTTCCTATTAAAGGGCACGGAAAAGTAGCTGATTTTGAAAAAGCAATCGATTTGGCTTTTGGTAAAGGTGTAACTGCCAAAGATGCCATTACCTATCTTTATGGTAAAACAGATTATAATATAGATCAAATATTAAATTTTATTAAATCGGGAAGCCTAGAATTCACCCCAAAACTATCTACGCTTGAAGGTGTAATTGATGTTATTAGATTGATTCATAGCAAAAATATTTCAATGTGTATTGCCAGTAACAGAGATTTGTTAAGTTTAAAAAGAGAGGTAGAAGAGCTGTATTTAAGCCAATATTTTAAAGAAGTTTTAAGTTTTGAGCATGTTGATGCTCCTAAACCTTTGCCTCATATAATTTATCATGGTATTAAGCTTTTTAATAATCCCGATATTAAACTTTCTAATTGTTGGCTTATTGGAGACCAAATGACCGATATTGGCTGTGCAATAAATTCTGGGTTGATTCCGTTTTTTGTTGGTAAAAACGAAGATTTAACTACAGATTTTATTGACAAAATTGAAACAAAAGAAGTTATCAAGATTAATAAATATAGCGAATTAGGAGACATAATACATAATTTTTAAATTTGCTATGGACCAACACATTCCTGTAATGTCGTTAGAATTATTAAGTAATTTAAACATTAAAAAAAACGGAATTTACATTGATTGTACATTTGGCAGAGGTGGGCATAGCAAAAAAATTTTAGAAAGCGATCCAACCATCAAATTAATTGCACTAGATAGGGATAGCAATGTAAATCAATATTCAAATGAGCTAAAAAGTGAGTTTGGTGATCGTTTTGAGTTTAAAAATTTACTTTTTTCAGATATTCAAAAAGCTTATGAGGGATTGGTAGATGGCATTATTTATGATATTGGGGTTTCGTCTATGCAGATTGATAACCAAGAAAGAGGTTTTTCATTTGGTAAATCTGGTCCATTAAGTATGGAAATGGGTCTCAATAATATTTCAGCTGAAGATATTATAAATGATACCACTCAAGAAAAATTAGCTGATTTAATTTATAAATATAGCGATGAAAAAAAATCTCGAATAATTGCTAAAAAAATTGTAGAATATCGTCAAAAGCAACGAATAACAGATACTAAACAATTGGCGGATATTATAATTGGAGCGGTAGGAAAATATAGCGATCTAATAAATCCCGCTACTCGTACGTTTCAAGCTATCAGAATTGCAGTAAATGACGAGTTAAATGAATTGGAGAAATCATTAAAAAAAGCAATTTTTATGCTTAAACCAGAAGGAAGAGTTGGAGTAATAACATTCCATTCTATAGAAGACAGAATTGCTAAGAGTATATTCAATTTTTATTCGGGAAAAAAAAATATAGTATTTGATCGCAATTATGACAATATAAGTCAGGAGATTAAAAATAACGACTTTTTTATTAAAACAATAACTAAAAAACCTTTAATTTGTAGTAAAATAGAAAAAGAAAAAAATTTACGTGCTAGGAGTGCAAAATTAAGGGTTGCCGAAAGATTAAAATAGTTAAATAAAACTTTAATTGTGATTTATAATTTTTTGAGTTTCACGTATTATGTAATTAGTTTTTGTAACTGTTAGTAATAAAACTATTTTTTGCTAAATTTTCTTGGGTTATAAAGTTTACCACATTTTATAAAAAAAATTTGGCAGTAATTATTAAATTTTATTTTATATCTTGTTTTAGTTTTTAACTTTTGCTAACCATTCGCTCCATAATGCGCAAAAGCTTTATTAGCATCGGCAGTTTTTCTAACAGTTTCTCTTTTTTTAATTGCTTCGCCACGATCGTTAAAAATATCTTTAAGCTCCGCCGCAAATTTATCAATCATTCCTCTTTCAGATCTTAATCTTGCTCCAGTTATTAACCAACGTATAGCTAAACTTAATTGACGATGCGGAGACAAAGATACTGGTATCTGATAGTTAGCACCCCCTATACGTCTAGTTCTAATTTCTACATTAGGAGCAATTTTATTGATGGCATATTCAATTGCCCAGGCTATTTTTTCTGTATCCGAAAAAGCTCCACTAGTAATTCTTATATACTCAGAAATAAAGAAATCTTTAAGTTTATCTATAGCTCCATAAAAACCTTTCATTGCAGTATCTTTTTTGCCGTCGTACATAGCACAGTTTATTATTTTTGATATTAATTTGCTGTTGTATATTGGATCGGCATCTATTTTTCTTGTTTTTCTAACAATTTTTGAACGAGACATATTATATTAGCTTATTTTTTTTTGTTTGCTACAGCACCTGCTTTTGGACGTTTAGAGCCATATATTGAACGACCTTGCTTTCTATCTTTTACTCCTTGAGTATCAAGAGTACCTCGTATTACGTGATATCTTACTCCAGGTAAATCTTTGGCTCCTCCTCCTTGTATTAAAACCACAGAATGTTCTTGTAAATTATGACCTTCTCCTGGAATATAAGCAGTTACTACCATTCCTGTGCTGACTCTAACTTTAGCAACTTTACGCAAAGCAGAATTGGGTTTTTTAGGTGTCGTAGTGTATACTTTTACGCAAACTCCTCGTTTAAGTGGAGCTCCATTTAACGCTGGAACCTTTGATTTATAATGAGGGGAGACTCTTGGATGTCTAATTAATTGATTTATAGTGGCCATTTAGTAAATAAAAATTATTTTATTCAATATTAAAAATCTTACTAAAAGCTTATCTTTGATTTCTAAAAGTCAATATTTTTTATATTAAATCGGCAATTAATATACAAAAAGGCACTAATTTTTGTTAACAATTAAAATTAATGTAGCGTTATTACCCATATAGATATTGATTTAATTGGTTTTTTATGTTGAAATTGAACTTTAAAAGTTTACTTGGTTTATAAACAAAACTTGCGACCGAAGAAGATTGCTTTGAATATATGATGCAATTGCGTTGGGATGACAAGCCAAAATGTGTTTATTGTGATCATAACTCAGTTTGCACTATAAAAATAGGAGCTATTTAAAGGCAGTAAATTAAACTTAAGAAAAGGGCTTATTGCGGTTTATTTTGTGGCTGATAATACTAGCATAATACAAAAAAAACTTGGCACATGTTACATAGATTAAGACATCTTGTAATTGAAAGTGAAAAACAACAATACAAAGAATTTCAAGGAACTGTTGAGATAGATGAAGCTTTCATAGGTGGTCGTGAGAGAAACATACACGCTAAAGGTAAGAAAGGAACAGGCGACAAAGAAAAAGTAGTTGTACTCGGAATGGTTAATAGTGAAACAGCTAAGGTTAAGGCAATGAAAGTTGTTGACGCGCAAAAAGAACATCTATTGCCTAAAATTAATGTTAGTGTAAAAAATGGTTCAACCATTATTACTGATACTTATATGGTTTACAAATCTTTAAAAAAGAGATATAAACATAAAAGCGTTAAGCATAGTGCAGGCGAGTATGTAAGGGTTGATGCAAAAACTGCTTTCAGCTTTCAAAGTAAACACAAATATAATAGAAGGATTCCAGTCTATCGTAGAAAGGACCATTACGTACACATTGTTAGAATTTAAGTTGCAAAATGGCAGTGGTGATTATACATAAAAACATACAATAATAATCACAACTACACAATTTTATGTAGTTTTGACAATAATATAATTAACTATGGAAGTAAAATTATTGTTAATTCAAATAGAAAGAAATGTTATAGTTTAAACAATGAAAAATCTGAAAAAGAGAAAATTTAGTTGTTCTTGCTTACGTTGACAGACTTTTGACTATTGGATATAAGCCAAATTTGATTGAACTTAAAAAGCCATACGGAGCTGCTAGAAAAGAAGAGGGTCAGTTTTTGACATCTTAGTAAAAAATCAAGATCAGAACGCTTTTTCATTAACTGAGTGTAAAACTTTTGGAGAAGATTTGATTCAAAAAGAAAAATTTTATGCAGTTATTAAAACCCACTTTTTTCTGTTGAAGATTTTAAAATTATATTTGAAAATTGACAAGATAATTTTACTCTTTTTAAATATTTAGGTTATGATAGCAATGATATAGAGTTGTGTTTATAGAAGAACAGCCCAGCTTCTCAAGGAAAATAGTATTTGTGCAATTTATTACCAAGTATAACATTCCCAAATCCAGGTATATTTCAAGGCAAGAAAACTTCTGATAGAAAATTTTGAAATTGTAAAATTTGAGTAGCTATTAGAAGCGTGTTTTTTGCAACAGACAAACCAACAGTTATAGTTTTCGCTAAAAAAGATCAAAAACTACAGTTTTGCTAATAGACAAATTGATTCATCAAGTTGAAGATATAAAAAAGATATTAATTATAATGGTAATCCATCTCTTATTGAAGAATCTCGTAATGAAGATAACGTTGATTTTGAAAAATTTAAAGAACGTGTATTAACAAATGATGATAAAGAAAAGTTAAAATTTTTCATTCCAGCTTGTAGTACAAAATGTATCGTTTCAATATATGATAACGGTACAGGAAAAGGCAGAAGAGAAAAAACTATTTTTAGGCTTGAAAATTCTCTTAGTCAAAAATACTAAGGCATACATCCGTTACCTAAAAATTTAGATGACAAAATAGATTTTAAGTTATATTCTGGAAGATAATATTTTTGATAATACTAAAGTTTGTAGTTACATCTATAAAATGTTGAATAATCAAAACATTGTAGACAGCGATAAAGACATACAAGGCAATACCTATATTTGCAATTTTGAATAACTTATATATTGGAACGAGGAAAAATTTATTTGTTATATTAACAGTAATTAATGCCAAAAAAGACAAAAACAGTTAAATTAAATTGAAATATCAAATATAATCTCCAAAAAAAGTTTTAATTAAAGCTGATACTGCAAAAAAACAATTGAATAAAACAGATTGGCAAGAAGAGAGGTATTATCTCACAATAAAAAGAGTTTATTTCTGGATATACAAACCAAGAAGAAGGCATAATAAAAGGTATTCCGTTAATAGCATTTGGCGAGCATAGCCTACGTATTAAATAATATATTTTCCATTTTTCTACAGTAGAGATGGATTGTAATTTATAAAAATAAATCATGGGCAGTACAAATAAAATTTTTCTATTATTTGGTTCAATTTCTTTTGCCCAGTATATCTTCAAGTCAATATAGCGGATATTTTTCAAGATTAAAATCCCAATACCACCACTTAACATTTAGCATCAAATTATAGATGAAATAAAAAACAGCGATAAAAGTTTAGAGACAATAGAGAATATTATGAAAAAACATCTGATATAATTATTTAGTGCCTTTTTGTATATTATTACCATTAAATCTTTTCAGACCTTGGATTAACAATAACTTTTTCGTCCGAATAAGAATAATTTAATTGTTTACGAGCTAATTCTTCTAAATAATCATAATCTAAATTTGCAGTTTGCAACATAGATATTTCTTGTTCATATTCATGATTTTGAGATATTATTTGATGAAGTTTTTCTTTCTTTAAAGTTATTTTTTGTTCTATTTTATAATAAGAAGATATGTTATTATTGCTAAATAATATATTGGATATTACATATATATTAAGAAAAATTAAGATAATGCATATTTTTTTTAATAATAAACGAGAAAAATAAGAAGGAATAACCTTAAACTTTTGAATAATAGAAGAGTTTTGCATTGTTTGTGTTAATAATTTATTTTATATAAATATTCTACTGAATTTAATTGGCAATTTATTTATTCTTTTAAAATATTAATTTTGTCATAATTTTTTACAAACTCTTCTAAGGCTAAAAAATCATTCTTACTAATTTTTTTATCAATACCTTTAATAATATTTTCATCTTCAACTTTACCATCAAGTTTATTAAGAATTACAATTAGTTTAGTTAAAATTTCTAAAGCACTATCTTCATTTTTCCATAATTTTACTTGATTATCACTTGAATTGATATTGATTATTTTATTGCTTAAATTATCTATCATAATTTTACAAACTTTTTTAATTTTGACATAATTTTCGCATTTATTTTTTTTTGCCACTATTTTTTTCATATTATTAAAATTTATTTATTTAAACTTATAATTTTGTTACTAAAACAAGGAAGCAATTAGTTTTATATATCTAATTTCCTGATAAAGCTAACATAACTATCGGAAGATATCCCGTTAGCCAACTAAGACCATTTAGTGTTTTTAATGAACCTTCTAATTCTTGATTAAGATAGCCCTTAAGCTGATATTTAAAGCCTGATAAATAACGATTTTTACTAGTTGATAAAGTTAAAATATTTCCCAATATAGGTATATCTGCGATTCCATATTTAGTGCCACTAAATCCCAAATATAATATAAAATTTAAATATTCATTATTTAAATTTAAACTAGCATCAAAATTACCTCTAATTCCCGTGCTTTCTATTTTTCCTTTTTCAAGTTTAATAATATTTGTTTGATAATCGTATAGCATTTGTGAATATACCTTATTGATTGTTACATCTTTAAAAATTTTAGCGTTCTGCCTTCTGTATACAATCTTTTCTAAAGATAATACTCCTTCTATATTGTTAGCAGGATCTATTAATCCTTTTATTATTAAGTCTCCATCTTGAATTTCCTGTGGCGGATGCAATATAATTGTATTTATTAGACTATTAATATTACTGGTTCTAAAATAAATATTTTTAAAATGATTGCTGTTTTTTGAAATATTGAATGTTAGATATTCAATATTTTTGCTATTAATATTAGTAATTTCTCCAATCATGCTACCATTTATGCCATCTTTTGAAGTTAATATCCAGCTAGCATCAAAATTTTTTATGTGGTAATTATTTAGCATTATCACGTCTTTTATATAAAATTTTATATCAATATCACCAGCATTTACTGATGTTATTTTATTTAAATTATGGGTTTTTTGTAATACTGAATTAAAAATATTACGTAAATTAGTGGCAGTATCGGTCTTTATTTTCATTTTAATTATATTGGCATCGATTACGTCGTGCTTGGTATTAAAATTTGATATATTAAAATTGCTTAGCAAATTTAAAAAAGGTGTCAGATCAATTCCTTCGCCTTTGATAGAAAAATGATATCCAGTTAAAGAATTATTAAAAAATAATGCACTAAAATTATTATTAAAAAACTTAAATTTTTTTATATCAATGTAATATTCTTTTTTATTGTTATAAGATATATTAGCTTTAAAAAATGTATTTTCTCGACATAAAAATTCAGCATTGTTTATATTAACGGTATCTATATCTTGATTTTTATAGGAGGTTATAACTGGAATAATTAGTTTACAATTGGTATAATTTACTGGATTAGTCTCGCCTGCTGTAACATTATCCACTTCTCCGCTAACATCTACTTTTTGAGATTTATGAAGCTTTTTAATATTTAACACTACTAAATTAGCCAAGATTTTTGGATTATAATATTTAAAATTTTTAGTTGTTATTTTTAAATCTATATCCGCGTTCAAATAATTTTTTTTAGCGTTATAAGTAATGGGGATTTTTATTTTACCTTTGGTATCACATTCAGAAAAAATATCATTTTCGGATATATTAATTTTTTCCGATATGCCAGGATGTATGATATGACTAAGTAATTTCATTATTGAAACTGTTTTTTGATTTTTTCCTTTAACGGTCGCTTGAATTAAGTTATTTTCATAAAAAATTTCTATCCCATCAATTTTAGAATTAAATGCTTCTACTTCGTTGAATTTAACCAAAGTTTGGCTAGGCTTGAGATTTATATCTACTTTTGCATTTTTAAGTTCCAGGTTATGCAATGAAGGTATATATGCTATACTATCTTCGGCTTTTATATCTATATTATATTCTGTAGCTTGCATGTTTGACTGCTTACCAGGCAAATTTCTTTTTAAATTTTCCCATACCATTGTTCCTTGAGGCTGTATATTTGCATTAGGTGCAATAAAAATACTATTTAATAGGTTTTTAAAAGAATTAATATGCTTTGGCGCAAAAATTTTCATATAATAATATAGTTTTTCTAATTTAAATTGATGGGCTTTAAAAAATATATTTCCTGAATCTAGGATACTAATTTTATCTTTATGTAAAAAGTCAGCTTTTAACAAATCAACATAAAATATATCCTCTCCTTCAAGATCAGCCGATAAATTATTTATTTCAATGTGCCGAAAGTTATCTGTAATTATAAAATCCGAAGAAAGTTTGTTAATGCTAATTTGATTCTTATTGATACTATTGGATATTTTAAAATTATTGTTAGAATGAAATTTTCCTTTTAAAACCTTTACTTTATTTTTTTGAATATAAGTTATCGCCTCTATATTAAATAATGAATTTAATGATAATAATAGATTATCTTCTTTGTTTGCTTGATTGAATATAGGATCAAAAGATAGATTCTTTATTTTTATTGCGCATGACAAATATTCGTGGATATTTTTTTGACATTCTAATTGTAAATTCGATGGAATATTGTTGACTAAAAAGCTTAGATTATACATTACTGATTTTATTTTTCTAAGTATTCTAATTTTTTTATATTCAAATGAAGTATGAATATTATCTATTGTAAGCTGAGTTAGTTTTTTATTATCTTTTATAAAAGATAAGCTAATATTTTTTATATCTTCGTTTGGAATACTATTGTCGTATAATGAATAATTTACAATTGTAGTTATGTAATTTACAATATAAGATATTAAAGACTGCGTATCTAAATATTCTTTTTTATTACCTATTTTATCTAAATCAAGTTCAATATTTACTTTATTGGCTTTGTAAA
Organism: Alphaproteobacteria bacterium; assembly: GCA_025363115.1. Lineage (GTDB taxonomy): Bacteria > Pseudomonadota > Alphaproteobacteria > Rickettsiales > Deianiraeaceae > CAMCQG01. The sequence goes on along the minus strand of JANYEN010000046.1, from coordinate 2,407 downwards.
CAATTGGTAAAAAATGGCCTAATAAAATATCTTTTATTGAAATAGAAAAATATGCGTCTTTAATATGTATTTTTATTGTATGTTTTTTGACGTCATTTAATGAAAAATTATTTACTCTAAAAAAAATAGTTCCCAAAGATTTTAGTCCATATCCTTCGGTAGTAATTCTGTCCGCTTCAATTTTGTAATCAGAAAAAAATACCTCACTTTGTTTATTTTGTATTTTTAGTAAATTTTGCCATTCAATATGTCCTAGCATTAACCACGCTATAACAAAAGCAATTGGCAAAAATATAATTATAAAAAGCGATGCTAATAGTTTTATTATCTTTTTTGCAAAATTTTTTATAAACACATTAAAAAGATTTTATTGATTTAATATGGGATATATATATTTTGTTTTTTGTCTAGATTTTATTTATTATAATAATCCACCACCTAAAAGGTGGACATGAAAATGAAAAACCACTTGCTTCATTTCTGCACCATGATTAGTAACCAAGCGGTAACTTTCTTGTATACTAAGGATATTTGCTATATAATCAATTTTTTTAAAAAAATATACAACTTCTTCATTAGAGGCATTTTTAATAAAGTCTTGGTAACTTATAAATTGTTTTTTTGGTATTATCAAGACATGAATTTTTGCTTTTTTATCGATGTCATGAAAAGCTAATAATATATCATCTTCGTAGACAATATCCGCTACAATTTCTTTTCTTATTATTTTAGCAAAAATATTGTTTTTATCGTACATATAACCTAGATAGTTCTTTTAAGTTCACAATTTAATATAGCTCCATCTTCTATAATAATAGATTCATAAAATATTTCTCCAGTTAGAGACCCAGTTTTGCTAACTATTATTTTTTTTGTGTTAATTTTTCCTTCAAATTTGCCAGCGATACTAATTTTATTAGCCGAAATATTACCTTTAACACTTCCTGATTCTCTAATATTGATGCAATCAAATTCTCCATCGCCATTAAAAGATCCTAAAATATCAATATCTGAAGCCATGGTGATATTTCCAGTAATATTCATAGTTTGACCAACTACACTAAGATCGTTGCTATTTTTTGGCTGTTTGGTGTTTAACATTGTTTGTTGCTGAGATAAAATGATAAGGATTTTGAGATTTGCCTGCAAATAATACTTCATAATGTAAGTGAGGTCCCGATGAACATCCAGTGTTTCCTTCTAGACCTATTTTATCACCAATATTAATTTTATCACCAACTTTGACTAATATTTTTTGTAGGTGGGCATATTTGGTGGATATGCTATTTCCGTGAGCAATTTCAATAATATTTCCATATCCCGATTGTCGTCCCGCAAATTTAACCTTACCAGAACCAGCTGCTAAAATAGGTGCTCCAATTTGAGCTGTTAAATCTATTCCGTGATGCATTGTAACTTTGCGGGTAACTGGATTTAGTCTTTTGCCCATACTGCTCGTAATGCGATAATTATAAATAGGCGGTGCAACTGGTAAATATAAAATTGATCTTTCAATATTGATGGCATTTTTTAAATCAGTAACTAAAGAAGCTTTATGGAGTTCAAGATTTCCATTATAGTAAGTATCCATATTAGGTGCAGAGGCTTTAGCAATCGGACTAAAAGGTGCTACGTGTTTGGCAATTCTGATTAAATAATTTTGCCTATCGTTTATTTTGCTAAAGGCTTCAGACATGTTAGCTTTGATTATTTCTAGGTTATCGTTAGTTTTATAAGGTATCTGTGCAGGTTTGGGATTTTTTTTATCAGATATTTTAATTTTTTCTTGTAAAGATTCCCTTTTGCCTCCTATGTCTTTTCCTAAAACTGATAAATAATCATTAATATGGGTTATTTCTGTCGATAAAGAATTAATATTGTTGGTTAATTCTGTGTTGACAATTTCTAATTTTTCTTTTTCATGATATATATTTCTTAGTCCGTCAGTTTTTATTTTAATATTAATTAACGATATGCAAAGATATAAAAATCCTGTTAATATAATAATGAAAAATACTATATAATGTGACTTGCTAAGTTTTAATTGCCTTACTCCTTTAGAACTAGATATAATAATACTGCGTTCTGCTAAAATAGCGTTAACAAAATTTCTTATCTGCATTATTGATAAAAAAATAATTTAGCTGATATTTTTATCTATCCAACTAGATAGATCAATTTCTGAAGAAAAACCTACTTTGGTATCCACACTGTTGCCATTTTTAACTAGTATTAACGTAGGAATAGACTGAACTCTATATTGCATTGCTAATTCTGAGTTTTCGTCGATATTAATTTTTACTATTTTAATATCTTTACGTTTTTCAGATATAGTTTTTAATATAGGAGCAAGATTTCGGCAAGGTCCACACCATTCTGCCCAAAAATCCAATACTACTGGTAATGA
>JANYEN010000043.1 GCA_025363115.1 Alphaproteobacteria bacterium | reverse complement strand
TTATTATCAAATTTTAAAAATTTAATAACGGTATGCCTTCCTGTTGCTTCTATAATTTCAAATAAATTTTCTATTCCTCTTCGTGCGTTACTATATATTTTTTTATTAATTATAACAAACCATTCTTTATCTTCATGATCTGAAACAACCGCTTCTAAAAAATATTTAGTATCTATGTTTTCAATTAGTTCAGGCAAAATAATTTGCTCTATTCCATAAGATTTATTGGCATTGGGAATAATTTTAATTGAATCATCTGGATATCTTTTGCTATTTGCTAATATGTCAATTTTATTTAAATATGCTTGATCAATTTTTATTTTAAAATCTTCGATATGAACGGGAGCAATTTTTTTATTACTTTCGGTGTTTATAATAGATATTACAGGAGGAGCAAAGGATTCTTGCTGAAGAGTTGCTGGTTTGCCTGCAATTGCGTTAGTTAACAAAAATGGAAAAAAAACAAAATATTTTATCATATTAATCTGTGGTTAAAAAGAACCATTCACCTTTAACTTCCATATTTAATCTTTTTATTCTTAACATTTTTTCAAATGTTGGGTTTATTAAATTTGAATCAATAGATATTTTATTGGCGATTATAACTCCTGGCAAATATGTTTCTAAAAAATATAGCATATTATATACATCAGTTTCCACTTGCACCTTACCTGAAATATTAAAAGAATAACCAACGATTTTTACTCCTGTAGGCAAAACTGGAATGCTGACATTATGTAAAGCTGATTTTGCATCAACTGTTGTAAAAGATAATTTCATATCATATATTCCAAATTTTTCAGATAAACTTGAAAATATACTTTCTATATTGCTTAATTTTAAACCTGAAACTACTTTTTTATCTTCTCCAGTAGCTTTAAGTTGATCTAGTAACGATTTATATTCTAAAATCTTTTGGTTATAATCTTTTATAGAAGTGTCTAACGCATGCAATTTTTCCTCTCTTTCATTCTCCCGGGTAATAAACATTCTATCAATAAATCCATAGCCAATGTATAAAATACTAATTGATATAATTATTACTACTTCTATTATAATATGCTTAAGTATTAAATCGTAAAAGCTATTATTTTTGTTAATTCTCATTTGCATTATTTAGATAATGCTAACTCAAACGGAACTTTATAATATTTTACACCTAATTGTATACTAATCTGACTATTATTAGGTAAAACTAAATATAAAGGAAAACTTTTTTGAATATTGTTATTAATCTTATTAATCATACTAATCATACTTTCATATTCTCCATCCCGATTAAATAACTCCCCACTAATAAAAAATTTAATATTAGCATTGCTTCCATAGCAATTTTGACTACACGTAAAAGAATATTTAGTGAAAAGTAATTTATCCGAATATTGACCAATGGCTTTATTCATAGTTTCAGCTAAATAGCCATAATTAGTTTTTTGTAGATCAATGTTTTCTAAAGCAGCACATGCCTTGATATAAGACAGAGTTTCTTCATTTATAGTTACTTTTTTTAACTCATTTAATTGTTTACGTAATTTGTCGGCTTGCTCTTCGGCTGCTGCTATTTTTTTAATTTTCTCGGGTAATTTAATAAAAATATTAGTTACTTCGGTTGCTAAAAGTATAGCGACTAATAAACCTATCACGCCATATGAAATAGGAAGAGATTTAAAAAATAATTTTTTTTTATTTAATAAAATATTTACGAATGAGGGGTGTTTATGTTTTCCTATAAAAATAACTGCCAAAATTCCATCATCTATTTGGCTTTCGCTATTTTTTTTTAATTTTGCTTTCGCTCCAAAACTAGAAACAATATCATTGCCATGTATGATATTTAATTTATCACTTTTAATTCCACTAATTTCCTCTTTAGAAAAAATTATTTCGGTCATAATTGTGGTAATAAAGGTAATACTAGTATTGGTAACTAAAGTTTCTGCATATCCGATGGTATTCATTAATTCTTGCTTTAAAGTTGTTTTTTCATCCAAAATGTCTTCTCGATGCAAGATAAAGCTAAATCCATAAAAAACATCTATAGCATATGTGTGATCTTTTCGCACCCTCATTACAGTATTAATAGTATTGTATTCGTTTTTAACAATGTTTGAAAGACCTAAACCTATTGGCAAAAAATTTATTAATTCTATTTTATTTTTGCTTTCACTAACAAAAGTAATTAAATTTTTTAGCCCTAAACTAGCAGATTCAGGGACACTTAATATAACATATTCAGTATCGTTTTGGTTTTTTTTTGCTGTTGCTTCATATTGATTATTTGGTATGCCACAAGTAAATAAATATCCTGGTTTATGTATATAATTTGATATTATTGCTTTAACATCTTTGGCATTTTTTTTAGTAAAAACTTTTTTCTCTATCATTACTTCGGATGTCTCCAAATAAAGAGAAATTTTCCATGAGTAATGCTTATCAAGCAAAGATATTAAATTTACTAACGCTTTTGTATCTTCAAGATCGTATTTATTATAAAAGGCTATACTGTTTTTGATGGCATGATAAACTTTTACGGAATTATCGTTTACATACAAAATGAAATGTCTAGGCATTTTTAAAAATAAGTAATAATTCCAAATTTATGGTTTAATTTTGACTTAAATATTTAATTTATTTTTTAATTAGCAAGATAAATTGATGTTATTTTTATAATTAACATAATTAATGCTTGATAAAATAATTACATATTAACTGATATAAATATAGCACTTGCTTGTTATAAACAATGGATTCTAATTTGTATTCAAATAACTAAATTTAATTATTATTTAATATGTATTCTAATGTAGTTAGTAAAATATTAAGTTTTTATTCTTACGAAAGTCCTGGTATTAGAGCCAGGCTTTATAAAATATTAAATCATGGTCAGTTGGCTGGCACTGGTAAAATGATAATTTCGGCAGTCGATCAAGGTTTTGAACATGGTGCAGACAGGTCTTTTGCTATGAATACTGCTAGCTATAATCCAGAGTATCATTATAATTTTGCTATTAAAAATGGATTAAACGCTTTAGCTGGATCGGTTGGTTTTTTAGAAACTGCTTCGGGGCAATATCCTGGTTTAATACCATTAATATTAAAAATTAACAGTTCTAATGCATTAATGCCCAAAGATTCAGCTCCCAACCAAGCTATTACGGCAAGTGTGGATGATGCTTTGCGTTTAGGATGTGATGCTATTGGACTAACAATTTATCCAGGTTCAAGCCAGTTTTTAAATATGATAACCGATTTGGCAGAAATTATCAAAGAAGCTAAGTCTAGAGGATTACTTGTAATAATTTGGTCTTATATTCGAGGGGAGGAAATAAAAGATTGTATGGCTGTGGATTTAATTGCTTATGGTGCTCAAATGGCCTGTCAATTAGGAGCTCATATTGTTAAAGTTAAAATACCTAATGCTACGGTTGAAAAGCCAGAGCCAAAAAAATATTATCAAGATTTTAATATACCTTTTGTTACTATTAGTGATAGAATAAAAATTGTCGTTAACTCTTGTTTTGCTGGTCAAAGAATGGTTATTTTTTCGGGTGGAGAAACTAAAACCAATAATGAAATGTACGAAGATGTAAAAGGTATTTTAGCAGGCGGCGGAAATGGTTCGATTGTAGGAAGAAATATTTTTCAAAGAAAAGAAGAAGATGCTTCAAAGTTAGTTCAAAATATGATTAGATTTTATTTACAAAATTAATTTTATTCTAAACTATTAAACCAGCTTTATCGATCAATAAATGATTTTTTTTTATATTTATAATATATATTATAAATTAACTATTCTTCCCACATATTTCATCAAATGATCCTTCTCTTATAATTTTACCATTACCTATTTCTATAATTTTATCCATATATTTTAATGTAGAAGTTCGATGAGCTATAGCTATAACAGTAGCCTTACTTTCTTTTATGATTGCATCAATGGATATTTGAACTTCTCTTTCAGTTTCGGTATCAAGACTTGAAGTAGCTTCATCTAAAATAATAATTTGCGCATTTTTTAAAATTGCTCTTGCAATTGCAATTCTTTGCCTTTGACCTCCACTTAATTTTATACCCCTTTCTCCAACGAAAGTATTATATTTTTCTGGTAAACTATCTATAAAGTTATGAATATTAGCTTTTTTAGCAGCTTTTATAATTTCTATTAATGATGAATTTTCTTTTCCATATCCTATATTTTCGGCCAAACTTCTATTAAACAGCATTATCTCTTGAGGAATTATAGAAATTTGATTTCGCAAAGATTCTGAGGTATAATCATAAATATTTTGATCATCTATAGTTATATTACCTGAGTTAATTTTAAAATTTTTTAATAATATTGCAATAAAAGTAGTTTTTCCTGCTCCCGAAGTTCCAATTATACCTATTTTTTGACCAGATTTTATGGTTAAATTAAAATTAACAAATATATTTTTAGAAGGTTCATAATAAAAATTTATATCTTTAAATATAATTTTTCCCTTAGTGATTTTAATTGGCAAAGCTTGCAACTTATCAATATCTGAAATCGGAACGTCTAAAATTGAAAGTGAGCTTTTTAACGATCCTACATAACTAATAACCCCCTGCAACGAACCTGTAAACCTACTTATACAATCAATAAAGCGATCAGTAACTGCAAATGTAAAGACAATATCTCCAGTAGTTGCCTGACCAATACTATGCAAATAAACAATAAAAATTAAGTTAAAAGCAAAAAATATTATTCCTAAAGTGTCAAACACAATATTGTAATATACGTTATACATTCCAGTTGATTTATAGCTAGGTATATAATCTTTATCTAATTGATTTTCAATTCTTTGCAATTCATTTTTACTTTTGGCAAAATTAAATAAACTAAAAATATTGGTGATCGTGTCGGCTATATTTCCAAAAACACTATATAAACTATCAGAAGATTTTTTTGATAAATCTGACATAGGGGGGCTCATTTTCCACATGAGCATTACAAAAATGGCACCCCATACAATACTTATAAACAGCATTTTAAGGCTTATAAATCCAATTATAATAAATGCACTAAAAATCCCTATAATATTTTGAATAAACTGATGCCTTAATAAATCAAAAGTCCTATAAAATTAGATATTATTCCACTTTGGGTATCCTGAAAAAACTATAAGGCATTTTTTGAATATGGCTATAACAATGACAAATTATATTTTTGTTAATTTTGCTTCCTATGTCTGCTAAAAAAATAGCCGAAATACGCCAGAAAAATAAATTAGTTATTGATAAAATTATGTAAAAACTTACTAAATGTAATAGATTATGTAAATTGTTAACATCTATATTAGTTAAAGCATTAACAATAAGCTTTAAAAAATAATCAAAGCCAAATCTTATTATAGGGGAGGTAAAAGAAACTTAAATAATTAAAAAAATTTTAATTTATATGGTTTTATAAATTGCCAAAAAAACTTTATCATGCTATAATATATTAAAAATTTAAAACCATCCTCGTTTTTTGAAATATTTATAAGGCAAATAAGAGGAAACCGCCATTAAAAATAAAGCAAATAAAAATCCATATCTCCATTCGCTACCTGGGATATGATGAATAAAATTCATGCCATAAATACCAGCAATTAATGTCGGTGGTAAAAGCATAGTAGAAGCTATAGAAAATACTTTTATAGCAACATTTTGTTCAATATTTATCATGCCTAAGGTTGCATCTAATAAAAAGTTAATTTGGTTAGATAGAAAAAATGTATGATCATTGAGAGCTGAAATATCTTTGGCCATAATGCTAATTTGTGATTTTATAGCTATGCTAAAAGTTTGCTCTTGCGTTATATAGGTAATTAATCGATTGATAGAAATCAGGCCTTCTCTTGCTTTAGAAGTAGAATCTCCGCTACGACTGACGTGTTGCAAAATGGCTCTAAAATCATCTTTAATATTTGCATCACTTTTTGTGTTTAAAATACTTTTTGTTTGTAATTCGATGTTAAATCCTATCTGTTCTAAGACATCGGCAAAATGATAGATAGATGATTTTAATAAAGCTAATAAAACCTGATGTCCACTTTCGGGATTATATGGCAAAAATATATTTTGCACTTGATTAAATAAATCTATTTCAACATAGCGCACAGTAATTAAAATAGATTTTATTAAAATAAACCTTACTGAATTTGATTGAAAATAACCAGCTTCTTCCGAAGATAACATGTAGGCGGTTAAATAGTGAATTCCATCCTCGCTATGAAGACGTCTCGAAACTTCAATATCGTCAATTTCTATGATATTAGGCAAGGTAATATTAAAGTTTTTGAGCATTATTGTCTCTTCTTCTTCAGTAGGCTCTTTTATATCTATCCAAACTGTTTCTTCAAATTTGATAATTCCTTCTATGGATTGCCTTTCAGTTAAATATCCGTCCTGTAAAGCGTAAATTTTAATCATAATCAATTGCAAATATTATATTAATCTATATAAATGAAAATAAAAAAGTAAATCATTATTTTTAATATTAGACTTATTTAACTACCTTGCTTTTTAAAAACAATATTACAGATATATTAATATGATTGATTATTTAAATAAAAAATGCACAAAATAGCGTTTTTAACATTATTTTTACCTTTATTTTCTTCGTTTATATTAAAAATAAGTGGAGTGAGTTTTAACAAAAAACATGTTAAAATATTCGCAATTTTAATATCTTTAATTATTTTTGGCGCATCAGTGTTTATATTAAAAGAAGTATTTTTTTTTAATAGAATCATTACATATAATATTGCTTCTTTTATTAATCTTATTCAAAACGGAGAATTATTTTGGCAAATTTCTCTTGATAAACTAAGCAGTTTATTGTTTTCTATTGTGTCTTTTATTGCTTTGTCAGTTAATGTATATTCGGCTTCTTATTTAGATGAAGAAAAGGATATTTATAGATTTTATTGTTACTTGCATCTGTTTGTATTCTTCATGTTATTATTAATTTGCTCGGGCAATATTATACAGTTTTTTGCTGGCTGGGAAGGAGTCGGACTATGCTCTTATTTGCTTATTAATTTTTGGTATAAAAAAAATTCTGCTAATGAAGCGTCGTATAAAGCTTTTATAGTAAACCGAATAGGGGATATAGGGATGTTAATTGGCATTTTTATATTGTTTAATTTTTCGGCATCTTTAAATTTTTATGATATTTTTAATAGCAGTTCTGCTTTAATGTCGGTAAATTTTTTTGGAGCTTTTAATATGCTTGATTTGGCATTATTTATGTTTTTAATTGGCGCAATGGCTAAATCAGCTCAAATATTTTTTCATATTTGGTTACCAGATGCCATGGAAGGTCCAACTCCAGCTTCAGCTTTAATTCATGCTGCTACCATGGTAACTGCTGGAATAATTTTAATGGTTAGGCTTTTTCCTTTGCTACAATTTTCGCCAACCATATTATTTTTAATAACGTTAATTGGAGCAATTACTTCGGCAGTTATGGGAGCCATTGGTATTGCTCAATTTGACATTAAAAAAATTGTTGCCTATTCAACATGTAGCCAATTAGGGCTAATGTTTGTAGCTATTGGCGCTGGGGTTCCTTCGCTTGCTATATTTCATTTATTAACCCATGCTTTTTTTAAAGCCTTACTTTTTTTAGGGGCAGGGTCAGTTATTCATGGAATGCACGGAGAACAAGATTTGCGTCAAATGGGAGGTTTGATAAAAAAAATGCCCGTCACTTTTATTTGTTTATTAATTGGCAGTTTAGCACTTTGTGGTATATATCCATTGGCAGGATTTTACTCAAAAGATGCTATTTTTGAAAGTATCTATGCAATAACTTTTTTAAAGAAAACCAATTTTATTATGGGTTATAATATTGCTTTCTGGTCAACTTATATTGCTATATTATTTAGCGGAATATATTCTTTTAAAATTATATTTTATGCTTTTTTTGGTAAACCTAAAAATTCTGAAAAATTTAATCATGCTCACGAATCAGGGATTATGATGCTTTTGCCAATGATTGTGCTTGCAATTTTTAGTATATTTTCGGGATTGATAGGTTATAATTTTATGGGTCTAGGTCAAGCAAATGATATAGCATCTTCTTGGTCAAACGTTTTTGAGCTTATGCATTTAGTGCCACATGGCTCAGCAACAATGCCTAGTATATTAGCGGTAGAAGGTATTTTAATAAGTTATTTTCTTTATTTTATTAATAAAGAACAAGTATTGACGAAATTTATGAAAATTATTTCTATTCCTGCTAAAGAAAATTTTTTCTTTAACCAAGTTTATAAAGCGACATTTGGTAAATTTATTAATTTTTTTAGCATTATCGTAAATATTATTGAAAAAATTATTATTAATAAAACAATAGCAGGTAGCATAGAATTATGTAAAATTTTGGGATTATTATTTAGCTCTTTGCAAACTGGCAGATTTTATCATTATACGGCAATAGCAATGTTTGGTATAGTGGGAATATTGTTATTAATTATTTGGGGGCATTATTAATTAATAACAATATTTATATAATTTGGTTAGAATAACCCGTTATTATAACTATTTTGTACCTTATAATAAGCTTAACCTATAAGATTAAATATCAAAAATTTGTATTTACATGTATTATATAGCTTAAAAAGCTGTAATATTTTTAGTCTTAGCTGATATTTATAAAAAATATAATTAGCTTAATTTATAGACCCTAGTTATTAAATAAACGAGTAATATTAATCTATATATTTTTTAGCTATTTTTTTTACATATTCAATGTCAAGTTTAAGTTGCTTAGCAACTCTTATTCCATAATCAATATCGGCTTTATAACAAAAAGCACAAATAGTATTTTTAATATTTATATCTACATTTTCAAGTTCTTTAGTAAGAGCCTTAATTAAATAAGCCTTATCGTCTTTTGAAAGAGACTTATAAAACATACCCGCCTGTTTAAAATTATGTTCATTTTTAGCCGTTAACCTGCCTTGATTAACAAGCCCGTTAATTTGGTAATGGCAAAAACCATATTCATTGTCATCTTTTATATCATTATAACTACTAGGCTCATAATTAATTTCATCTTTACGAGGCGGAGAATAACCTGCCCCATCTTGATTATTAGTAATTATTTTTTTTGCTAAAGGCGCATTAATAGGTAAATAATTGTGATTTATTCCCAGGCGATAATTTTGGGTATCTGCATAAGAAAATAAACGTCCTTGTAACAAACGATCTTCAGACGGCTCAATTCCTGGAATCATATTGCTAGGCGCAAAAGCTGATTGCTCGGTATTTTGAAAAAAGTTTCCTGGAATTTCGTTTAAAGTTAATTCCCCTATTTTTTGCATTGGCACTAAGTCTTCTGACCAAATTTTGGTAGCATCTAAAATATTAAAATCAAATTTTTCTTTGTCGTCTGGGTTAATAATTTGAATATATAAATCCCAAATAGGATAATTTTTGTTTTTAATATTTTCGTATAAATCTTTCGTTAGGTTGTTAAAATCGTCTTTTTGAATGTCGGCTATTTGCTTCATAGTTAAATTTTTTACTCCCTCTCTAGGTTTAAAAGTGAATTTAACATAATTTGCTTGACAATCTTTATTTACAAATTTATAAGCATGCACACTCGACCCTTCCATTTTTCTATAACTTGCAGGAACTCCAAAAGGAGAAAATAACCTAGTAAACATGTGCGTTGATTCGGGAGTTTTTGCAAAAAAATCAAAAAATCTTTTGCCTTCTTGTAGGTTGGTTACTGGATTAGGTTTTAATGAATGCACTAAATCAGGGAATTTCATTGCATCTCTAATAAAGAATACTGGTAAGTTATTGCCAACCAAATCCCAGTTGCCTTCTTCGGTATAAAATTTTACTGCAAAACCACGAGGGTCACGCAAGGTTTCGGGCGAATGATTACCATGAATGACGGTTGAAAATCTAACAAAAACTTTGGTTTTTTTATCTTCGCTGGCAAAAGGAACTGCCCTGGTTATTTCTTCTAAATTTTTAGTAGCTTTGAAAAAGCCAAAAGCTCCTGTCCCTCTAGCGTGGACTACTCTTTCAGGAATTCTTTCTCTGTCTAAATGTGATATTTTTTCAATTAAATGGGAATCTTGCAACAAAACGGGGGCTTGACCATATTCGCCTATCGAAAGTGAATTTTGATTGTCTGCAACAGGGCTGGCATTCTTTTTTTGTAAGGTAGCGGCGTTGCTTATATTAATAATTAAAAAGCTTAAGGCAAATTTTAACAATAACATATATAAAAAATTTTATTTTTTACAAATATAAATGGGTACATCAACGACCTGTTAAATATTTATTATGGCTGCTTTCTTCCAAATCTGACCAGGTTCTAAAAAATAACACCCATTTATGCACCCAAATATAACTTTTTGGTAATAAAATAAAAATCAATATATTTTTTATAGCTAAATTTAATTTTTATTCTTTTAAAAAACCATATTTATATATTAAAGGTTGCAAAGCTTCGACAAGGTTTTGTTTTGCCGATTTAAACTCTTGCCAAAGCTCGTCAAATTTGCTTATTTTATCTTTTTTAAGCACTTTATAGACATCATTCCAGCCTGCGTTATAATTATTAAAATGTTGGTAATACAAAATATAAATTTGTTTGGCAATGTTAAGCACGGCATTTGCCTCAATTGAAAAAACCCTATTTTTTAATAGCAGATCATAAATTTGCATATCTCTTTCAACTCCCGTTAATTCTACCTCGCTATTGGGGAATATTTGCCAAGAAGTAAAATTTTTTTCAAACAAGGCAAACGTAATAGCATTGCCAATAAAATTTTGATCAAGTTGATATTGGTACAAATCTAAGTATTCATCGTCGGTATTATCGAACAAGCTATTGGATGCCATTTGCCCCGTTATAACCTCGGTAAAATGCCCATTTGGATAAGCTGATTTTTTAGCTTGGCTGGGTTTAGTAAACTGATCTCTGTCGTTTAGCCAAGTTGCTGGAATGCACAGGCGAACTGCAACGTAAACCATTGCATCAATTAAATTTGATTTTGTGATTTTATTGCTATGATTAGGCTCTGTTTGATATAAAGCGACAAATTTTTGATTTTGAAAATCGCTACCTTTTTTTTGTATATAACATAAAGCTTTTTCAACATTTTTATTATTTGATTTAAACCAAGCATTTATTAAATGTGATCCCTGAGGTACAAAAATATTTTTTTTATATTCAATTTCTCCATTATCATTCAAAACATCAAAAGTTAATTCATTTTTAAAATCTTCTTTAACTTCGCAATCCCAAATTTGAAAACTAATGGGGAACTTGCCAGTAACATTGTCGAAAGTGTTGGCACGGCAAACAAAGCCACCACAAAATTTAGCTTTAAAAAATGCCCTAAAATTTTCAAAATTAGGTGAACCGCAATTTTTTAACTTTGAAAAACTGCCAATTTTGCAATGCTCAATTTGGGTATAAATTCTAAAATAAAACTGCATAAACAGTTCGTTGCTTTCTTTGCCTAAATTTGCTTTAATCATTTGCACTTTTAACTCTGTGGTGGTTGCCCCTGTTCTTGCTGTGCCAGTGCCTGCCGATTCTTTAGCATTAGTTACCTCTAAATATGGCGGGTTAATATAAATAATTAATTTTTGCGGGCTATTGGTTATAATTTGCCATAGCTTATTTGGTATTTTGCCACCCTCGGCTTTTGGCTTAAAATCATCATTTAAAAAATCAAATGGAAAATGCGTTGCGTTTGGCATAGTTTTTAATTTTTCCATAATGCGTAAATCTCCATCGTCTAAAGTAGACATAAAAACTTGTGTCTGATTTACCAACCCCAGTTCTAGGTTGCCAGTTCCGCATGCACAATCCCAAATATAATAATCGTCTTGCCAGTTTTTGCCAAATGCTTTTTCTAAATATTCTTTGCTTTTATCTGCCCAAATTGGCGGTGTAAAAAATGCTCCCTTGGTTTCTCTAGCATTATTTGGTTGCAATAAATCTCGCCTATTTAAAATATATTCTTGATATTCTTCGGCTGGTGGTCGTTCGTATTTAGCCCAAAAATTGGCATATTTTTTTTGATCTTTAATTTCTATTTTACCAAATAAATCGTGTTTTGCCTTATATTCATAATACCATTTTTCATTTTTAATGTCTAATACTACCTCTAATTTATCGGCAATGGTTTTATTGCCGTCGGTCATTAAATCGGCTAAATAACAATCAGGTCTTATTTGATCTTCTAAAAAATTGCCAATTTGTAAAAGCCACTGCTTATAAACATTTATAAAATTGTTTTTAGTAATTTGCTTCTTGGTAAGCGACCCTCTAGCTTCAATTTCTTTTATTTCTTTACCAAATTCATCAAGCGAATATTCTTGAACTTCTTTTAACAAAAATTTTATCCGCTCAACTGTTTTTTTGTCAATATTAGACGGAGTTTGAAGCCAGTTTATGTCGGTATGGGTAAATATTTCTTGAACTTGATAATTGTCTATTAATGCTCCTTTATTTTTATTAAAACAACCAAAAGCGATTGGTAAATCAACGCTTTTTAATTTTTGTAAACGTGCGGTAAAAATTATTTGGGCTAACATTGCATAAATGTCTTGATCGTCTTTTTTAGCTTCAATCCAGACGCTTTCAAATTTTATATCAACTTTGCCAAGCTTATATTGGCTTTTTTTAAACCCCCCTTCTTGCAATTTTTGAGCTTTAAAATCTTCTTCGCTTGTTATTTGCATAAATTTTATTAAAAATATTATAAAATAAAATTAATTTATATTAATAAAATACAATAAAAGTTTAAATAAAATATTGCATTATAAAAATATTATCTTTTTAATATTATTAATATAACTTTGTTATAAAAAATGGAATTTTTAGACGCAAATGCCACTCAAAACGATTTGGTAAATAAATCTTTAGCCAATATTAATAGCCACGGCTTTGTTATTTCTAATCTTGATAAACTTGCTAATTGGGCTCAAACAGGGTCGCTATGGCCCATGACATTTGGCTTGGCTTGTTGCGCCGTTGAAATGATGCAAACGGGAGCCAGCAGATATGATTTGGATAGATTTGGAGTGGTTTTTAGGGCATCCCCAAGGCAAAGCGATGTTATGATTGTGGCTGGAACCTTAACCAACAAAATGGCTCCTATTTTGCGCAAGGTTTACGACCAAATGGCCGAGCCAAAATATGTAATTTCGATGGGTTCTTGTGCCAATGGAGGCGGATATTATCATTATTCATATTCTGTTGTGCGAGGATGCGATAGAATTGTGCCTGTTGATATTTATGTGCCAGGATGCCCTCCAACTGCCGAAGCTTTGCTTTATGGTATTGTGCAACTACAAAAAAAAATATGGCGTACTAAAACTATAATAAATGTTGATTAATTAACTTAAATTTTTATGTCTTTTGATAGTAAAATAGCTTTAATTACTGGTGCCAGTGGGGGAATTGGCAAAGCGATTGTAGAAAGTTTTGTAAAATCGGGTACTACCGTTATTGCAATGGGTACAAATCAAGATAAGTTGGATAATTTAAAAACTGAACTTGGAGATAAAATAATTACCCAAGTTTGTAATTTAGCAGATACCGAGAAAATACCCGAAATAATAAAACAATTGCATGAAAAAGTAGGCAAAATTGATTCGTTGGTTTGTAACGCAGGAATAACCAAAGATAATTTAGCAATCAGAATAAAAGATGAAGATTGGGATACTGTTTTGGATATAAACTTAAAAGCAACATTTGTGCTTAACAGAGAAGTTATAAAAATTATGATGAAGCAACGTAGCGGAAGTATAATTAACATTTCTTCTATTATTGGAATGATGGGAAATGCTGGGCAAGCTAACTATGCAGCTTCTAAAGCAGGAATAATAGCTATGTCAAAGAGTTTGGCTCAAGAGGTGGCTTCTAGAGGGGTAAGAGTAAATGTTGTGGCTCCTGGATTTATTGAAACACCTATGACCGATGTTTTAAATGATACTTTTAAACAAAAGATTTTAGAAAAAATACCTTTAAATTTTTTTGGTAAACCTCAAAATATTGCTGATGCGGTAGAATTTTTGGCTAGTGAAAAAGCCTCTTATATTACTGGTACAACCTTACATGTTAATGGTGGAATGGCAATGTTTTAAATCTTTAATCGTATATTAATTTACCCAATTAATCAGCTTTTAGTAAAAAATAAACTAAGAAGTAAAAATTTCATTGATATTGCTTTTATTTAAAGCTTTAAGTTCGGCAATTTTTTTATTGTATACTGTTATTTGACTGTTTTTCTCTTCTAATTTTCTTATTATTTTTTCTGGTTCTTTTATACTCGAAACCCGAATTAATAATTTTTTTATTTCTTTGCCAGCCCTCATATTTTTAATGCGTATCTTGAACTATATTGAAAATCATTAATATGCCTTGAGCCAACAAAATTAAAGTAATCATTTTTCGCTTTTTCTATTTTTATTTTTCTAATACCAATCTTAAGTAAATAGTCTTCTTTTTCTAATTTTTTTCTGCTAAAATAATTTCTAAATTGTTATCGCCGTCATTTTTAACATCAAAGTACCAATAATAAGATTGCGTATTGCCTTGTTTTACATTTTTTAAAATACAAGTATGTCGGTTTTAATGCCAATGTATGGCAAAAAACAACTTTCTGGTAGTGAAATCACTCCCTGTAATTCAGTTTTATCCAAAATAAATTCCCTTATTTTTTGATATTTTTTATCAAATAAAAAACTCTCTGGCACTATCACTCCTATTCTACCTCCATTTTTTGAGCCAGCCATTGAAGTATAAGATTCATTTTTGTAATTCTTGTGGTACTTGTTATTTTATTGCCATATATGGTCTTTTCTTTTAATATTTTCAATGCGTTTGTAGACATTGACATTGCTTATTTAATATGTTGAAAGCTTTCAATTAGCATACCACAAGTTCCGCAAAATCGGTCGCAAATAGTCTCTCCAAGGCTAGGGTCTAGTAAATTTTACCAAAGTTTTACAATATGCCGTAGCATAAATATTTACCTAAATCTTTATCGATAATGCTAATATTATGTTTATCTTTAATATCTTCCATTTCGCTAATAAGCTTGAGGAATAAGATATTTGAAAACTCAGCGAATCTTTCATGTTCACTTTTTAAACTCTTTAAACATGAGTAATTCTTGGCAGTTTTAGATATTTGTATCAATTCATTTCTTGATTTTATAACCTTTTTATCAAGCGTACTTACTGCATTGTCCTGTAGAAATTTAAATATAACTTTCTCTAATAAACTCATATTTCGTCATTATTAAGTTTTAATGTCTTTAGTATATCTTTATGAATTGTTTTATAAGCACTGCATGGATTGCAAAAACAACCTTACCATCAATTCTTTCTGCATAATCAAAGTCCTTGTTTTATAGCTTTATGTATATTTTGCCCTGTTTTTTAGTTTACTTTCAAATCTCTAGCCAATTGAAAACTACAAATACCTTTTTTAGCATTTGTAATTATCTCAATAGCTAAAAACCACTTTTTAAGTGGCAAATGAGTTTCGTGAAAATAGTCTTTACAGCTACACAATATTGTTTGTTACAAGCTCCGCAATGATAATGTTCGTCATCTTTAACTTTTGTCGCTCTTGTGCTTTCACAGTATAGGCACTTTGGCTCATTATTCCATCTAACAGCTTCTAAATATCTTATTGAATCTTCTTGAATTTTAAAGTTTTTAAATACGCTTACTATATCCATAAAACTTTGGGATAATTGGATTAATTTATAATAAAATTATTGATTTGTTTAAAAATTTCTTCTGGATTTATATATCCAATATTGTGACCCGTATTGGGTAATATAATATTCTTAGCATTAATAAGACTATGATGGTCTAAAACTTTATCGCGATCACCTACAATATGCAAAGTATTATTGGGTATTTGAATATTAATTTTTTCTAATAAATTCAAATCCTGTGACAATAATTTTTGATTAATATTTACTTTCTGTATATATTTTTTCCAAAAATCATCATTTAATCCCGCTAATTCATAAAATAATAATAGACCTTTTATAGGGTCTGCTATTAAAGTGTTTTTTAAATATTTAAGGTTTTTTGAAGTTTCTGGTGTGTTAACAAATTTGCTAAAACCTGCTACACTAATTAGCTTGTGCCATTTTATTTCTTTCATTAAAACTAATTTGATAAATCCTAACGAATGACCTATGGCAATATTTTTTATATTATCTTTAGGAATTTTAGTTATATTATTTTTATGAGTAAAATATCTAGATTCCAAGAATATACATTCATAATCATTAAAAAAAGGTGCTAAATGTTGCCAAAAATGATTGCATAATCCCCAGCCATGATAAAAAATAAATCTCATGAATAAATAATTTACTTTAAATTTTAGATAACTTATCAAATACCAAATTAATTTATTATTTATATATCAATAGATTATTATCTTGAATTTAAATAAAAAGTTTGTTAAGCGTTAATTATTATATAAAAGAGAGTAATATTGTTGTTTATGTCCCCCCCTAATTATAACTCTTCCGAAAAGGGCACAAAAATATGGGGAATATCTCTCTTGCTTATAACTATCTTTCTTTTTCTTTCGCTTCTTTCATATAATGCTAACGACAATTCATTTAATGTGGCGGATGATGAAAAAATAAAAAATATTGGGGGTTCGATAGGGGCAGTGGTGTCGGATTTAATGTTGCAATTATGTGGGTTAAGTTCGGGATTATTAATAGTTATAATGGCTATCTGGTCATTAAATCTTTTAGCTTATGGCTATTTATCTTTTTTATGGATTAGAATTCCTACTCTTATAATTGCTATATGCAGTTTAAGTATAGTTTTAGGATCATTTGAAAAATATAATTTTGCTATGCAAATGTTGCCTGGTGGATACATCGGTTTTTATTTTTATAAAACTTTTATTCCTTTAATCGGTTCCACTATTACCATTTTATCGTCTTGCGTTACCTGTGTGTTATGTTTTTATGCCAGCATAGGCATTACAAATATTATTACCATAAAAGAAAAAGGATTGCTAAGAGGAATAATTAATTTTATTAATTCGCTAAAAGCTATTGTGAGAGCCATCAAATATATTATATTTTTAAAGTTCTTATATGATTTAGTAAAAAGCCGAAGCAAAGTATGGGTTTTTATAAAAGAGCTTTTAACGGTCAATGTTTCACGAAAAGATAATAAAAATCTTGATATAGTTGTGCGATCTAATTATTCAAATATTAGTCGAGAGGGCATCATAGAACTTGAAAAAAATTCTATTGAAACAAATAAAAAAATTACTGAAAAATATCTGCCTCCTTCCATTGATTTATTAAGGCTACCAATAGATAATGATATAAGGTCTATAACAGTTGCCAATATTCAGCCTCGTGTTATTCAACTTTTAAAGGTTTTAGAAGAATTTGGAGTAAAGGGTACTATTGGTAATTATTATTGCGGACCTGTGGTTACTTTATTTGAACTTAAGCCACAGCCAGGCACCAAGGCCTCTAGAGTGATAGGGCTAGCAGGTGATATTGCTCGTACCATGGAAGTTTTATCAGCTAGAGTTTCTATTATTCCTGGCAAGGATGCAATTGGTATTGAATTACCTAATGCTAAACGACAAACTGTTTATTTACGTTCTATTTTAGAATCACCTCCTTTTACTAATAATCTTGTAGACTTACCTATTACGCTAGGTAAAAATATTTCAGGAGAGCCAATTGTAGTAGACTTAGCTCGCACTCCTCATTTACTTATTGCTGGAACAACTGGGTCTGGTAAATCGGTGGGGGTTAGTTCTATGATAATTTCGTTGTTATATAAAATGTCACCTGAGAAATGCAAATTTGTTATGGTTGATCCAAAAATGTTAGAATTGTCTTTATACGATGGAATCCCTCATTTATTGACTCCTGTAATAACTAAGCCTAAAGATGCCATTATGTCATTAAAATGGGTAGTTTCAGAAATGGAAAACCGTTATAAGCTAATGTCAACTTTGGGAGTTCGTAATATAGCAGGATATAACGACAAAGTAGCAATAGCTAAAGATAGAGGAGGGCAGATTGTTAAAGAAATTGATGTAGGTTATGATCAAAAAACAGGGCAAGCCATAAAAGAAAAACTTTTCATCGACCCTAAGCATATGCCATTTATTGTAGTTATTATAGATGAAATGGCAGATTTAATGCTTGTGGCTGGCAAGGATATCGAAGTTTTGGTTCAACGTTTAGCCCAAATGGCCAGGGCTGCAGGAATTCATTTAATCATGGCCACCCAAAGACCTTCGGTAGATGTGATTACTGGAGTTATAAAAGCTAATTTTCCAACTCGCATAAGTTATCAGGTAACTTCTCGAATTGATAGCCGTACTATTCTTGGAGACCAAGGAGCAGAGCAATTGCTGGGGCATGGCGATATGTTATATATGGCATCTGCAGGCAAACTTACGCGAATTCATGGTCCATACGTAGCTGATAGCGAAATCGAAGCAGTGGTAAAAGATCTAAAATCTAGATATAAACCTGAATATATTGATTTAATAGTAAAAAATGACGAAGAGACCTCTAGCACTATTCATATTGAAAATGAAAACAATAGCGACGAAGATGATATTTATAACCAAGCCGTAGAAATTGTTCATACTGAAAAAAAGACTTCAATTAGTTATTTGCAACGACGGTTAAGAATTGGTTATAATAAGGCAGCTACTTTTATAGAACGTATGGAAGAAGAAGGTATTTTAAGTAGCTCAGATCAAACTGGTAAAAGAATTATACTAAAATAGTTTACTACTATAAATTTTATCTTGCATATAATTAATACTTATAATTGACACCACCATGTGATCAATTATTATATGCAAACTTATGAATTTTTATGATAAAAGTTTTTGTAAAAAATCCTTTACCCTAATTGAATTATCAATCGTGATAATAATACTGACGGTCTCATTAGCAATGGTATTAGTATCAAAAAGTTTAATAACCAGAGCAAAAGCTTTAAAGGTACAAGAAGTGCTATCTAGCCATCAAAAAGCTATCAATATGTTTTATAATCTTTATGATGGATACCCTGGGGATGTCAGCGTTAATTCTTTAAATGGAACTAATGCGGCAAATGGAGTTTATCGTTATCAATTAGGTGGAATATCAAATATGACTAATTTTTCGCCCATTAATGATGGAAATGTAATTGGCTGTGATAGCAGAGATGGTTATAGACAATTAGTTTTAACTGGTCTCTTACAGCCAGGCTCTACATATATTAGCACAGCTAATTATACTACCACTCCAGCACAATGTGCTTTGTTAACAAATAGTAATGTCAATCAAAATTTATCTATAATGACAGATGTTGGCATATCATTGCCATCACTATATAAAAACAATAATAATATTGGAATTTATTATGGAACTATTGTAAGCGATGTATCGAATATTAATGGTGCTTCAACAATTCTTGGAGCTAATTTACAAAATGGTGCTCTTATTTTGACGGCATTTGGTAATTCAACCACTTTTGTCGCAGATAATAATATCACAAAAATACTCCAAATGAATAGTGCCAAGGCATCTACTCCAACAACTTGTACTGGAAATGGCTGCGTATGTGATAATCAAGGCTCTTGTTTTTGTAGTGGTCGTGGAAATTGTTCCTGCACTGGTCCTGGATGTGTTAATGACCCATCTCTTCTTAATAACGTTGCTGTGGCGGTATCTGGCGATGATACGTCAATGTGTTATGGCGATGGTTGTCAATGTAATTATAATGCTTGTTATTGTCCTGGTTTAAACTGTTTATGTTCGGGGTCTGCCTGCCAAAATCTCCCATTAGGTTCTAGCTCTCCTCCGCCAGTTTCGCCAACAAGTTGTACTGGAAGTGCATGCTTATGTAATCAAGGCTCTTGTTATTGTGCTAATTCTACAAATTGTTCCTGCACTGGTCCTGGATGTGTTAATGACCCATCTCTTCTTAACCTTAACTCAACGATAGTTGCTAATGGTGCGGCAACGTGTTATGGTGATAGTTGTCAATGTAATTTTAATGCTTGTTACTGTCCCGATTCAAGCTGTGCATGTGTAGGGTCTGCCTGCCAAAATCTCCCATTAGGTTCTAGCTCTCCTCCGCCAGTTTCGCCAACAAGTTGTAATGGAAGTGCATGCTTATGTAATCAAGGCTCT
>JANYEN010000024.1 GCA_025363115.1 Alphaproteobacteria bacterium | reverse complement strand
CTTACCCATAACATCATTAAATACACCATCTTGACTAACCATACGCATATTATATCTATAGCAAAATTCGTCAAGGTATTTATTCAAATACTTAACTGATATATGATGAAATTGACCTTTAATACCTCTTTTCAAGATTGCCCAAAACCCCTCTATAGTATTTGTGTGAACTCCATCTCTTGCATACTCTTAATGCTATGATTTACTGTATAGTGTGGTAAATGCTTTTTAAATGGTGTATAACCCCTATATTCGTCTGTTAGTAAGACAGAGTTTTTAATATCAATACTAGAAAATATCAATTTTTTCAAGGCTTCAAAATTTAGCTTGTCTTGTTTTTTAGCTTTAACCCTGCCATTACGTTCAACCATTCCAACGATTGCCTGTTTGTTGCAACCACGACCTCGCATTTTAGGTAAATCATCGTCGTTATCATCTTTTTTAGTGCAAGTGTAAGTCTCGTCAACCTCAACTATACCGCATAATAAATCTGTGTCTTGAGTTAAAGCCTTGCGTATTCTGTGCATCATTGACCAGACTGTAGGTCTACGCATACCTAAATCACGAGCGGCTTGGCAGGCACTAAGGCTTTTCTTTGCGTTCATCATTAAAGCTATTAGCAAGAACCATTTTTGAAGTTCAATGTGCGTACCTTCAAATATCGTACCTACTTTAACAGAAAATGTCTTTTTACAACCGTAACATTGATGTCTTGCAACTTCTCTATCTTTACTTGCGTGAGTTCCTATTTTATTACTTTTGCAATACGGACACACAACGCCTTTTGCCCAGCGTTTAGCTTCAAGATGTGCTATGCAGTCTTGTTCTGTTTTAAAAGTTGTGATAATGTTTATTAAATTCATATTTTTCTAGTATTAAAATCAAACGTTAATACTATAGTATATGTTGTTTTTTAATTGTCAAGTCCAAAAGTGTACAAGTCGGTAAACTTTTATTGTAAGATTATTAAACTTTTACATTAATAATCAGTTTACCAACAGCTCTACCTGATATAGATTCTTGCCAGGCAGATTTCATATTTTCTAAAGCAAAAGATTTACAAATAACCTTTATTTTACCTGCATTAAATAAATTATTTAAAATTAGCAATTCACTTAATTTTGGTTTTAACATAAATGCTGTTACTTTTTTAGTTGCGAATGGATTAAGACTATTAATAATTAAAGGCAAAGTTGGCACTATCGAAATAAAAATTCCTTTGGGCTTTAAATATGCTAACCACGGTTTAAATGGTTGACCAACACAGTCTAAAATTACATCACACGGAGTAAGGTTTTGATAAGGATTAGCTACATCATATAAAAGCACCTGATCACAACCTAGTTCTTTAACTAAACTAGCATTTTTGCTACTACACACTCCTATTGCTGTGGCACCAGCAGATTTTGCTATTTGTAAAGCAATGTGACCAACTCCTCCAGAAGCGCCAATTATCAATATCCGTTGATTGCTATTTTTAAGTGGCATTCTGCCTTTAACCATCAAAGCTTGCAGAGCAGTTAAGCCAGATAACGGAAGACCTGCAGCAGTATCAAAATCCATTTTATCAGGAATTTTTGTTATCATTTTGGGCGAAACAATAGCATATTCGGCACTGGCGTTGCCAACTTTAGGCAAAAAACCATGGATTTTATTGCCCATAGAAAAACCCTTTACCGCAGAGCCACACTTTACTACTTCGCCAGCAATTTCCGAACCTGGAATTTGAGGAAACTTTGCTTGTAAAATAGGCCAAAACTTACGACCAGCAATTTTCCAGTCAAGTGGATTAATACTGCAAGAAAATACACGTACCAAAATTTGATTAGCACCAGGTTCGGGGGTAGCTATCTCTGTAATTTCTAGCACTTCTGGACCACCATATGTTTTATAAACTATCGCTTTCATAATAATAAATTAAATTCAGCTTAAAAAATAATATATGAAACTTTTAATAACGTTTTTATTTAAAATCAATTTTTGTTATTTAATTATTTCGTACATATTTTATATGTAATAAAAACTGCCAACTATTAATTATAATAATAGTTTTATTGTATGATATTATAGATCGCGCTCATCGTGAGATATTTTTTTATTAGATGGTTGACCCTGATGCTGATTTTCTGTGTTTTTCGTTTGTGGTCTTTTAGGAAATCGCGATCTATGTATATTAGTCTCTGTATTAGAGCTGGCTGAAGAAGCCAATATATCATTGTCGGGTCGATATTGCTCGAAAACTGAGTTTGCATAAGTAGTAAGTTTTTTTACATCATCTAATAAAGGTTTTAAAAAACTTCCACTTCTTGTTTTTACAGCATTTTCTAAAAAACTAATTGGTATTAATTCATTATAGTTAGGGGAATATTCCGTTCTTTTTAACCTTTCTGGATATATTTGCATATTCATACGATACATTTTTATCGCTCCTTCAATTATAGCTACCGCATTCTGACTTATCAAATGAGGTGGTAAATTTAACAGCTCATCTTGAATTGCCCTAGAATCACTGTTAGGAGTATCTAAAGGTCTATTATTATACATTTCATATATATCTTTAGCAATTTGGGATAATTCAAGAGAAGAAAGTTCTGATATAATTTGCCTATAGCTTGCCATTAACTGATCGAAAACAGAAGATAATAATTGATTAGTAGCTACTGCTTCCTTTTCTTTTTCAGTTGAAAATCCTTCCATATGTTGTATTATATGCAGAAGTTCGTGGTCAGAAAGTTTAGCTACAGATAAATCTAAAGTATTGTCGTTTATAACGAAAGTGCCAGGATATTTTTCAGTTCGACGAATTATTCCCATTGTTTCTTTGCGATTTGTTAAATAGGCAATTTGATCAGGAAAATTATGAAATAAAAAATTTGCCCTTTCTTCAGGAACTTGTTCTGCAATTTTTGCTATATGTTTTAGAATATCGGGAGGTAAGTCATTCCAGGCTCTTTCTTGAAAAAGCTCTATCCACTCTTGTTTAGTAGGTCTCCCTACAACTGGCATAACATACGATGACATAAAACAAAATACTGCAGCTGTATTAGCAAAAGGATTTGAGGAGCCACCAGTTTTGTTCCACATATTTTTAAAAGCCTGCTTAATATCTTGGATTTCTACTTGTTGAAAATTGTGTACTACTTCGTTACCCCAATAATAAGTTTGAAGGGTACCATTAGCTACTCTACGATTGATTGAATCCATCATATTGCTAAACCGATCTTTAACTAATCGCCATGCTGTTTCTTCGGTTTGAGTAATAGAAGAATTTTTATAAGGCTTCATAGAATATTAAATTTAATTTTAAAAATATTTTATTACACAACTAGAATAATATTAAATGAAAAAGTTTGATTAATAAAATTAAATATTTTTTGAAAATATATGTATATATAGTCATTTAAAACAAATAACTTTAAAATTGTTAAAAACATTTCCTAATGTCCAACTTTTAGACATTTAATATAGAATCTTAAGAACTCAAGATGAGATTTGCACAAACTAAACCACCCAAATAAGCCTACTTGTTTATGAGGTCATACTTACTATATTTTTTATTAAAATAAAATTCTCGTCTATTTGATTCATTGGTTCAAAAAATTTCCATTTTAATTCAAAAGTTTCTTCACTAATAAATAAATGATCTCCTGGTATTAAATTACGATGTAATATTCTTTCTTTGGCTGTTTCTTTAGTGCATTCAATATTATAAAATTGATATTTTACTCCAATACCAATACAAAGTTTAACAATAGCTTTTCTTTCAGATTTCTGCCACATTCCATTATCAAAAATTATATCAATTCCTGATTGTAAAAATTTTAGCATTATATCCATTTGAATATCGTTAATGTTATTCCAATATTTGTCAAATTGGTTTCCATCGGGATCATTACCATATAATTTTTTCATCCATTCATCATTATTAAAACGAATAATGCTTTTTTCTTGAGATAATTTTCTTGAAAAAGTTGTTTTGCCAAAGCCAATAAATCCATGCATTATGTGCATTGTTGCTGCCATGAAATTATTATTTATTTAATTTTTAAAGGACGCCAAGATTGATAATGTAATTGCTTAATTTTGGTTTTATCTATTTTGTAAGCTTTTTCGGTTCCTGTCATATTTATTGTATGATCTTTTTGCCAAGAATATTTAGATAAAAATTTAATAGCGTTAATATCGTCAGTTATATAATGTAACCAAGAATGAAACATAGCTGGCACTCGCGAGGATTCAGGAGTGCCATTATATATACAAAAACGCTTTTTTTTACCCGTAGAAATAACATGTTTTTTATGTTCAAAATATAAATTGCCAAATTGATCTTGACCCATTTTTTTAGCAAAAAGCTGAGCAATAATAATTGTAATATGACGATTAATTATAAACATATTCCCTAAATTAATTAGTAGTTTATAAATATTTATTTAAAAAATACGAAGTTCTTTGTATCGAATCCATTACATTTTCAGTTTTTCTAAAACCATGACCTTCGTTATCATAAACATGTAAATCAATTATGCCACCGTTTTTTTTAATAACATCATTTATAGCTAAAGATTCTTCATATTTTACTCTTACATCATGTTTTCCATGCAATATTAATAACGGAGCTTTTATTTTATCTGCCGAAAATAACGGAGATCTTTGTTTTAAATGTTCAGCTTGAGTATCGGGGTTACCAAAAACTTCATTAATATTTTCTCTATCTTCGGCAAATTGCTTAGCAAAATTGCTGATAGCGGCAAAAATATCAGAAGGTCCAACAATATCAATTCCTAGTTTAAATTCGCTGGGAGTAAATGCAAGGGCTGCTAGTGTCATATATCCTCCCCAACTTCCCCCCATTATTCCAACTCTATTTGGGTCAATATCTTTATAATTTTGCAAAATATAATTTTTGCCGTCAATTACATCAAATAAAGGTGTGCGACCATGATCTGGCACGCCATTAATATTCGCGAGATCCATAAACTTTTTACCATAGCCGTCAGAGCCTCGGTATTGTGGAGCAAAAATTGCATATCCTTGATTAACCAAATATTGAATAGTTGCATTATAATATGGTTGAAATTGATAATTTGGTCCCCCATGCACATCTACAATTAAAGGGAATCCTTGAGATGGTTTTGAAGTTTTTGGAAGATATAAATAGCCATACATATTAACATTATCACGAGATTTATAAGTTATAGGTATTGAAAAAACTAAATCTTTGGCATTAATGTTGCTAGAAAAATTATTAGTAATTTGATTATATTCTTGATCAAAAAGAGTGCCAGCAAAAATAATATTAGGAGATATATCGTTACTTAAAACCAAAATTGCATGTTTTTCATCTTCTTGAATTTTTTCTATGCCAAATTTGTTATTTTTACCTAATAAATTTTTTACTTCAGTTTTAAATTCATCTGAAAAAACTCTAGTTATTTTTTTGGCATTTTCATTGGTCGTATAAAACCAATATTTTTCTTTAGCACTTTTACCAATGTTTACAACATCCCAATTAGCAGAAATAATTTTATTGATTTCACCCGTTAAAATATTAATTTTATATCCTTGCTGAAAATCATCTTGATAATTAGACATAAAATAAAAATAATCCCCATAAACTAAGTAAGAATATTTTACTCCTAAATAATAATTTGGCTTTCTTTTACCTAAAATATTTTCTGCTAAAAGTTTTTCTTGTTTAGTTTTTGTATTATAAATATATAGTTTTTCTTTATTAGACATGATTATTTCTTCGGTTATAATTATATCTTTATCTTCAAAAAATGCTATAAACTTTCTATTATTACCAGCTTCCCAAAGGCTTGTTTTTTTTCCCGATTTAAAATTATATTTATAAAAATCATGAAGTTTTTTATCTCTCTCGTTTGTTGTATAAAATAATTCTTCGCCATTTTGAGATATTTGAGCAATTCTAACTACTATTTTTGATCCCCCTATAATCAATTTCGATTTTTTTGTAGATATATTATATTCATAAATATTGTGATTTTCATCGCCTTTATTATCCTGTATATAATAAATATTATTATTTTTAGCATAAAAAGCATAGTTTATATTTTGGTCCGATTCTATCAATAACTTAGATTTTTTAGTAGCAATATCATAAATCCAAACATTAAAGTTACCTGTTTTATTGCTTATATAAATAATATTATTGTAGTCTGGCGAATAATCGCCTCCTTTGGTTATTTCTATCTTTAGTAATTGTTCAATTGAATAGCTATGTTTTTCATTATGTAAATTTTTGTTAGTCGTTTTGCATGAAGTTAATATTATAAGAGCAAGAATGAAAATATTTTTTATATTCATAATTTATTTAATATTAATAATATTATTTATCAATAAAAATACTTCCTGTTACGTGATAATGCATCACTAATATAGCAAGCCCCACCACAATTTCCACGGCTCCTACGGCAATTACAAGCAATACCAGCACTTGTCCTAAACTATTTTGCCATAAATAAGAGAATCCTACTAAAGAAAGGTTTACTGCTAATAACATACTTTCTAATGAAATAAGAGTTATTAAAAAACTTTTTCTCACTGCTACAATTGCCCCCAATGAAATTGCAAAAACAATTGCAGATATTATATTTAGATAAATTCCAAACATTATTTATTTAGTTTATATATTTTTACATTATATTTGTCGTATAAATACTTTTTATAAAGGTCTTGCATATCGCTTTGCTTCTCTTTTATAATTTCGCTAGATAATTGGTCAACTTCATTTTTTTTATAATTATCATTGTTTTCTATTCTTCGTAAAATAGCTACAACATAAAAACCATCTTTTAAAAGAATAGGACCCACAATATCGTTTAGCTTACTATTAAATACTTTGTCTTTTAAGTCATAATCTATATTTTTATCGTTATGTAATATTTTAAAATTAGTATTAATTTTCATATTTCTGCCTTTAGCAAAATTATTAAGAAGTGAGGTATTTTTAGTATCAAGTTTTTCTAACTGCTTTTTTACATCGTTCGCCATGTTGATTGATAGTTCTTCAGCTTTTGTTTGTTTTAATGCCTTAATTATATCAACATATGCTTCATTAAATTCTTTATTTCTAAATTTTTCCATTTTTTCTACCACTACTAAATCAAATCTACAGTCTCCTTCTATAATGTCTGTATATCCTTCTGATAATTCTGGGTTATCAATTATTTTGTCAAATGTATCATTAGAGTTTTGTATAATCTTTTTGTCTGTAGCCACTATACCTAAAAAAGAAGCTATTTCATCAATATTTTTACCCATAGCTATCATATCTCGTGCTTGGTCTCTAATCATCATAATTTTTTCACAATTTTTTTGTTTTAATAAATTATCATATATAATACGCATAGCTTTATTTTTTTCGGTTATATCCTGTCTAGTAGAAAAAATTTTGTTTACTTGAATTATAGCAAATCTATCAGAAGTAATTTGCACAGAATCACTAGTTTTATTGATAGGCAATGAGAATACTACGTCTCTGACATGAGGCTGTAAATCAAAATATGAGATGTTGTCTATTAATATATCTTTTTCTTTTTTATCAAAAATTGCCGCTACTTCTAAAAACTTTTTTTTTCTGTTCTTAAGTAGAAATAAAGCTTTATCAATATCTTCTTGTGATGTTAAAGTTAACATATATATCGATCGGGATTCTGAATATTTACCACCATAAATTTTATTAAACTCCGTTTCTACTTCTTTATTTGAAACAATAGTAAAATTTTTTTTAACAGCGTCTTCAGAAGAAATATATTTAATATTAGCATTCGCTTTTTGAACAAACAAATTTTTATGAGATAAATAAAAATCGCTTAATTCTTGTTCAGATACTTCGATAGTATTATTGTTTTGCTTAGGTAATATAAATAAGTCTATAATTCGTTTTTGGTTCCTAGATTTTAACTGATAATTAGCTAAGTTAGCTAAATTAGCTTTTGGTAAATTTATTATGCCAATAATTACTTCCGTTACAATTTTTTGTTTTATTCTTTCTATATATTCTTTTTCTGTCAAATTTCCGTTGTTCAAAAATTCATTAAATTTAGTTTTATCAAATCCAGCTTCTCCTTCAAATTGCTTATCTTTTATTATATGCTGGGCAATAAGTTTGTCCGATAAATCTAGATTTAAGGTTTTGGCTTCTTGTTTTAATATTTTACCTAAAATTATATTTTGCAGAGCTATTTCTCTAATGTAAGGAACTAACGATTTATCGTAATTATTTTTTTGAATTTTGGTCATTTCTGTTTCTAAATGCATTTCAGTAATGACCTCACTTCCTATTGTAGCAACATAATATTCCTTTCCATTATTGATAAATCCTCCAATGCCCCATGCTAGCATTCCTATAAAAATAATTCCAGTAATAATCCAGATTGAGATTTTTTTACGACTTTGAGCTGTATTAACCTCTTTTTCTAAGTTTATCATAGGTTGGTTTAAGAGATTTTGTGACATTAAAATATATATAATCAGGCAACTATTTATCTACTTAGTGAATATATTAAAAATAAATCGCAACTGATATTTTTAACAAAAATTGTTGTATTTTAAAAATAAGCTAAATTTATTTGTACCAAGCTTATTGTAAGTTGTTTCTATGATTAAATACGCACTAGTCTTTTTTTTAAGCATACTTTTAGGCTGCGGAAGTAAAAAATCTACCAACTTTAATAAAACTAAACATGAATATGATAATTATGACAACGCTAATATTTCTAAAAGCGAATATTTAGATGTCTTAAGTGGCTCTAAGCATAACTCTAATAAAAATAAAAAAACTTCTAGTTTGCGCAAAACAAAGTTAATGATTACTCCTAAAAAACCATCCGACATACCAGATAAAATAATAAGTATAAGTGTAACTGAGGACGTTCCTTTAAAGGAAGTTTTGCTAGAAATTGGGCGTATGGCAAATTTAGATATTCAAATTTCTCCTAAAATTGATAGTTATATAATATTCACTGCCAAAAATAAACCTTTAGTCGATGTATTGAATAGCATTACAGAAATAGCGAGCGTGAGATATAAAATTAAAAACGGAATTGTGCTTTTTGAACCAGATGAGTCTTATGTTGAAACTTATAATATACATTTTCTTAATATAACTAGAAATGCCACATCTAGCAAGAGTGTTTCCAGTTCTGTTAGTGGTGGTGGCAGTAGTGGTGGTAGCAATAGTAGCTCTTCTTCTTTTTCATTACAAACCAAAAGTGAAGATAAAATGTGGGATGATTTGGTAATTGGACTAAACCAGATAGTAAGTGAAGAATCTCTTAATGAAAAAAAATTAGAAGAAGCAAAAAAGAAAAAAGAATTGGCTGGTAGTTTAGTTCCGCAACAAAACAAAGCTGATTTAGCTAACCCTGCTCCAGGTCAAGTTACATCTGCAGTAAATAATTTGAGTGACAGAGTTAATAATGCTTTAATTCCTGCTGCTCCCACGGCTCCTCAGCCTCCCACCCTGCCTCCCCCAAGTGCACAGCAAAATAGCCAACAAAATCAAAGTAATCAACAATCTGGACAAAATGCAATGGGCAAAGATGCTATTTCAATTAACAAACAAGGAGGTATTATTGCAGTTTATGCTAACAAAAAAGCCCACGCTAAAATTGATGCTTATTTAAACCTTTTACACAAAAAAATAATGTCACAAGTATTGATAGAAGTTAAAATTTTAGAAGTAACTTTAGATGATCAATATTTAAACGGTATAGACTGGGGTGCTGTTAGCACGATGATAGGAGATGCCGCTCTATCGTTTGCTACTGGTTTTGCTACATATGGAGCTTCGGCGGTAGCAACAAGTGCCGTTACAAGTGCGGCGATGCTTAAAATTAGCGGAAGCAATGCCGCTACAAATGTTATTTCAGCACTTAATAATTTTGGTACAGTAAGAACAGTTATCAGTCCTCGCCTTAATGCTACCAATAATCAACAAGCAGTTTTAAGCAGAGCACAAAACGATGTATATTTTAATATGACTATTACTAATAATTTTGTTAATGGGGCGAGTGGATTAACTGTTGGCGGTACTAATAATTTAACTAATTCTGCGGCACAACAATTTTCTATTTCTGCAACTCCACAAACAATAGCAAATGGTGTTAATTTAACAGTTCAACCTTCAATCGATTTTGAAAAAAGAGAAATAACAATGAATGTCAGACCCATGATATCTGGGATTGTTAGCAGCGTTCAAGACCCTGCTTTTGCCTATATTGTAGCTCAAAGTGTTACAACTGCCGGTAAATCTAACGCTACAAATGGCTTACAAAATAATATACCTGTTACTGTTAGCAAAGAATTTGATACTATCGTTAAAGTGAAAGATGGAGAAATGATGATAATGGGTGGGTTTACTCAAAATATTAAAACTATCAGAGAAAGTGGATTTCCATTTTTATCGGATATACCTTGGCTCGGGCTACTATTTAAAACAAAATCATCTGTAGAAAGTATAGTGGAAACAGTATTGCTTATTAAAGCTACAATAGTAGATGATGGCGAGGATAATTTACATGATGCCGATAAGGAATTGTATAACAAAATGGCTTATTATCCTCGAAAGCAATATTTATAAAACATGTCAAGCTTAAGATTAATAGTAAAATTATGCAGATGGGATAATTTAATTCCAGTATTGGGGGTATATTTGCCGTGTTTATGGGGGTTGGCTTGGGGGCAATATTACCTAAAAGGATTTGATTTTATCAAAAATATTATATTTTTTGCAATTGCTAGCTTTATTAGCAGAACCATAGGATGTATAATAAACGATATTGTTGATAAAGATATTGATAAATATGTAAGAAGAACAAAAAATAGAGTTTTAGCCTCAGGAGAACTGGCAGTTTGGAAAGCTTATCTATTGGCTATTTTTTTAGCTATTATAGGTTTTTACATGTTATTTTTTTTATCTCCTCTAGCCGTCTTTTTTGCTTTAATGGGAGTATTGATGATGATTATTTATCCTTTTACTAAACGCTTTCTTAAAAGACCGCAAATTGTTTTAGGGGCAACTTTCAATATAGGCATTTTAGTAGCTTATGCTAATGTTGCCAACGGAGTTACTCTTTCGATTGTTTTAATTTACTTTGCAACAATTTATTGGGCTATAGCGTATGATACTATTTATGCTTACCAAGATATAGAAGATGATATTAGGTTAAATATAGGATCGATGGCTATAACCTATCAAGCAAACCCAAAATATTATTTAAAAACTTTATACACCGTAATGATGTTTTTGCTTTGTATTGGAGGTTTTATAGATAGTTTAAAACCAAATTTGCTTTATTATTTGGGTGTGCTTTTTTGTATTGGATTAATGTTAAAAGTTCTAACCAATACTGATTTAAAAAATCCTGAAAGTTGCGCCGAAAGTTTTAAAATAAATATTATAATAGGGTTTATTATTTTAGGTGTTATTTATTCTACACGATAAATAAATTATTTTTCAGCTTTTTCTTTATTTTCAAGCGTTTCTCCCGCTAAATTTTGGCGTAAACTACGCAAACTTTTGCCTATATCTGCCATTACAGACGGAAGTTTGCCAGCACCAAATACTATGAATACTATTACTAAAACTAAAAATAGTTGCCAAAAGCCTATCATTTTTTTAAAATTAAATCTATTAGATAAAAATTATTTTTTATTTTATAGTCAATAAAAATAATTGCTTTTTTATAATAAGCCCAATACAGGTAAAATACTTAATTAATTTTTTAATATATGAAGATAATTAAAATTAGCTTATTTTTGATATTTATCTTAAATATTAACACTGCCTTTGCAAAAGAAAAATTTACAATTTATAGCCCTGATTTTAAAAATAACCAACGTCTTAGTTCAAGTGCTTTATATAATAAACTATGGTGTAGTGGTGACAATATCGCTCCTACTATTCAATGGAAAAATGCACCTAAAAATACTAAAAGTTTTGTTCTTACAATGCACGACCCTGATGCGCCAACTGGGGGAGGGGGATTTTGGCACTGGGTAGTATACGATATCCCTGCAAATGTAAACAAAATTGTTAAAGGCGAAATTCCTAAAAATGCTAAAATGGCATTAAATGATTTGGGAGAAAAAGAATATATGGGACCGTGTCCACCAACTGGAGACCCAAAACATAGATACGTATTCACTATTTATGCATTAAATGTTGAAAAAATTGAATTGCAGGATATGCAACCCACGGCAGCTATTATTGGATTTACGGCAAATCATGAAAATTTCTTGGCTTCGGCAACTATTACTGGTACTGAAATAAGAATATAAAATATGTTAGCTACCTACAATCTTAATAAAACTTATAATAAACGGCAGGTTGTAAAAGACGTAAGTTTTTGTTTTGAAAGAGGCGAGATTGTAGGCTTGCTTGGACCAAATGGGGCAGGCAAAACCACTTCTTTTTATATGGTTATAGGTATTATACAATCAGATAAAGGAGGTAAAGTATTGCTAGATAATAAAGATATTACCAGTTTGCCAATTCATATCCGATCTAAGCTAGGAATTGGATATTTACCTCAGGAATCTTCTATTTTTAGAAATATGACTACAGCCGATAATATAATGGCTATTTTGCAATTACATTTGCCCAATAAAAAACAAAGAAAAGATCGTTTAGACGAATTGCTGAATGATTTTTCGATAGCTCATATTAGAAATAGCTTGTCGTCAGCTTTATCTGGTGGCGAAAGAAGAAGATTAGAAATAGCTAGATTATTAGCCATAAATCCTAATTATATTTTGTTGGATGAGCCTTTTGCAGGAGTTGACCCAATATCGGTAAATGAAGTAAGAGATATTATTATAAAATTAAAAAATAAAAATATTGGTATTCTAATTACCGATCATAATGTTCACGAAACTTTAAAAACAGTAGATAGATCGTATGTGATTTATAATGGTTCTGTTATTTGTTCGGGCACTAAAGAACAAGTGATTGCAAACCCTCAAGTGCGTCAAGTTTATTTGGGTGAAAACTTTACAAGCTTAGCTTAAAAATTAGTTAATTTATATTTTATTAATAGATTTTAAAAAACTATTATAAACAGCAAGAAGGATAACGCAAGAAACAAAAGATAAATAATAAAAGTTAGTTATATCGATATTTTTATTAAAAATAAAAATCATGCCAGATGAAATTACGTAGCCAACCAACATAGCAAAATTAATTGAAGGGTTCAAAAATATATTTTTTAAATTCTTAAAAATAAAACCGCAAGAAATTGTTATTAAAATAGAGCCAAATATTATAACTATAATATCAGATGCTATTGCACAAATCCATAACCCTATTATTATTAATATTAAATGTTTATTATATTGTAAAGTTTGAGAAAATTGGCATAATTGAATTATTGAAATTATCAAAACGTATAATACTAAAGTTAAAAAACTAAAAATTTGATTATTGTATAAATAATTAAGCTTAGCACAATAACAAACTATTGCCAACCCTAAATTGATATAAAGACAAATAAAATATATATATAATAGTATTTTTTGCTTTTTTGGGTATATATGTACTGGGTTATTTTTGGCATCATAAAACACTTGATAACAAATTATTCCATATCCCAATCCCGCCATAACTAAACTAATAATCGAAATAACTGAAGTTTTATTTGTAAAAAATTGATACGAAAAAGCGATAAATAAAACTGTGCCAAATATTATTATGTTTTTTTTGCCATATCCGTTAATATATTTACTTAAAATCATGCCTAAAATAGCACCCATTTGTAATCCAAATATAAGCTCAATATTTTGACTTTCTAATGGAAAATATGCAACAAATAAAAGAGGAATTACTGCTAATAAAAATTTTATAACAAACAGTTTGAACACAAATATCAAAAATTATTTTGTATTTTTACAATTGCTAAAATTTTATATAACAGTCAATATATTATATATGTTGCTTAAATTTTTTTAAGTTGCAAAAATTAATTATTTAGAATAATGTGTGTTTTTATTTAAATTAAAAACATATGATTTTTGGTAGTAATATGGCACAGACAATTCTCGGGGAGCGCCTACATCCATTAATCCGTATAGTTATTATAAAGAACCTGAACTTTACAAAGAATTACAAGATGCTGTAAATAATATGTCAAATAAAAACTATGCTAGGGCAAGTTCTTTATTTTATAACATTGGTGAGTATGGCATAAATACTTATCAAAGTATGCGAGTTAGAGCTAAAAGACTTTATAATCAATATGTAAGCCCAGTTACTACCAAAAAAATTACTGAAAAACCAACTGAAAATAAATTTAAAAATGAAGAACATTTATTGGACTTGCCATTAGTTAGTGTTGAGGATTTTGTTAATCAAAAACCTGGAAAATATAGAGTTTTTATAATGAACATTAGGCAAAATATAAAACTTTAAAATTTGAAGTAACAAAAAATGAAAACGGTTTTACTTTTACTAGTCTTTTTGGTAGAGTCTCGAAAATAGAAGATGATAATCCAGCACGAATAACTCAAAGGTTACGTTTTTTAATTAAAAACAGTATCAACAATAATTTGGAACACGCCGATAAAAGACTTAATTGGCAACAAAAACGTGATGCAAAAAGAGATGGACCCACTGGCAGCCATAGAAAGCCGACACGTACATATAGAAGAGATGTTAATGCAGAAAATACAGTAGTAAGTTTTAATCAAGGATACAATGCAACGTCAGCAGGAAGATATTAAAGTATAATATCTAGCTTGCTTTAAAAAGTATTTGTGATCAATCATGATTTTCAATCGTTGTCGTACTTTCAATATCATCTAAAATGTCATCAGATTTAGAATTAATTCTTTCTGAAGCATAAAAAACCGAAATAGCTATTCCGATCATAGAAAATGAAGCGCACACAAAAGATAATCTTAAGGATGTATATTTGATTAAAGGATATAATATCAGTGCTGATAAAGACTTTCCTGAATATACAGCGCTGTGAAATCCTCCTAATATTAATCCACGATTTTTAACCCCAATAGAGTAAGTTATCCAAAGACTATTATTTGGCATCATTGTGCCCATACCAATGCCATATAAAAACATTGCTCCCAATATAATATAATAATTGGTAGTTACTCCTACTATCATATAACCTAAAGCCATAATTGCAAAAGCCATGGTACACATTGCTATAAAACTTCGATTTTTTTTCCATTTTTTATATTTAGAAGCAAAAAAAGCACAAGAAGCAGTTTCCACCATTAAAACCATTGAAATACTTTTGGCATTTAGTCCCATTGAATCCAATAAAAAAGGAATTTGCAAATGAATCATATAATAAAAAACGGTATTAATAAATGCTATTGAATAAATTGAAGCGATAGCTATATTATTTTGAGTTCCAGCGACGGTAGTTTCAATTTCGTTGTTATTATATTGGATATATTCCTTATTATTTCGAGGTTCATATAGGTATTTCCAAGCAAATGGCACCATAACCATTGGAAGAGCATATAATAAAAAATTGTAATGCCAATTAATATCAGCAACTATTCCACCCAAACCTGCCATAATTACCGTGCCGATAGAAAAAAATGTAGTTTGTAATCCTGTGACCATACTTCTGTCGTCTCCTTTAAGGCAATCTGCTATTAAAGTAGAAGTAGTTGCCAAAGTTACTGCTATGCAAAGCCCGAGTATCATTCTCATGGCAACAATAATATATAAATTATGCACAAAATAGCAAAATGCTCCCGATATACCATATACAATTACTGCTCCGCATAATAAATATTTTCTATTACATTTGCTAGTTAAAAACCCCATAAAAGGAGCAGAAATTAGAATTATAAAATGAGGAGTAGTAATTATCATTCTGACCAATAACTTGGCGTATGGCAAGTCTATAAATTCTCTCTGTATCATTGGAAGAGCTGAGACAATTATACCGCTACACATGGTAGAAATACTGCCCAAAGCAAGGACTGCCAGCTTAAAACCGAAAGAAGTTCCGGAAGAAGTAAAAGCCGTTGTCATATTTAAATACTTAACTTCTTTTAGCTTCCGTGATTTAAGTGTTTAATAGTCAATGAAAAGATTATTTTTTATACTTGATTTTAAAATTTAAATAGCCAATAAATAAATTTTCAACAGTTAGAAAAAGCAAATTTAAGTAATTTTAATATTTATCACAAATGGCAGATACACAGCAAAATGCAAGACCTTTACAGAATATAAAAATCAAATTTAATTCTTATAATTCTCATTTGCTTGATAAAGAAGTTGCCCAGGTAATATTTGCCGCCAACCGTAATAACATAACCATTGTAGGTCCAATTTGCATGCCTAATAAAACTTATCAATTCACTGTAAATCGCTCGCCACATATTGATGCAAAATCTAAAGACAGATTAGCATTAGTTCGTCACTCTCGCATGATAGTTTTGCTTGACGCAAATCATACCGCTATTGAAGCTATATCTTCGGTAAATCTTGCTTCTGGAGTTGGAATTGAAATAGATATTATGAATTCAGGAAACTAGAATATTTTAATAATGTTAAAAACTTTAAATATTTATTTAACAAGTTTTTACAATATTAATAGATATCTAAAAAATAACATATCATATTTTTTAACAGATATTAAATAGAGTTTTAATAAATATACCTTACATAAATTGCCAAAAGAACCTAATCAAATGACAAAAAGCAATATTTATATGGGATTTAATGTACAATATCCCATTTGTCAATTGATTACCGAAGGTAAGAAAACAATTGAAACTCGTACATATCCAATTCCTAAACATTTTATTGGGATAGAAATGGCTCTTATAGAAACACCTGGAAAGAGAGGGAATTTTAAAGCCAGAGCGGTGGCTAAAATTGTTTTTGGTGATAGTTTTAAATACCCCAATAAACAAGATTTTTATAATGATATTAAAAGACATTATGTTGATCCGTTATCAGACTGGGCTTGGAATGAAAAAAAGGGAAAGTGGGGCTGGCCAATTTTGAAGGTTACAAAACTTTTAGAACCGCTACTGCTTAACAAGCCATCTGGAATTATTTACACAACCAATATTAAAATTCAATAAGTTATTTTGGCAATAAAAATTATATTTACGAGAATTTATTAAGGTTTGTTATTAAGAAATATCTTCGTTACCATCGTTATTATACCAGCATTTTATTAATTTCATGCGATGGGGATGACGTAATTTACGTAAAGCTTTAGCTTCAATTTGCCTTATTCTTTCACGAGTAACATCAAATATTGCCCCCACTTCTTCTAATGTGCGGTCGGTTTGCAATGCTATTCCAAAACGAAGTCTTAATACTTTTTCTAATCTAGGAGGCAAAGAAGCTAGCAAACGCGATACTAAATCTCGTAAATTAGCTTGTTCTGCGCTGTCTGCAGGAGATAGAATATTTGCATCATAAATGCTATCACCAATTGTAACTCCGTCTTCGTTATCACCAATCGGGGCATCAAAACTTATAGGGTCTTTTACAATTTTTAAAGCTTTAGCTATTTTATCTATTGGCATTGAAAGTTTGTCCGCAAGTTGCTGAATTGTTGGTTCATACCCTAATTGCTTATGCATGTCTTTTGAGGTACGCTTAATTTTATTTACCGTCTCAATCATGTGGCTAGGAATATGAATCAATTTTGATTCATTAATTGCTCTAGCTATATATTGTTTAATCCACCAAGTAGCATAAGTTGAAAATTTATACCCCCTTCGATATTCAAATTTATCCACTGCTTTCATCAATCCAGTATTGCCTTCTTGAATTAAATCTAAAAACAATAAACCACGATTAGTATAACGTTTTGCTACCGAAACTACCAATCTTAAGTTTCCTTCGATCATTCTTTTTTTAGCTTTTTGAGCTTCTCTATCACCTTTTTGAACAGTAATTACTAATTTTTTAAAGCTTTCAATATCAATTAAAATTTGTTTTTTTACCAAAATATCAATTTCTTTTTTTATAGTTATCATATCATCTTTATGATTTGTAACCATTTTTTTTAATCCTGCTTGATTCTTCTTTTCTGAATGATTAATTATTTTTGTAAACCAATCATCATCCATTTCAGAGTTTTTGTAAAGATCTAAAAATGTTTTTCTATCCACCAAACATTCATCGGCTATTTTTAGCAAATTAGTTTCTTTTTCTACCAAATTTTTATGCAAATCATAGAGCATTAAAAGCATTTCATTAACAATATTGTGATGCAATCTAATGCTATTTATTATTTCTATCATTTGATCTCGTAATTGGATATATTTTACCTCATCAAAACCTACATGATTAATTTTATCTTTTTGCATTTTCATCAATTTTAGAATAATATCGGATACATTATTCATTTTTTCGGTAATTTTTGGTCTTAAAGCTTTTTCCATCGCCGAAAATGGCACCGAACTTTCATCTTCAAAGTCCATAAGATCCGAAAAAAGGTCTTCTCCTTCTTCTTCAACATTATCTAAAGAACCTGATCTTACCTGATCAATTCTAGCTTGTAAAATATCCTGATAACTTTCTTTGTGTCTTACTATTTCAGGACTTTTATCTTTGCCATTTTCGGTAAGCTCTTTATTTTCTTTGTGCATTTGCTCGGCATACTCGGCAGAATATACTGCGTCAATATCTATAATTTCTCTTAATAAAACTCTTTCATTTATAAATTCGTCATAAATTTTTATTATATAAGTCATCGATACTGGAGTTTCCAATAAAGCAAAGAGCATTGAATTCCATCCATCTTCAATCTGCTTTGCTACATCAATTTCTCCTTCTCTATCTAATAATTTTACAGTACCAATGCTACGCATATACATTTTTATGGGGTCGTCTACCGAAGCTACCGAAGCTTTCGGAGTTGGTAAGTCTTCATCGCTAGAAACATTTTTTTTGTTTGTTTTCCCCAATAAGACGTCCGACTCTCCTGCAATATCAATGTCTAAGCTTTCGAAAACTGCTATTGCTTCATCAATTATTTCAGGCGTTATCTTTTCTGGCAAAGCGGCTGAAATTTCTTCGTATGTTACATAGCGTCGCTTTTTAGCAATTTTTATTAAACTAAACAAATGCTTCATTACGGGTCGTTTTTCGCCGTTATCTCCCTCTACTGTTGCTATTATTTCAGGATTTTCTAACTCTGAATCAGGAATATGACTTTTGTCAATAGTATTACCATTTGCCATATATTTAATCTATTAATATACGTTAAGTGCAAAATCTTAACCCTATTTTTTAAATGTCAAACATTTAATAGATTTAGAAAAAATAAAATTGTATAAAATACAATTTAAGTTTTTAAAACTAATGAATTAATTATGTTTACAGCTAAAATAGGTTTCAAATAGTTCTTTAATCTTGTCGTTAACAGAGCTATTATAAGAACTATTTTCTTCCTCATAATGCACGGTGCCGTTACCTTCAAAATGCAATACCTTATTACTTTTTTTAAATACTATATTAGGATCGTGAGAAGCTAAAATAATAGCTTTATTTTTGCTATATTGCACAATTAATTCATATAATAAAAGTCTAGAAGAAGCGTCCATATTTTGCTCAGGTTCATCTAAAATTAGTATATCTGGATTATTCATAATTGCTGAGCAAAAAAGTATTTTTTGAAGTTGCCCGCCCGATACATTGTGCAAAGATGATTCCAAAATGGGCGTTATTTTCATTTGCTCTAAAAGATCGTTGTCTAATTTATCTGTTTTTAGCATTAAAAAATCTATAACTCTTAAAGGTAAATGCTTCGAAATAAAAACCTTTTGTGGCATATAAGATATTGATCCTTGAGCTTTTATTTGACCAGAGGTTGGTTTTAATACTTCGGAGATAATTTTTAAAAAAACACTTTTTCCAGCTCCATTATGCCCAATAATACTAATAATATCATTGCGTCTTAAACTTAAAGAAACTTTAGAAAAAACTATTTTTTTACCACTTGCAAAAGAAACATTATCTACGTTAAGTAAATTATCAAGCATATTATTAATTATATATTATATCTGCTTATAAAAAGAGATACACAATATAATAATCAATACTTGCTTTTATTGTTAGATTTTAATAGACTAAAACAATTAATAATAAATTGCTATGGCTTCGGATTCTGTTACCACAAAATTTACTAAATTTATAAAAAATATCATAGCTGCAGACAAAAAAAACGAAACTGCTGATATTCCTAAAGCACTATTTGTGCCTAACAGGGTCAAACCTCAATCTAGCTTGAAAAAAGCACCTTCTGATAACGAAAATTCTTTATTTAGTTCTTCAATTAGCCAAGTAGGAAAAAATGTAAATATGACTGATTATATAAATATTCCCTCTTCTTCGTTCAGCGATGCTCCCAGACAACCCGAAAAATCAAGTCCTAGTATAAAAAGATAAATTAATCATTGTTATTTATAAAAATCTGAAACTATTTTATATACATTATTAATAAATTCAAATAGATTAATACATATTATTCCACTTTGATCGCTATTCATTACTGCGGATGGCACAATAAAATTAGAACTAATTATTATATTATCTAGTGTAACATGGGTTCTGTAATTATTTTTATCTATTTCGCTATTTAATACAATATAGGGTTCGCAATACTTAATATTAACAGGTAAAAAATCACAATTTATTACTTTATCATGTATATTATGCGTATATATATCTCGAATCTTTCTAGCAAGAATAATTTCAGGTGTGTTTTTAAATTTTTGCGAATCGTTATATGATGCGAATAAAAAAGACATTAATCTAACATGAAGTTCAAGTAAAAAATATTTGTTTGCGGTTTGACAATCTACCATTCTTATAGTATTAATATAAGAGATTAATTTTTGATATTCTTGGCTTAAATAACTAATTCGTACTAATTTTTTTAGTTCTATTTCTAAAACCATAACAACTAATTATCATCAATTTTAAGCACAGCTAAAAAAGCTTTTTGCGGAATTTCGACCGAACCCATCATTTTCATTCGTTTTTTACCCCGTTTTTGTTTATCTAAAAGCTTGCGTTTGCGGCTTATATCTCCCCCATAACATTTGGCGGTTACATCTTTACGCAAAGCAGAAATAGTTTCTCTGGCAATAATTTTGCCTCCAATAGCAGCTTGAATAGGCACTACAAACATTTGTTGCG
The DNA here is from genome assembly GCA_025363115.1 of Alphaproteobacteria bacterium. Taxonomy (GTDB): domain Bacteria; phylum Pseudomonadota; class Alphaproteobacteria; order Rickettsiales; family Deianiraeaceae; genus CAMCQG01. The sequence goes on along the minus strand of JANYEN010000024.1, from coordinate 23,253 downwards.
GAATTAATTCTTTAAGTTTTAAGCATAATGCTCGGCTACGTTGTTCTGATTTGCCTCTATGAGTTATCATTGAAAGTGCCTCTACGGCTTCGGAATTTAATAAAACACTAACCTTAACAATATCACTTTCGGCATACCCATTTAATGCCCATTCAAAACTTGCATAACCTCTAGAAATTGATTTAAGCCTATCATGAAAATCAAAAATAATTTCTGCTAATGGCACTTCGTATACAATTTCAGCATTGCCAGTCGTACTAAAATTTAAATCTTTTTGTATACCTCGTTTACCCGTGCAAAGAGTTATAATATCTCCCACATATTCATCGGGCGTGAGAATGCTAATGCGAGCCATAGGTTCTCTAATTAATTTTATGCTAGCAGGGTCAGGAAAATCGGCGGGATTATGCACGTGTTTTAAAGTTCCGTCTCTTAGTTCTATTTCATAACTAACTCCTGGCGCGGTTGTTATTAAATCTAGGTCAAATTCTCGCTCTAATCTTTCTATAATTACCTCCAAATGCAGTACCCCTAAAAAACCACATCTAAATCCAAAGCCAAGTGCTGACGAAGTTTCATATTCATATGTAATGCTAGAGTCATTTAAACTTAATTTACCAAGAGCCTCTTTTAATATCTGATAATCTTCTGTTTCCACGCTATAAATACTTGAAAAAACAACTGGTTGAATTTTTTTAAAACCAGGCAAAGCTATAGTTTTTATATCATCTTTTAATACAATTGTATCACCTACATTGCAATCTGCCACTCGTTTAATATTTGCACAAATAAAACCAACTTCGCCAGCCGTTAATTCATCGGCATCTACTTTTTTGGGGGTAAATACACCTACTTTTTCAATTTGATAATTAGTTTGAGTAGAAATCATTTTTATCCAATCACCTTTTTTAAACGAACCGTCCAAAACTCTAATAAGCAAAATAATACCAAGATATAAGTCGTACCACGCATCAACCAATAAAGCTTTAGGAGGAGCATCTTTACTTCCTTTTGGCGCTGGAATTAACATAGCAATTTCTTCAAGTAATTCTTGTACTCCCGTGCCTGTTTTGCCACTTACAAAAAGGGCATTTTTTGCATCAATTCCAATAACTTCTAAAATTTGTTTTTTGCATTTTTCTGGATCAGAAGATGGTAAATCAATTTTATTAATTACAGGCAAAATTTCGTTGTTATTATCTATTGCTTTATAAGCATTGGCAACAGTTTGAGCTTCTACTCCCTGGGTTGCATCTACCAACAAAATTGCCCCTTCGCAAGCTGCCAAACATCTGCTTACTTCATATCCAAAATCAACGTGACCTGGAGTATCCATTAAATTAAATATATAATCTTTATATTTTAGCCTAACAGTTTGCGATTTTATTGTAATTCCTCTTTCACGCTCAATATCCATTGAATCTAATACCTGAGCCATCATTTGTCGGCTTTCAAGCCCACCACAAAATTCTATAATTCTATCCGACAACGTGCTTTTGCCATGGTCTATATGAGCGATAATTGAAAAATTACGAATTTTTGAAATCTCGGTCATGTAATTATTAATAAGTTAGTTTAGTTGATAAAACATATATTAAAAATCAATTTTTATTTATGATTGACATTATGTTTGTAATATGTACAATTAAGTATTAATTTAACATTGTATTTATATGAACTCTAAATCCAAGAATCAATTTGCGGTTGATAAATTATTTAAAGAAGCCGAAAGTAATCCAGGTATATTGAACATATTGGAAAGAACAATGTCTACGATATCAGGGGGTCATTCCAATATTAAAGAATTGGATACTGAATTAGATGCAATGGCGGGTAGTATTGGATTTATGGTAAGACAAAATCCAGCTGAAACTACAGCAACACAATATTTATCCTCATACAAAGCACATTATGAAGAAATTATAGCAAAACGACCTGAATATGCAGAAAAGCTTGCAGGAGTTATTTTGGCAGAATTTGAAATCCAAAAAACCATAAAACCACAGACTCCACCTGCTCCTTTATTCGATATCCAAAAACGAGTATATAGTCAAGGTGGTGAAGTACGTATGCAAAATGTGGCGCAGTTTGCAAGTACCTTACAAAGTGTAGAAACAGTAAAAAGTGGTGGAATAGATCAACCAGTTATCCGGCAATCTATTCGTGCAGATCAAGGTTTTAAAAATTCCGAAGGAGAAGTTTTGCACCAAATTGGCAAAAGTACCTCTTTGGTCAATTATTGTATGCCACGTAATAAATTTGATCAAATTGACATAATTCCTTCCAAAGACAATCCAAATCATTTATTAATAAATCCCGTTATAAATGGAGATGCTAAGCGTGGCACTCCATACGCCGTAATTGAAATTGATGCAGGAGTTATGAAAATTTTAAAAGATATTCCTTATAAATCAATTGCTACACCAGAATATCTTCAAGGCTTTATGAATAATTTTACACAGTTATATAAAGATCAGGCTAAAGCAATAGAACCTCAGGCAACTGCTTCGGGATGGAGGCAAAATTTTCCTCAGCGTACTGGTCACCAAGCTCTTCGACGTACAGATAAGCCAAAAGATGATTTTCCGACTAAACATTAATTTAATGCTTGACTAGATATAATATAAATTTTTATTTTGATAAAATGCTTTCTCGCATTATTTTAGTAATAACTATCTTGATTTTACAGGGTTGTCAAAAGTCTCAAAACTTGAGTTTGCAAAGTGTTCCCAAAGTTGTAATACCTTTAGAATGCGAGAATGTTTTATCAAATTTATTTATTGCTGGTGACGATAAGCAAAAACAAAAATGCGTATTTTTAAGATACCAAAAATTAAGGTCTTACAATGCCTATACTTTTGGTGATGGCATAAATAATACCATTGCCATGACCATTGGCAGATCTTATTATGGCTATAAAAATAAAAATATTATAAGCGTCAATATTGCAGGCAAAAATGTATATTCTGGAGGAGCTTTTTTTAAATTGCGTGGATTAAGTTATAATATAATAGCAATGGAGGCACCCTTGGGGGCTGATATTTTTGCCGACCTAGCGTGGAAATATAATATTACTACCTTTGTTACCCTGACTAATCATTTAGATAATAAGCCACAAAAATTAATTGCTTACCGCAATACTACAAATAACAGAGTTGACTTGCATTATTTAGAAAATATGCACAACAAAGAGTTTAGCGACCAATATAGGTTAATTAACATTAAAGTTAATAAATTAAGCGATAATTTAGAAATGATTCAGGCAGAATTACAAAAGTTTTCTCATAAACATTTAATTACCCAAATAAAATTTGAAGGCTGGATAGACGATAACTCGGTTTCTAAAGAACGTTTATTAGAACTTGTTAAAATTGTTGATAAATATCACAAAGAAGGCACCTTAGCAACTAATTGTTTCGCAGGATTACACAGAACAAAAACCTTATTGCTAGCATTGCAAATTTATAAATTGCATCAACAAGGAATTGATGTAGATGTTAACGAGATTATAAAAGAATATAAACAACAGGTATATGGACCTATCTTGTTAAAATATGGCGAACAAGCCCCAGCCTGGGTTAGTCCAGATGCTAGTCAATGGAAGCTGTTAATTGATTTTGATAATATGCTTAAAAATAGCAAGTTTCGGGTTGATATTTAATATTATATTTTTGTATTTATTTTGCAGAAAATAAAATGTTAAATAATGAACCAAGAAACAAACTTTGATCGTATTGAAAAAGCAATTTTATTCATAAAGCAGAATTTTAAGAATCAACCAAGTCTTGATGAAATTGCTAAAAATATTAATTTAAGTTCATTTCATTTTCAAAGACTTTTTACTGAGTGGTCTGGCGTAAGTCCAAAAAAGTTTTTACAATATATAAGCATAGATTATGCAAAAAAAGTTTTATTAAATAATAAACCTCTTTTAGACGTAGCATTGGATGTTGGCTTATCTGGCACTAGTAGGTTACACGATTTATTTATTGGCATAGAAGCAATGACGCCTGGTGAATATAAAAATGGTGGCAGTGGTTTAGAAATTAACTATAGTTACGATAAAACACTTTTTGGCGAGATTATAATTGCTTCAACCAGCAAAGGAATATGCCATATATCTTTTATTAAAAACCAAAAAGATGCTTTGGGGTATTTAAAAAGTTGTTTTTCTAATGCCAAATATAATAATAAAATAGATTTATTGCAAACCAACGCTCTTAAAATTTTTAGCATTCGTAATTTTGATAATTTAAATAAAGTTAAATTACATCTTAAGGGTACTTCTTTTGAATTAAAAGTTTGGGAGGCATTGCTAAAAATTCCTTCAGGTAATTTGTCAACATATGGTTTGGTGGCTAAGAATATTAATAATTCTAAAGCGTGCAGGGCAGTGGGTAATGCAATTGGCGATAATCCTATAGCATTTTTAATTCCTTGTCACAGAGTTATTCAATCAAGTGGAGAATTTGGGCAGTATCGTTGGGGGGTAAACAGAAAAACTGCTATAATTGGATGGGAAGGAGTTTATAATAGTTTAGATAAAGAAAAAAATGATTAATAATATAGAAGATCAGTTAAAATCTATCGGATGGCAACTGGTTATAGAAAATATGAATAATAAAGGCTTTGCAGTGTGCAAAAATATTATAAATGCAAAGCAGTGTCAAGACTTAATTGATTGCTATTCAAACCCATTAATATATCGCAAAGTTGTTGTAATGGCAAGGCATAAATTTGGTCTTGGTGAATATAAATATTATTCCTATCCTTTGCCACAGATATTGCAAACTATCAGAGAGCATCTGTATTATAATCTTTCAAATATCGCAAATAATTGGATGCAAATGTTAAATATTGAAACTAGATTTTCAGAATCTTTTGAAGATTTTCAACACCTTTGTCGTATAAATAGTCAAAATAAACCAACTCCTCTAATTTTAAAGTATGGTAAAGGAGGTTATAATACGTTGCATCAAGATATATATGGCGCTATATTTTTCCCCATTCAGGTTGCAATATTTTTAAATGAGCCCGAAAAAGATTATACAGGTGGTGAATTTATATTAACTGAAGCAACATCAAGGGCACAATCAAAAGCAATGGTTTTAAAGCCTAATAAAGGCGATATGTTAATATTTACAACTAATTTTAGACCAGCAAAAAGCATAAAAGGTTATTATCGGGTAAATATGAAGCACGGCATAAGCGAAGTAACCAGCGGAGAACGTCATGTTGTTGGTATTATTTTTCACGATGCAATTAGTTAGACATAAAGATGGAGTTATTTAATATAAATTTACTGCCATATGGAGGTACTGTAAATTATTATGGTCAAATTTTTGATAAACAAACAGCTGATGATCATTTTGATAACTTATTTAATAGAATAGTTTGGAAAAATGATGAAGCTATAATTATGGGTAGGCATATAATTACCAAACGAAAAGTAGCGTGGTATGGAGATAAAAATTATTGTTATACTTATTCAAATATAAAAAAGACTGCTTTAGTTTGGAATGAACAACTGTTATTTATTAAAAAAATAGTCGAAAATAGATTACAAATATCTTTTAATTCTTGTTTGCTAAATTTATATAGCAACGGAGATGAAGGAATGGCTTGGCATAGTGATAGCGAAAAAGAATTGGGTAAAAATACTACTATTGCCTCTCTTAGCTTTGGTGCCGAAAGAATATTTAATTTTAAACATAAAAAAACACAAGAAAAAGTATCGATTGTTTTGCAAAATGCTAGTTTGCTGGCTATGAAAAACGATACTCAAACAAATTGGTTGCATAGTTTACCAAAATCTAAAAAAATTATAACGCCAAGAATAAATTTGACTTTTAGAAATATAATTTAACACAATCATAAATAAAAATACTTGACAAATATTAATCATAAGTTATTAAGACATAGAGTAGCTAAAACTATTTTAATAATAATTATTTTATAACTACATATAAAAAAACAGACTGTTTTTTGGAATATCTTCCTTGATATTTTCTTGATTTGAATCCAATTGAGCAAAATAGGTTGTTATTGAGAGAATTGCTGGTAGTATTAAGGACTAATTTGAGGAATTTAGCGAGTCGCTTAAGTTGCGTTTAAATTGTTCTAGATTTATAAATATTTAGTTGATTTCCTTATCAAACTTTAAAAGTTAGCTCAAAGTAAGTATTTATATTACTAAAATTTTATACAATTTTAAGACCAAGCCATTATTTTACGAGCATTTTCTAAATCATCCAATACATCCACGCTTATAGGCATATCGTTCGAAATACAAGTGTAAATAGACATATCATTTTCTAAAGCTTTTAATTGCTCTAAATTTTCGGCAATTTCTAAAGCAGAAGGTGGTAGAAATAAAAATTTTTCAAGTGCTTCTGGTCTAAAGCAATATATACCAATATGAGAATAAAAAATATCAGAATTAAAAGGGACTAAACTACGTGAAAAATATAAAGCTTTATATATTTTTTTTACTTCGTTGGTTCTAGCCAAAACAGCTTTAACTACACTTGTTTTTTCAATATCTTTATGCTTTTTATCTACTTTATAAACTGCTGTCATTATATCAGCTTTTTCTTCTTCAATAATACCTTCTATTACCGACCTTATAACGCTAGGCTGAATATTAGGCATATCCCCCTGTAAATTCACCACAAAATCATATTTTTCTTTAATTTGCCTTAGCGCATGCCCTACTCTAACAGTTCCAGATGGCAAGTCGCTAGAAGTCATAATTGCTTCGCCTCCCTCTTGTTCTACTATTTTAGCAATAACCGTACTATCTGTAGCCACCACAACTCTTCCTACGTCGGCTTTTTTAGCATTATTTAACACATGTATAATCATGGGTTTTCCATTAATATCGGCAAGTGGCTTATTAGGCAATCTAACCGACCCAAGACGTGATGGAATAATAATTATCGCCGATTTTTGTGTTGCCATGTTAATAATAAACTTAAGCTATAGAATTATATCCGACGAATAGTTTTTTAAAATCAAATACTTTTCTTTTAAATTAATTTTTTCAATAAAATCAAAAGTAGCAGGATACACTAAAGGTATTTTTTTATTAGTTGTTTTAGAGGTTATTTCAATCATACTTCCTTGACCATAATTTAATATTTCCGAGACAAAACCAATCTCAATTTGGTGTGCATCCATGATACAAAATACCGTTAATCCTAGTAAATCTAAGACTAAAATTTCGTCGCTTTTTTTAAAATTTTCACTATCGGCAAACAGTTCATTATTAATATATTTTTTAGCTTCATCGATATAATTGACATTTTTAATTTGTATTAAATATACATCTTTTTTATTAGTAGCAGAACAACTTTCTACTTCAAATATATGATTATTTTTATCTTTAATACTGTTATTTATAATCAAATTTTTAAAAGAATTAATTTCTGAAAAAACTTTAACTGTGCCTTTAAGACCATGAGTAGAAATGATAGTTGCTACTTTAGTGAAACTCATAATGGGTTATAATTTGTCAAGACAACGATAGAATCTATAATATATTCATTTTTTTGCTGTATTATGTCGTCAGCTAATACTTTATTTTCAAGATCATTAAAAAAATTTTTTACTGGATAATCATTTATTTTATAAGTTTTTAATAAATTATAGATTTCTTTAAAATTAGCCTGCTTTATTAGGTCTCGTATATTATTATCTGGATAATTTTCTCCTTCTTTTTTTACACCTATATATTTTTTAGTTTTGAATAACATTTTACCAATAAAAGATGGATTGTTTTTGGCAACGTAAATTTGATAATCAATTATATCGGCTAATTTAAGATATTCTTCAGTTATTTTATTATTGCTGGGTATAATAATTTTTTTTATTTGCTCAATTGTATCCGAAAGTGATTTATCATTAAAGCTAATAATTAAGTTCATCTGATCTACATAAGGCGAACCCATATTAATTAAAGTTTTTAATTCGTTTAAAGCTATATATTTCACAATTAACACAATTACATTATTATGCTTAGAGCGATCTTTATTAAATTCATGTACAATATTATTTAAAGCTTTAATTATTGCGTTATTTTTATCTCTATTTGCTAATTCAATTTTTAAATTATTATATTCATTATAAATGTCCGCTATGCTTGCCCCTGAATTAATATTTTGAGGTATTTCATTACTATCCACAATTGAAACTCCTAAGCTAGATGCAATAAAAGATTTTTTATTATTCATTTTTTGTTCTAATTCCTGCAAATTAGTTAATAACTCCGATGTTGTTGGTTTTATAAAATCTTGATTTTTTTTTATTTTGTATGCAGGAGTATGAATATAGTTTAAATATCCATATATTGCAACAACTAATATTGTTAATATTGGCAATAAAACTATCAATATTTTATTTTTCATATGTAAAAGAATTAACAGCCTCTATAAAAAAGAGGCCATTTAATAAATTAAAAAACTATTTTTTTATAGGTTTTTGCTTACCAGCACTATCTTTACTGGAGGTTGCAGTTTTTGTAGATTTAGTATCTGAAACGTCATCAAGGGTGTTATCAGCTTCTTTATTTATATTAGCATCGCTATCAGAAGCTGATGTTGAAGCGACGTTATCTTGTTTAGGAGAAGTTTTTTGAATAAGCACTGGTTGAGAAGATAAAGCCATTTTACTATCTTCATGATCTTGATAAAAAAATCCTATAGCAATAATAGAAAGAATAATAGCCGCAAGCAAGGCAACTTTGAAATTTTTTGACATAAAACACTTAGTTAATTTAAAAACAATATTTTATTATCTTATATAGTTACCATAAATATCAAGAATAATTTTCGCTAAATCAATATATTTTATAATTCAAATATAGCTAATTGACTTTAACAAAAATAATTGCTTTTGTATCAAAATTATCTCATTTTTTTATAAGCAAATGTACGCGCTAATTCTTGTTTCAATAGGGTGGATTGTTTACCTATGTTTGTTTTATAAAATGAAAGTAAAATCTAAATTATCAAAATCTATAATGATTATATTGTTTATAAAAATAATAGTTTTGGCTATAATTTATTTTACTTTTTTTAATAAAAAGAAAAAGATAACTCCGAAAATGGCAGAACAACATTTTATATCAAAAATATAAATTTTATAAAATGTATTGTTTTTTGTTGCAAATTATTTTACTTTATTAAAGTTTAATATCAATATGGCTCCTTCGTCTATCGGTTAGGACAGATGGTTTTCATCCATCAAAGAGGGGTTCAACTCCCCTAGGAGCTACCAAATTTTAGCGATCTTCTATAACTTTAGGAATACAAAAATAGTTTTCAAAAGTTTCTGGAGCATTAGCCAAAATTTCTTTTACATTTTCTATTTTGTGGCTACTTTTTTTTTGAACATTAATAAAATTTAAATCTTGTAGTATATTTGTCATCGGTTGCACACTCGAAGTATCCACTTTACCAATTATTTCCAGCCAATTAACAATATTTTCTAACTGTTCTTTAAGCAAACTAATTTCTTGCTCGGTCATTTTAATATTTGATAATTTTATTATGTGATTGATGTCTATTTGCATATTCTTATCTTAAATTAATATATTGGATACTTTGCAGTTAATTTTCTAACCTTCAATTTTATTTCTTCGCTAGAAATAGCAACATTTTTTTGCATACAATCAATAACATCGGCAATTAAATTACCAACTATTTCAAAATCATGTTCATTAAAGCCCCTTGTAGTGCAGGCTGCTGCACCTAATCTAATTCCAGAAGTTTTAGTAGAAGGAAGCGGATCGTTAGGTATCAAATTTTTATTAGCAGTAATTTCAACATTTTCTAATGCCGTGCAAATATCAGCTCCCGAAACATTATGACCCCTTAAATCAGCAATAATTAAATGAGAATCAGTACCGTTTGTTATTAAATTAATATTTCTTTTCATTAAAGCCTCTGCTAAAGCTTTGGTGTTCTTAACAACATTTTGAGCATATAATTTAAACGAATCATCAAGAGCTTCTTTTAACATAATAGCTTTGCCCGCAATAACATGCATTAAAGGACCGCCTTGAGTACCAGGAAAAATTGCTGAATCTATTTTTTTTGCAAATTCTTCTTTATTGCACATAATCATTCCCCCTCTAGGTCCTCTTAATGTTTTATGAGTAGTAGTGGTTGTAACATCAGCTATTAATATAGGAGAAGGATAAACACCTCCAGCCACAAGGCCAGCAACGTGAGCCATATCAACGTGCAAAATTGCCCCTACTTCATCAGCAATGTTTCTAAATTTTTGCCAATCAATAATTCGCGGGTAAGATGAAATGCCTGCAATAATCATTTTAGGCTTACATTGCAAAGCAATTTTTCTAACTTCGTCATAATCTATATAACCTTCGTCATTTACTCCATAATTAAACGCTTTAAACCACTTGCCTGAATAGTTTTTGCTAAAACCATGAGTTAAATGCCCACCAGAATTTAAATCCATTCCTAAAATAGCATCTCCTGCATTTAAAAATGCGTAACAAACTGCCAAATTTGCACTAGCACCCGAATGAGGCTGTACATTTACATATTTGCAACCAAAAAGCTGTTTTGCCCTGTCAATAGCTAGTTGTTCTACACCGTCAACATACATACATCCATTGTAATAACGCTTATTTGGATATCCTTCGGCATATTTATTTGTTAATACTGAACCTTGTGCCTCCATTATTGCTTTTGAGGCGTAATTTTCTGACGCTATTAATTCAATACCATAATCTTGCCTATCTCTTTCTTTTTTAATCAGGCTAAAAATTTCGTAATCGTCTATATCAATCATATCTTGGGTAGCTAATTTATAAAATAAATTTATAATAAAAATATATTGCAATTGTTTTTATTTTTAAACAACCAAGCAACGTTTGTTATAAATTTAGTCTATGAAATACAAAAAAACCATTATTGTTATTGCAATAATTCCGATTTTATTTGGTTTATTAATTTGGTATACTTTTACCAATGCAACTGTTTATGATGAAAACACCAAAGATCATAAAAAAGAGTTTGAACGTTTTGTTAAGGAAAATAAAACTAGAGATAAAATAAAATGTTTTTTGACAAATGATTTCTGTACAATTAACTATGGTAAACTTGACAAAAAAGTAATGTGGCTTCTTAATATACGTGCTAGTATATGTGAGTATTATAAACATTATACTATGACAGAATTTACTCAAAGTTGTGCATATGACCCATGCGATCCAGAAATAGTATGGTGTATGTAGTTTTATGCTTCCAAAAATAAAAAACGGATAAAACTAGTGTTATTAAATTAGTTTTTATATTCTTATGGCAATTACAACAAGATACGGAGTTCTTGACCGATCACATCCAACAAGACCACACGGTGGCACGGACATTTCTGCGCCAAGAGGCACACCGATTCCAGCAGCAGAAGGTGGAATAGTAACTAGAAATAATTTTGATAAAGGTGGTTATGGAAATAGACTGGCAATTCAAAAACAAAATGGAGATACCGACCATTATGGGCATTTAGACCAGCCTTCTCATTTACCTATTGGTTCGCAAGTAAATGAAGGCGATCATATTGGAAATGTTGGTAGCACGGGAAGATCAACTGGACCACATTTACATTATGAAACAAGAAAACCTGGTGATGGGAAAGAACACCGTAAAGAGCCAAATCAAGAAAATGTGCAAAAATTAAATCGGGCATTAAACCCGCATGAGTATCCTAGTGAACAACCAAAAGCAAAACCATCATCAAAATAATAGCAAAGAAAATAATGGGGCAGAAAATAGTTCTCCAAATAACGGAGCGGAGGGAAATTGGATTACCATTAACGGTAATCATATTTTGATGAAATAATAAAAATATATTGCAATTGTTTTTATATTAGATTAAAGTTATTTTGAATTAAATCTTAAATTAATTATGGTGAACAATTTTAAGCATTTTTCAAATTTAAAGAGAATGATTAAATATCACTATGAAAACCGTTATGTGGGTCAAGATTTTATGCTTTATAAGCTAGCAAGAGAAATAATAAACTCCAAACCAGAGTTAACTCATTTACAAGCAACTTTATTACTAATGGAATATTTAATAGGCAAACCCGAAGGTAAAACTCCTAATGTTACTCATGAGTTAGCCAATAGTCTTGATAAACACCCAATCATTATTAATTATACAAAAGAACAGGTTGCCCAGGAATTAAATAAATGGTTACAAACTGTACTTAAAGAGGAAGCTCCCCATATAAAAAATGCTAAAGATGAAGAATCGTTAGATTTTCATCAGCAAGTAGATTATTTTCAAAATAAATTCAACGGTTTATCCACGACGAATAGTAATCCGCAAATATCTCAAGTTAGCAACATTCTTTCATTTGTTAATATTCCCATCCAATCAGAATTGGTGGTTCCTACTAAAATTAACCCAAATAAAAAAATAGAAGTATCAGAACAAATAGACGTTGTCACTATTGATCCAAATGTGCAAACCGTTCAAGATATGTTAATCGAAAAGAAAAAAGCTTTTAAATCTTATTTAACTAACCCTGTCGATTTTATAACAAAACATGATCCCGACAAAAAAACTCTTGCACCCTCAAATAACTCTTCTATGCGTTATTAGTTAATAATTAAAATATAATATTATGGCAAATGTTTCTCGCTATCAATTTATAAATCTTAATGCAATGACTAATTATTTTTTATTAAAGCGTTATACTGGTCCAGAATATATGCTATACCAACTTATGAACACAATAAACCCTGACTCTAATAATTATATAATTAATCGTAATTTCAAGAATAAGATAAATTATTGGTCAATGTTGCCAATATTAATAAAATACCTATCTGATCAGCCAAATATTTCATCTAATATAAATCCTCAAATTACTCAAAATCTTGATAATCATCCAATTACATTGAAATACGGGAAAGATAAAATTGCCAAAGAATTAAATAAATGGCTTGCAATTTTTTTAAATTCAAAACCAGATTATTTAAAAAATGATCCAAATGAAGATTCAATAAAAATACATAATGAAATATATAAATTTCAAAATAGTTTTGATAAAAGTTTATCTTCCCTTCACGATAATATATCAATATTAGAAAAAAAAATTGATCCTTTTTTTATTTATACCAAGGGTATAACTTATATTACCAGCAATCTCAGCGCAATACAAGATATGTCATCTTTAGAAAAATCACCATCCCAAGAAATAAAGGATTTAATAACGTTGGATATTGATAATCCTGCTTTAGTAAGAAGAAATAGCAGCGATGGCAATATTAATCATTCAAAATATAGCAACAAATTTAGTAGAAATTTTTAATTAAAAAAATATGTCAGAAGGAGAATTGGGAAAAGTAGGCACAGACCCTTTGTTTTTAGGATTAACACGATCTCCATTAATTTTTGGAGTTTCGTTTATTTATTTTGGATTAAATGTAATGGTGGGTGTAATGTATTTTGTGGTTACTTCTGATTTCCAAATTTTTCCTGTTACTTTTTTAGTTCATTTTTTTGGAATGGCTTTAAATAAAAAGGAGCCTTTAGCAGTAGAAATTGTGATGCTAAAAATGCAAAAATGTAATAAATGTAAAAATAAAAGCTTTTTTAAGGGTGCTAATTCTTATAATATTTTTTGATTATTCGTGGTTTAAAGCACGATAACTTATAGCTTCTAAAAGATGATGGCTCTCAATGTCATTGCAAGATTCTAAATCAGCGATAGTTCGACTTAATTTTAAAATTCTTGAATATCCTCGCATAGAAATTCTGTTTTTTAAAATAAAATTTTGCATTATATCTTTTTGTTGCTGATTTTTTAATATGCAGAATTCTTCTATTAAATTTCCCTTTAATTCGCTATTAAGATAAAAATCATTATTTTTATATCTTTCTTTTTGAATTTGTCGAGCTGCAATTACTTCTCGCAAAACTTTTTGACTGGTTTCGTTATTATCTAAATCATTAAAAAGAATAGGATTAACATTTTCTACATCAACAATTACATCAATTCTATCCATTATAGGTCCAGAAACTTTGGCATTATATTCACTTACGCAATAAGGAACTTTTTTGCATTGCTTGCCAATATCTCCTGCGTAGCCACATTTACAAGGGTTCATAGCAGCTATAAACTGAAATTTAGCAGGATAAGTTACGTGCATTTCGGCGCGTGCAATTGTTACTATTCCGATTTCTAAAGGTTGTCGCAATGAATCAAGAACGCTTCTTTGAAATTCAGCTATTTCATCAAAAAATAATACTCCTCGGTGAGCCATAGTAATTTCGCCTGGTTTAGCATTTCTGCCTCCTCCAACAATAGCTGCCATCGAAGCCGAATGATGAGGGCTACGATAAGGTCTTTTACTACTTAAAGTGCCTTCTCCTAAAGTTCCTGCTAACGACTGAATAATAGCTGCATCTAAAATTTCTTGCCCTTCTAAATCTGGCAAAATACCTATCAATGCTGAAGCCAGCATCGACTTACCAGTTCCAGGATGCCCCCTCATAAGCATATTATGACCCCCGGCAGCTACAATTTTTAAAGCTCTTTTGGCATCAGCCTGCCCCTTTATTTCTGAAAGACAATAATATTGCTTTTCGTTATTTATTTGTTTAATTTTTAAGGCTGATGGCTGAGCTAATAACTGGCGACCACGCAAATGATTTAATAAGCTTAATAAATTACCTGCCGCTATTATTTCTAAGGAATCCCCCGCTAAAGCTGCTTCTTTACCATTTATTTCGGGACAAATAAATTGCATATTATTTTGATTAGCATGAATTGCAGCAGGCAATACTCCAATTACTTTACCTATAAATCCATTTAAAGCAATTTCTCCCATTGCAATAGTATTTCTAATTGCAATAATAGGCAACGCTTCCATTCCCGCCAAAATTCCTAGCGTAATTGGTAAATCAAAATGACTTCCTTCTTTTAAAATATCAGCAGGTGCTAAATTTACAGTAATACGTTTAGGAGGAAGCGACAGACCAATAGAATTTATTGCAACCCGAATTCTTTCTTTTGATTCGTTAACTGTTTTATCGGGTAAACCTACAATAACTAAACCAGGAGCACCATTCATAATGCTAATTTGCACCGAAACAAGAACTGGCTCTAATCCAGAAAATGCAACCGTAAAAATCTCTGATACCATAACACTAATAGCTTACTCCAATTTTATAACTCTTGGCTAACTTTTCCTGAAGTTTTTGGACGCTTCCTAAGATTTTTTTTACGAGGTGAATAATTATTTCTTGAAGCTTGAATTGCGTTACGTTGTTCGTTGTAAAGCTTAATATTCTGCATTTGTTTAAATAGTTGATCAGCATATCCAGGATGTATTTTATCCTCAGCTTCTATATTTTTTATGGCATTATTAACAAATTCTTCTGGAAATTCCCCATCAATAGTTTCTCTATAAAAATTTTTCCACTCATATACAGTAGGCGCCCCCTTTGATCCTACTACTAAAGACAAAAATACCAAACCAATTATGTTGATATCCTGAAAGCCAACTTTCTTGATACCTTTAAATAATCCATCAAGTATTTCCTTTATATCTGTTGTTTTTATTGTTTCTAAAGCATTACCTAGCATGCCTAATGTTGCATTTCCGCTATCGGAAATTGTATTTGTAGCATTGTTTGCAGTTTGTTTTATAGATTGCCACCATCTTTGTAATTGCTCAATATTACTCTCTACACTTTTAAATACTTGTTCCTGGGTGTGTTTTTTATATTCTTCGTCTTTTTTTTTAGCATCATATTTGCCAATGTTTTTATAATAATTTTTATTATAAAAATTGCTCATATTAATTATAGTGCTTTATTATAATAACAACAAACTCAGGTTTATCTAAGATGACGATTTAATATAGTCAAGATCAAAAATATAGCAATTATATTTCAAAGACTGCTTTACCAAAATATAAACTATTTTCTTTTTTGCCTAAAAAAATTTTTAAGTAATAGTTCGCATTCATTTTTCATAATACCATCATAAATATTAGGTTTATGATTTGTTAAATTACTTTGATACATTTTAATGTTGTTTAATACAGCTCCATATTTAATATCTTGTGCACCAAAATAAAGGTTTTTTATTCTTGCTAAAGATATAGCAAAAGCACACATTGGACAAGGTTCTAAAGTAACATAAAGACTACATTCTTCCAGCCTATATTTTTTTAAAAATAAGCTAGCTTGCCTTATAGCTTCAATTTCGGCATGTGCAGTTGAATCAACTTTGGTAATCATTTGATTTTTAGTTTTAGCTATTATTTTGTTATTATAAACTATAACTGCTCCTACTGGTACTTCGTTGCTATCCGACAAAGCTTCTTTAATAGCATCTTGCATATATGAACTAAATATGCCAGAATTAGACATATTTTATTAATTACTTTCTATGGTATAGTTGTAATATCCACTTTGTTGATATTTTTTAATAATAAATTTAATAATTACCGATCCGCAAGCAGTTATTGGAAGAGCAAAAATTGCGCCTACAACTCCAAATAATACTACTGACGCAAATAACCCGAATATAATCCACGTGGGATGAATATTAACTTTTCCTCCAATAATTCTAGGAGTAATTAATGAACCATCTATTGCTTGACCCGCTAACACCACTCCCAATACCATTAATACATGATAGGCATCTCCAAATTGCATCGATGCAACTAATGTTATAGCCGTAGCACTAATTATCACTCCAATATAAGGAATGAAAGCCAATACCCCCGTTAATATTCCAAGAGGAATTCCAAAATTAAGACCGATTAGATATAAAGGAATGCTATAAAAAATTGAAAGAATAAGGCATACTTGCATTTGACCCCTTAAATATCTAGCTAAAGTAGCACTCATATCATCGGTTATTGCAATAAACTCATGAACATATCTGCGAGGAATTGCATTATTAATTCTATTAAACATTTTTTGCCAATCTCTAAGCATAAAAAATATTATTACAGGACAAGGTATCAATACAATTACTACATTAACTGCCAAGCTACCTGATTTTTTAATTTTACTAAAAATATACGAAAAATCAATCTGAAAAAAATTTTTCAATACCTCAATAATATTATTTTGCATATCAGTTATTCGTTGAGCTCCTAACTCTCCAAAATGGTATGATAAAAATGCTTTTAAATTATCTATTTTTAATGCCTGAGAATTTAAATTTTCGGCAAATAAGGTAACTTTTTCAATTAAAAAAGGCATTAGAGTAGCAAAAGCATAAAAACCGCATAATAAAATTGCAAAAATTATAATTATAGCCGTTATACTACGAGACACTTTAAATTTTTCAAAAAAATTAACAATAGGCATTGTTAAATAAGATATTACCAGTGAAATTGCAAAAGGCGTGACAGCAAAACGTAAATAATAAAAAGTTAAACCAACTGCAAAAATTAATGCGAAAAGAGACAAATGTCGAACTTCTTTAAACAGCATAAAATTTTTACCTAAATAATTAATTTAATCCCTATTATAATAGTTGATTGATGTCAATAATTAAAATTAATAACACCTTTAAAATATTATTAATGATATTGAAAACTAAGATTTGTATTTTTTAATATAAAAAGTCGTCAAAAAAGCAAAAAAAATAGTAAATCCAGCTATTGCCATAATATCATTATATTGCATAGAAAGAGGCTCGCCTTTTAAAATTAAATTTGCCATAATATTTGAGACGTATTTTAAGGGTAAGCAATCTGATAAAATTGTTAAAGTTTTTGATCCTGAAATATCGAATAAACCAGATAAGGCAAGCTGAGGTAACAATACTATAGGTATTACTTGAGAAATTTCAAACTGGCTTTTGGCAAAAATAGAAAAAAATAGACCAATAGATAATCCCATAATAGCAACTAAAATGCCAACAAACACTACATCCATAAAATTTGCATTACTTGATAGCCCCAGCACTTTAAAACAAAAAATTTGCAAAACAGCTGTTTGAATTGATACCAATATTCCAAAAGCTATAAAATATCCTAATAAAAATTCGATTGGTT
The DNA here is from genome assembly GCA_025363115.1 of Alphaproteobacteria bacterium. Lineage (GTDB taxonomy): Bacteria > Pseudomonadota > Alphaproteobacteria > Rickettsiales > Deianiraeaceae > CAMCQG01. The sequence goes on along the minus strand of JANYEN010000024.1, from coordinate 5,191 downwards.
TTAATGGAGTAAGCATTAATCTTGCTAAAGTACCACTATCTTTTTCGGCAAAAAAAGCCATTCCCGAGCATATAAAAACCAAACAAAAAATTATTAATGCCATCATGAATGGGGCTAAAGTTTCAAAAAAATTAAATTTTTCAATTGGATAAACATTTTTGAATTCAATTGGAGTTTCTTTGAGGGAATTTTTTTCTTTCATTCCGCTTAAAAAAATATAAGCAAAATTTTTGTGAGCTTGCGACTTTTGATAAACTAAAGCTGCTGTACTTACTTTTATGGTACTCTCAAAATTAATAGCTAAATCTATTTTGTTATGCTTAAGATCGTTACTCAAACTTTGCTCATTTATATATACTTTGCAAATTATATCTTTTTCGATAGGACACTCCAGCATTATTTCAGATGGCACAAACATTCCTATTCTTATTCGCTCTTCATTAGCATTAAATACAAAATAAAAAATTGAAATTGAAATAATTGGTGAAAAAACAAAAAATATCAACATTCTTTTCTCATGAACTAACTGCTTAAGCAATCTCGATGTTACACCCAAAATTCTCATATACTTAATTGACTTGCTTTTAAAAAAACTTCTTCAGCTGAACTTACTTCATATTTAATTTTTAATTCCTGCATATTGCCTTTATCGGCAATTTTTCCATTTTTCAAAATTATCATTTTATCGCATTTTTCTACGTCATTCATAACATGTGTGGTTACAATAATATAAGAATCTTGTTTTTTGGCATGAATCATTTGCCATATTTTTTCTCTTAAAACGGGGTCAATTCCTACGGTGGGTTCGTCTAAAATTAAAAATTTTGGGCTATGCAAAAAAGCTATTGCCAACGAAAGCCTCCTTTTCATTCCACCAGAAAACTCGCTAACCAATTTGCGTTCATGAATTTTTAATTCGGTAATTTCAAATAATTCAGCAATGCGATTTTTATATTCTTTTATTCCGTACATTTTACTAAAAAATAGCAAATTATCATAAGCCGATATATCTTCATACAAAGCATTTTCTTGTGGCATATAACCCAAATCGGCATAAAGCTGGGGATATGGAACTTTTTTATCATCAACCAATATTTCGCCTTTATTTGGCTTTAACTCTCCTATAATATTTCGCAACAAAGTTGTTTTGCCGCTTCCCGATGGTCCTAATATACAAATTATTTCTCCTTTTTGACATTCAAAATTAATATCTTGTAATATTTTTGCCTTTTTAATTGCAAAATATAGGTTGTTAATAATAACTGACATAAAAATATATTTTTTAAAATTATTTATCCAATTTAACAAATGTCAATTTAATTTCATTAATATAAATTTAAATTATGGCTATCGTAATTGTTTTGACAGGAACATCCTCAAGCGGTAAATCGTCGGTAGCTAAATTATTGCAAAAACAATTAGGCGAAGAGTTTCTATTTTTTGAAGTAGATAATTATATGAAAATGCTAGGTGAAAAATATAATAATTTTAACCTAAATAATCCCGAAGCTTTTATACCAAATAATATTATTTACGCTAAAAAACTTGACGACGGAACCTTTGATACAATAACTGGACCAGTATACCAAAAGTTATATAAAACAATACCTTTGGTGCTAAATAATTTAGTAAATAATGGATTTAATATTATAGTGGATTCGTTAATAAATGATAAAGAAGAAATAATTTTATATAAAAAAATACTAAACAAACAGGTTAAATTTGTTTATTTACAAGCCTTACCAGAAACTTTATTAGCTAGAGAAAAAGCCAGAAATGATCGAGTGCCAGGTTCTGCCCTCAATTGGCTAAAAAAGTTTAATTGCCAGCAAGAAACTAACCTAACAATTGATGTAGATAATTTATCTATCCAGCAAATAGTTGAAAAAATTCGTTTTAATAAATATATAAATGTTTAATTTTAAAATAATCTACAAGTCGCAAACTTCAAATGCCAGGCTAGGCGAGTTAACCACACCTCATGGCATAATTCAAACACCAGCTTTTATATTTTGTGCTACAAAAGCTGCCATAAAAGGAGTAACTACTAATCAAATGAAGCAAGCAAATACACGGATTATTCTTTCCAATACCTATCATTTAATGTTACAACCTGGTGAAGACACAGTTGAAAAACTTGGCGGTTTGCATAAAATGATGAACTGGAGCGGACCAATGCTTACCGATTCGGGAGGCTATCAAATATTTAGCTTTGGTTATGGGTCAGTAGCAGAAGAAATTAAAGGTAATCGTAAAAACTCGGGATTAAACAAAATCAATAAAGTTAAAATAACCGAAGAAGGCGCTGTTTTTAGGTCTTATGTAGATGGAAGCAAGCAAATTTTAACTCCCGAAAAAGCAATTCAAGTGCAAAAAAAATTAGGAGCTGATTTAATTTTAGTCCTTGATGAATGCACTCCATTTCATGTATCCGAAAAATATACTAAGCGGTCAATGGATATGAGCCATAGGTGGGCAATGCGATCTTTGGCTGAATTTGAAAAAATTAACCAAGGCAAGCAGGCTCTTTATGGTATTATTCAGGGCGGAATTTACCCTCATTTACGCAAAGAAAGCTCTGAATTTATAAATAATCACAATTTTTTTGGCAATGCAGTTGGTGGGTCGCTAGGGCAAACTAAAGACCAGATGCACGAAGTAGTTGGCATTACAATGGCCACGCTAAATAAAGATCGACCAACTCATTTGCTTGGTATCGGTGGGGTTGCAGATATATTTAATGGAGTTCGTAATGGAGTCGATACTTTTGATTGTGTTCATCCAACTCGGCTTGCTCGGCATGGAGGCGCTTTAATGAAAAAATCTCAAACTCAAGATAGCCGAGAATATATTAATTTAAAAAAAAGTATTTATAAGAATGATAACGGCCCAATAGATAATACTTGCGAATGTGAAACTTGTAAAAATTATAGCATGGGATATCTGCACCACTTAATAAAAGCAGGTGAATTGCTTAGCTATACTTTGCTTTCGATACATAATATATTTTTTATGAATCAGCTTTTGGAGGATATAAGAGAAGCTATAAAAAACGATACTTTGGATGATATCCGAAAAACCTACTTGACTTAAAAAACAATTTACTATAAATAGACAAATTAACTAGCGTGTTACTAAGTGTATATCATCCTGATGTAAATAGTAATTCGATATACAATGATACTAATTTATTGCAACAAGGCAACGTACAAAATGAATCATTAAGTAAAGAAAATAAAATTGCTTCAGAAGGCATTTTAGGCACTAATGAGTTTAAGAAACTTGCTCCCTAATCAGATGATCAGATGGGTTATATTAACAAACCAGGCGGTAATAGAATTTACGTACAAAGAAGAAAAACAAATAATGCAATAAAAGTATATATTTATTTTGCTGGAAAAAAGGTAATTATATATATCTTTGCATAAAGTCAATCAGGCAAGCCAATTCTTGATAAATAATTGCAAAATCTAAGAGATAATCGTTCTTTATATAAATCTATTAAATTAGCAATATGCATATGCTTGTTATTCCAAGTATTAAAAACCAATTCTTTTGATACTGTATAGTGGTGTTTAAAATCTACAATTAAATAATCATTAATGGTTGGCTCAAATTTATCTAAAAAATGATACCTTATTTCGCTATTGTTCTCAACAAGTCTGTAAGCTTTACCTTTCTTTTTTTGGTCTTTTGAAAAAAATAAATCCGAATCATAATCTGACGTAAATTTTATTCCATGACTAGGCTTACTATCATCATCACTATATAAATGTTCGCCTTTTTTAAATTTTGTCCATTCGTATACCGGTAAAATAATAAGATTAGGTAGAAAAGCAGAACCATCTGTTTGCTTTATATCGCAAGCTTGTGATATAATTACAGCGAATGATAAAACTATTGGATTTGTACCCTTTAGATCTGTAAAATTTACAGATATATCTCTAAAAATACTGCCCTGAGATATTTTTTTCTCTTCTGATATATCATATTTTGTATAAACTTTAGATGTCATTATAGATAAAATTAGTTAAATCTAATATAACCATCCCATATAGATTTTAGTGGTTCTGTTGCACTAAAATCAAAAAAAACATCTCTTGCGTAGGTATAACGCAAGAAAATTATACTAGGGGTAGTTTTTGATTTTATTGATCTATAGTAATCTTTAGTTAATGGTTTTATAGGTATAAAATCTTGTACTTTTTTATTATCATTATCACTAAAATTAAAATCATAATTAGGAATTTCAAGATTATTCATATAACAAACTATTTAATTTTTTCTCTAAACGTGTCCTTTATACTATTCTCAAATAAAGTGATAATATTACTGTGTAATTCCGTTAATATATCTATTATATCTACATTAAAATCTGTGGCAAAAGAATCTAAATCTATAATAAAATTTTTATCATTAATATTCGGCACTCCAGATATAAAATTAATAACCGTTTTTTTATTTTTAAAAGAAGACTTATTTAAAAATGACGTAGAAGATAATCCCTTTTTACTTATAGCTTGATTAAATTTATTATGCTGAATAAGATTGTCTGAAATATAAGATTTTAACTCTTTATCGTCATTATAGTTAATTTTATTAATATATCTTAAACCTATTCTATTATGAGAAATAATTTCATCTTTTATTATATTATAGACAGCATTAAAATCTTCCAAAATATTGTTATATCCTATGTGTTTTTTTATTTCAAAAGAAAAAGATGACGATGTAATGCAAAAACAATAAGAGTTGTCAGTTCCACCATAATATCTATATTGTTTGTCAACATGAGTTCTAAATGATTGTTGACCATTTTGCATTATAATTTCTATACTAGGAAAATCCTCTTCTTTTTTTTGAAGATTAAATCTGGTTATTCCAAAATGATTATCAATAAAGCTAATAAATTTTATTTCAAAATCTTCTATCTTAGAGTAATCTAGTTTTAAAATAACTAAATCCAAAGGCGGATTTTTATATACTAAATTGGTCATTTTATAACATATTATAACTAGCCATTACTAAATACTTATGTAGTTGTTTTTGGGGAAGCAATTAAATTACAAGAAATTATTTTTTTTCTAAAATTTTATCCTTCTCACATTCCGATTTTAGCTTATTATCCTTAATTGGCAATAAATTAATCATTTTTTCTACAATCCCTACACATTCAGCATTTTTCGTAAAA
>JANYEN010000033.1 GCA_025363115.1 Alphaproteobacteria bacterium | reverse complement strand
AATCATATAATATAAATAAAATTGAAAAAGACAACAAGAATGATATTACTGTAGATGTAAATTTTAATAGAAATGGTATTTCATTAATTAGAATGGTTAAAATAATATCTAAACCTGGAGCTAGGATATATTATACAGTTGAAAAATTACGCTATCTAAATATGCGTAATAAGTTTAATCTTGTTATTATTTCTACATGCCAAGGAGTAATGTCAATTTCCGAGGCTTTAGAAAATGGTGTTGGTGGAGAGGCAATCTGTGAAATATTTTAATTTTTTTATTATGTCAAAACTTGCTAATCGCCCAATATTTTACCCACTAGATGTGGAAGTTGAAGTGCAAAATAATGTATTAATTATAACTAAAAATTCCAAAACTGAAAAAGTTTCTTTAAACGGTATCGAAGTAGAAAATGATTTAATAGCACGTTCTTGTTTATTTTCTTTCACCAAAGATAAAAAAGCTCACGTTGGAACAGTGGTTTCTCTTTTTAAAGCAGCAATTAAAAACTTAATACAACCACATTCGGCAGTTATAATTGTGAATGGAGTAGGGTTTAAAGCAATGATTTTGAAATCTAATATTTTATTAATGTGGCTAGGATTTAGTCATTTATATGCTATAAAAATTCCCTCTGAAATTAATGTATCGGTAAAAGATAATAAAATATCTCTTTTGGGGACCAAAGCTCAAGTTACTTCTTTGGCTTCCATAATCAAGACTACAAAAAGATATGACCCTTATAAGCAAAAAGGAGTATTAATAGAAGGTAATTTTTTACTAAAAAAAGAAGGTAAAAAGAAAAATAAATAATTTTAAATAATTTATGGTTAAAAAAAAGAAAAATTTTATTCAAAAGCGCAAATCTAAAATCATAGCCAGAAGATCAAAAAATGGAAATGCTTTGTTGGAGCTTCTTATTGCAAAAACCAATCAGCATACATACGCTAATTTGATTGATTTATCTAACGGTAAAACCATTACTTCTGTTTCTACTATAAAAGTTTTTAAACAAGACGTAAGTAAAAGTAATAAAGAGGGTGCCAGAGAAGTAGGAAAAATAATAGGAGAATATTGTAAAAGTAGAAGTATGAAGCCTGCTATCAATGTATCCGATAATAAATTTCACGGATTAGTAAAAGAACTGATAGATTCATTTACTGCCGTTTTATCAAATTAATTTAACTTTTTAAAATATGCCGATTGAGAGTTCCAAATTACACAGAAGAGATAAAGTTAAAGGAATTGAATTTGAGGAACACATTGTTAGTGCATCACGTGTTTGCAAGGTAGTAAAAGGTGGTCGTATATTTTCTTTTTCTGTGCTAGTTGTGATTGGAAATAAAAATGGATATGTAGGAATTGGTTTAGGTAAAGCGCTAGAAGTCTCGGAAGCACGCAGAAAAGCTATAAATAGTGCTAAAAATAATTTATATTACATTGCTTTATCAAATACAAAGACAATACCTCATGAGGTTTCAGGTAAATTTGGAGCATCTAGAGTAACTATAAGACCAGCTTCTCCAGGAACGGGAATTATTGCTGGTAGTGCTATGCGGGCTGCTTTTGAAAGTGTGGGTATAAAAGATGTGGTAGCTAAAGCTCTTAACTCTACCAATCCTCATAATATATTAAAAGCTACTATTAAGGCATTACTTCTGTTAAAAAATGAAATTTATTATAAAAATCTTTCTAATAATAAAATTCACGATTTGAATGAAGAAGATTTTTCTAATTATGATAATATAAACTAATTATAGCAATGGCAATTATAAATTATTCTTCTTTTGGGCAAACCGTAAAAAAGAGAAAAAGAGTGGCAAGAGGATATGCCTCTGGAACGGGTAAAACTGGTGGACGCGGAGAGAAAGGTCAAAAATCACGATCAGGTGTTAGTGGAATAAGAGTTTTTGAGGGAGGTCAAACCCCAATATACAGAAGTTTACCTATTAGAGGGGGAGGCTTTGCAACTTATGGAAAAAATAATATTACCCAAGTTACTGTTAAAAAACTAATTGAAATTTATAAAAAATTAACTGTACCTATAATTGAAAAGAAAAATTTTGTTGACTTAAAAATTATTAGGTCTGCTAAAGATAAAATTAAAGTTATAGGCATTGATATTAATACTATAAATTTTGATGTAGAATGTGATTATGCCTCGAAAGGAGCAATAGAGTATTTTGCAAAAAATAATAGAAAAATTATTTTTTTAGAAGAAAAAAAAGAAAACATTAACTAATTTTTATTTATGGCAAATGCTATTAAAGAATATAAAACTGCTTTTATTAGAATATCAGGAATAAATATTCCTGCCAAAAAAAAAGTATTTGTGGGGTTGGCGATGGTTTTTGGAATAGGTCAATTTAGAGCCTTCGAACTATGTTCTAGTTCAAGTGTTAATCCGCAAGCACGTATGGGAGACTTAGACGATGTAGAGCTAACTAAAATTAGAAAACATATTGAAGAAAACTACAAAGTAGAGGGAGACTTAAGATCTGAAGTTAATGCTAATATAAAAACTTTAATAGCAATTGGTTGCTATAAAGGAATGAGACATAGAAAAAATCTTCCTGTCCATGGGCAACGTACGAAAACTAATGCCAAAACAAGGAAAAAACGTAAAGCATAATTAATTTTATAAAATAATGTCACAAGCAAATAAACAAAGAAAAGTTCCTTACGGAACTGCTCACATTTTAGCAGGTTTTAATAACACAATTATAACACTAGCTGATATGCATGGAGATGCTTTAATTACTATGTCTACGGGTCATTTTAAATTTCAAGGTGCCAAGAAAAGTACTCCGTATGCGGCTCAAACGGTTGCTGAAAATATTGCATCTTACGCAATTCAAAAATATGGATTAAAAACGGTTTCAGTTAGAATTACTGGACCTGGACCAGGAAGAGAAGCGGCCGTTAGAGGATTGTCAAAAGCTTCCCTAATTGTTACTGGAATTAAAGATATAACACCTATTCCTCATAATGGATGTCGTGCTAAAAAGAAAAGAAGAAATTAAAAATTAATTTAATATACAAATGAACCTAGATTCTTATAACAAAATTATTAAACCAAATCAAATAAATTCCTCAGAGAATGGTAACATAGGAAAATTTGTTATAGAGCCTTTACAAAAAGGATTTGGTATTACTCTTGGAAATTCTCTCCGCCGTGTATTGCTTAGCTCTATTCGTGGAAGTGTTTTTTCTTCTATTAAAATCTCTGGTATAAGTCATGAATATGAAGCACTTGCAGGTGCAGTTCAAGATGTAGTGCAAATTTGTCTCAACTTAAGAAAAGTTATTATTAAAACAGATTTAGAAGAAGCTACCGCTACTTTAAAAATATCGGGTTCTCATAATGTCACGGCAGCTATGATTCATACTACATCGGGCGTAGAAATTTTAAATAAAGACTTATTTTTATTTGAAACTACTGAAATTGCAGATATTGAAATAAGCTTAAAAATCTTATCAGGTATAGGATCTATTGTCCATGATATTAAAACTGAACGTCCTATTGGTGAGTTATTGTTAGACTGCTACTTTAGCCCAGTAGTAAATGTAAATTTCTCAATAGATAACGCTAGAGTAGATGGCTTTACGGAGCATGACAAATTATCGATTAATATAGAAACAAATGGATGCATATCACCAAGAGATGTCATAAGCGTTAGTAGCGGAATATTAAGAAGTTTCTTAAAGCCTCTTTTAAATTTCGATGATGAAACTTTAAGAATTATTGATCCTTCATCAAAAAACAAGGTCCCTGATGATATTGGCTTTGATCTGAATCTTTTGCGAAAAATTGATGATTTAGAACTTTCTGTTAGATCAGCTAATTGCCTCTCACAAGGTGGAATTAAATATATCGCTCAGCTAGTAATAAAAGATAAAGAAGAAATGCTTCGTATGCCAAATTTTGGAAGAAAATCTTTAGATGAACTAGATAATATCTTGGAAGTAATGGGCTGTAGATTCGGAATGAATATAGCCTGGCCTCCTAAAAATTTAGATAATTTATTAGAATTAGCAAAAAAACGTTTCGAAAACGAATAAAATATATAATTAAAATATTTTCTATTATGCAACATAAAAAAGGATATCGTAAATTAGGAAGAGATACAGCTCACCGAATTTCAATGCTAAATAATATGGTAATTTCTATGATTCAACATGGAGCTATAATAACGACCACAACTAAAGCAAAAACATTGAGACCTTATTTAGAAAGATTAATTACCAAAGTTAAAAATAACGCAGATAGTTTGACTGTTCTTCGTGAAATTCATTCAAAATTTGGAAACAACAAAGAAGCTATTAAAAAAATGTATGACTTTATAAAAAATTCACTTTCATTGCGAAACGGAGGTTATACTAGAATAATTAAAATTTGCTACAGAAAGTCCGATAGTTCTTCTATGTCAAAGCTTGAATTTGTAGATAATTAAAATAGGTAAAAAGTTATTTTAATGGACGATAATATTAATGCAATGTAGTTGAGAACAGTTTTTGTAGTATAGTGGTTGAATTTGTAAAAGCAAGCGTCAAAGCCACCAGTGAAATATTGGCTGTTTAATTTAAAAGTTATCACAAATTTAGTAAATTTTATAATCATAAAGCAGTTAATGCTATTTATGCTTAATTATATATTTAATTAGATTTCTATTATTTTTATCTTAAGGTTTTTTGGCAATATAAGTTTTGGCAAAAATACGTTTCCATCGTTTATATTCAACAGCAGGTGTGCCACAATATGTTTCACCTGATGGTACGCCAGAATGAACGGCACTTTGAGCTATAATTGTTGCTTTGTCGCCAATTTTTATATGTCCGCTTATGCCGGATTGTCCACCTAAAGTGACAAAATTACCAATTTCTGCGCCACCAGCAATACCAGCTTGCGAAATAACAGAGCAACCTATGCCAAGTTTTACGTTATGAGCAATTTGCACTAAATTATCTATTTTGGTGTAACTTCCAATTGTAGTATCGTTAATAGCACCTCTATCTACGGTAGTATTAGCTCCTATATCAACTCCATCTCCAATTAAAACTCCTCCATATTGAGGAACATCAATAACTTTCATATTTATCATATCTACCGCAAAGCCATATCCACGTTGACCAATTTTGACTCCTGAATAAATATGGCAACTTTGACCAATTTTAGCAAATTCAATAACTACATTATAATCAATAATAGTATTATCACCAATTTCTACCCCTTCACCTATTATGGTTCCCGCTCCTATAATCACATTTTTGCCAATAATAACTCCGTTTTTTAAAACTACGTAATCTTCTATAATAGAATTTTCCCCAATTATTACATTATCTTTAATAACTGAAGTTGTAGCAATATTTTTGGTATCAATTTGGGCTTTTTGTTCGGGATATTCTTTTTTTAGTGAATACATCAAGCTAGCAACTTGAGAATAAGCAAAATAGGGAATTTCATGCACCAAAGCAATGCTTATAGGAGAAATCTTAACCTTATTTTTTTCGGTACAAAATACAAAACTAGCTTTAGTATTTTGAAAATCTTTTAAATATTTAATGTTATGAAAAAATGAGATATCACCAACATTGGCATCCAATAAAGTATCCACATTTTTTAATTTTATATCTGTATTAAATTCCGTTTTAATACCAGTAACCTCTAAAGCTTCTTTTAAAGTAAAATTCTCTTTTCTAATAAAAAATCGGTTGTTGATTGGCATAAATTGCATTATAAATATAAAACAATTTTCAATATTAAAAATTAAAATAAATGCAATAAAAATATTATTTTTAAGGCACGTGTCTAGCAGAATTAACTTGAAAAGAATTTTCTAACATATGCATCATAGATTTACTTTTAACTACAAAACTTTGTAGTGGCGTTGTTCTTTCTTTTAAAGCTCGCATTATTTCGTTATTGGGGTTTTGTAAAATATTTTTGTCATCTTTTGCAATTTCAAGATTGGTAATTCTTGGGTCTTTTATCAGTTCAAGAAAAGCTATATTTCTTTCTTGATAACCAGGGTAATAATATAAAAAATTTAAATCAAAGATTACTTTTTTAGTGTTTTGAGAAGTATTTTCTATACTAAAACTAGAATCTTTTTGCACTCCAATGTGGCACTTTCCTTTAAAATTTAGTGCTTGTTCAATAATTGCATTAAGCACTTCGGGATAAAAAGGATATTGAGGAGTGGGAGTTAATTGGATATGTTTAATGCCTTGATTCACGCACCCTTCAAATAATTTTTTAATTTGATTACGCACATCTTGAATATTGTCAAAAGTTTTAAAGCTAAGACCTATATTAAGCTTTTTACTTGGAAATAATATATCTTGCAAATCATGTGGATTTTGTTTTAAAAAACTTATCAAGGTATTCATATTTTCTTTAGAATAACAAAAAAAATCTTTAAGTATTGTTTTAACGCTGGGTATAAATGTTTGTTGGGGCACAAGATTATAATACACTAGTTGATTAGCTTTTGATTTAAGAAGAGCAGTTATATTGTTTTTAAAATCAGCATTATTTGGAAAGCATTGATCTAATAAATTTTTTATTTCAACGATAATAATTCTTGGCTTTATTCCCATTCTTAATAAATGCTTTATTAGATTTGTTTTATCTCTAGAAGTTTCATTATACTCATAATTGCTTTCATCACATAATTCGATGTTTATTGCACAATTATTAATTTGTAAAAATCTTTGAGCTTTTTCCATATTCACTACCAATTGTTCCATATTATATTTTTGTGCATAATCCTGCGTAACATCAATATGCATTTCTTGTGGCATCACAAATTTAATTTGTTGTTTTTGCAAAGGTGATAATCTATTATGAATCTTTTCAAGATCATCGATAGTTTTTTTTAATTCTTTTACAGACACTACTTCATTTAATTTTTTAATTAAATTATTAACACGATCTTGAATAGATGCAGTATGTATTAAATCAAATCTTGCATTTAAACCACTAAAAGCCTTATCGGTATGCGCTTGATTTAGATAAGGCGTTACTTTAAGTAACAATTCATTAGGTAAGTTTTCAAGAGTAGTTGGCATTATTCTGTTATTTGACATTTTTACTAATAACTTTAACAATATTAAATTATATTTGTATTTAAAAGGTAAGTCAATCAAATTTAATTAAAGCCTTGCATGTTAAAACCTATATAATACTATTAACGTGTAAATAATTATAAATATATATGTCTTTGCAATACTCAGATTATGCTGAATTAATACCAATGGTAATAGAGCAAACTCCTAAGGGAGAGCGTTCCTTTGATATCTATTCAAGACTTTTAAGAGAAAGAATAATTTTTTTATCTACCGATTTCAATGATGGAATGGCAACTGTAATTGTGGCTCAATTATTGCTTTTAGAAGCCGAAAACCCATCTAAAGATATTTTTATGTACGTAAATTCTCCAGGAGGAATGGTTTCTTCTGGTTTTGCTATTTATGATACCATGCAGTTTGTTAAACCTGATATTGTAACTATTTGTACTGGTCAGGCTTGTTCAATGGGAGCTACAATTTTATTAGCAGGAGCACCAGGTAAACGTTTTAGCTTGCCAAATTCAAGAGTTATGATTCATCAGCCCTCGAGTGGATATAGCGGTCAAACCACGGATTTGCAAATTCACGCACGAGAAAGCTTGAGAGTAAAAGAAAGATTGCAAGAAATTTATGTTAAGCATACGGGGCAAACCAAATCAGCTGTTGAAAAAGCAATGGAACGTGATAATTTTATGACAGCCGAAGAAGCGCAAAAATTTGGCTTAATCGACCACATTATTACTACTCACGATGATATTCCAAAAGCTAAATAAATTTTTGCATTTATAATTTATAAAAATTAAGCAACTAAAAGATTGACTTTTATTGCTAATTTAAAAAAATAATTCAAATTTAGTTATAATATTCAATAATGACGCAACATAAAATTCTTGTACCAGAAATGGATAAAATTTTAGGCACAGAGTTTAAAATTTTAGACCACGGATTTATAAGGGTGGTTGATTATATGGGCAATGATTCATCTATAGTTCAAGCTGCCAGAGTTTCTTATGGCGGTGGAACTAAAACTGTTAATGAAGATGCAGGATTAATTAATTATTTAATGCGTCATAAGCATACTACTCCCTTTGAAATGTGCGATATAAAATTCCATGTTAAAATGCCAGTATTTGTTGCCCGTCAATGGATAAGACATCGTACTGCAAGCGTAAATGAAATTTCGGCAAGATATTCTATTATAGGAGAAGAGTTTTATATTCCGGAAACAGAGGAAATTTGTCATCAAGCCAAAGGAAACAAACAAGGCAGAGATAATCCCCTTGAAATTGATCAAGCCATTAGTATACAAACAAAACTTCGTGAACAACAAGTAGATGCTTTTGCGATATATAACGGTTTTTTGTCTGATACAACAATGGCTCGTGAATTAGCTAGAATTGTATTACCTGAAGGCAGATATACTGAAATGTATTGGAAAATAAATTTACATAATTTATTGCATTTTTTGCATTTAAGAGCAGATAAACATGCTCAGCAAGAAATTAGAGTATATGCTATAAAAATGCTTGAAATTGTTAAACTTTGGGTACCTTTAGCTTATAATGCTTTTGTAAATTATCGTCAACAAGCAGTACATTTTTCGGCTTTACAAATTAGAAAAATAAAAGATATGTTGGATATTGAGAAAGTAAAAACTTTTATTGGTCAAAGCGAACAAGAAAAAGGCGAACTAAAAGAGCTCGGGCAAATATTAAAAGATATAATCTAATTTCTTACTTAATGATATTATTGGCAGGGCTGGGTAATCCTGGTAATGAATATAAAAATACTAGGCATAATGCGGGATTTATGTTTATTGACGCATTGGCTAGGAAATATAACTTTATTTTAGAAAAAACAAAATATTATCATTTATGCAAAGACTCAATTGATAATATTTCGGTTATTTTGATAAAACCTCAAACTTATATGAATAAATCTGGAGTTGAAATTGCTAAAATTGCTAATTTTTATAAAATTATGCCATTATCTATATTTGTTTTTCATGATGACGTAGAAGTAGATTTAGGAAAAGTAAAATACAAAACAGGGGGAGGGGAGGGCGGTCATAATGGATTAAGATCTATTAGCGAAAACATTGGAAAAAATTATAACAGAGTTAGAATTGGGGTAGGGCGTCCGACTGAAAATCAAATAGTTGCTGATTATGTTTTAAGTGATTTTAAATCTGATGAATTAATAGAAATACATAATGTTATAAATTTGATGGTAAATAATATACAAATTATAATAAATAAATAATTTTTTAGGCAATGTTCACTTTTAACACTTAACAATTAGATTATCTATGTTTCAATAGAAACAATAAGATAAGTAATTGCAAGCAAGATATGAATTTAATTAAAATAATACAAACTTTACAAACTCAAGAAGACTGCATAGCTTTTTTAGAAGCTAAAAGATGGGGTAATGGTAAACCAGTATGTCCATACTGCAAATCAACTAAAACTTGTAAACATAATATTAAAGGCAGAAGACAAAATTTACAATGTCAAGATTGCCATAAGTCTTTTGGTGTAACTGTAGGTACTATATTTCATCATACACACTTACCAATTCAAAAATGGCTGATGGCAATTGCCTTGGTTGCTGATGCAAAGAAAGGTATATCAAGCCGTCAATTATCAAGAAACCTAGAATTACCAGTTAAAACAGCCTATAGCTTGATTATGCGTATCCGTAGAGCATTCGATGTTAAAAACCCAGAATTATTAGGTAATATATTTGAAATAGACGAAAACCTATATTAAAACTCACGAACTAAACAAAAACAAAGAAGACGATGACGATTTCGATGATTATATACCTGATTTTGACAATAGCTGTAATAAAATTGAAAAACCTGCATTAAAAAGAGGTCGTGGTTAACAAAACAATACTGCAATTATTGGTATTTAAGAAAATGGCGGAAGTGTCGTTGCAAAAGTTGTTGATAACTGCAAGTTTGATACTTTGTATTCTTTTGCAAAGAATGTAACTAAAGAGGGTTCTGAAATACACACAGACGAATTTAAGGCTTATTCAAGGTTTAAAAAGGGTTTTAACCATAAAACAGTTAATCATTCAAGAGAATATGTGAGTAGCGATAAAATAACGACCAATGGCGTTGAAAATTTCTGGGGGCTTCTAAAAAGAAGTATTCGTGGACAGTTCCATCACTTGAGTAAAGAGTATTTACAGCATTATATTAACGAATTTAGCTATATGTTTAACTTAAGAAAGTTTAGTCAAGAGACTATATTTGATAAGATGTTGGGTAGGATGTTATTTATTTAGTTTAATAAATAATTAATATCGCCATTTTTTAAAGATTCTTCTCTGTATGTTAAGGCTGATAATTTTAGCATTTTTTCATTTTCCATATTCCACGGTTTATTATCGCTAATTTGTATGTAATTTATATGTGATTTATCGTTATTTAAAGAATTTTCCTTAGTTGCAATATCTAGGCTTTGTGTGACAGCTTTAGTTATTAAGTTTTTATCTTCTTTCTGCACTATATCTATAGTTCTTATATTTTTTTGCAATATTTTGTAAATAATCAAAAGTACGCTCTTTTATAAGCTCTTTATCTTTTGCCTTTTCTTTAATATATCTTTTTCGGTAAACTTCTTCACATATTTTACATATATTATCAATAAAAAAAGAAAGCCAGTTTTCATTTATATCTCTTGAATAAATTAAACCATCTCTTGCTAAGAAAAAATCATTAACATCCTTATCTATTTTATCTTTGAATCTTTTTATAAAATTTTGATTTTGTTCATCATTTACAAAAAAATCAAATTTCACTTTATCAAAAGTGCAATAATTATCATCAATATAGTATTTACCATTCTGTTTTTTATTAATTTTAATAGAAACAGCCGAACCGTCTTCAAAGCAATTTCTGGTGTAAAAAATAATTGAATTATCATTATTTTGCTTGATATTGGGATATTTTGTTGATAATAAAGAAATTATTTCGATCATATAAATACAAAAATTAAGAATGCTGTAGCTGAAACTCTGATGTTAAAATAAAATTATTTTGTGCAATATTTCTACGATCACAAAACATTTTAAAGATATGCTGAAAATCATTTGTTTCACAGTTGAAGTCTCTTGCAATTGGTAAATTTCTAAAAGGCTCATTGGTTTCTAATAAAAATTCAATATTGTCTTCTGCTTGATGCCAACGGTCAGCATCGCATTTATTCTGTATACCCAGCTTTTTTAGGGCTAATCTGCCTTTTTTGTGTTGATTAAATTTCTTTGGGATATGTCCTGTTGTATTAACACGTAATCTATCAACCGGTCTCATAGCTTTTATCGACGAACCTATTCTTAAATTGACAACAATACTTTTGTTAGTAATTTATTCGATAATTCTTATACTGACAATCTAAATAACTTATGCCATTAACTCCCCATCGTATAATTCAATATTACAAAATCCAGTATAATCAATATTATAGCTTCCATTTGTTAATAATTTTGTACTATGTAAAACTTGTTTTACAAATTCTATATCCGTAGTTTGGCAAATAAACCCCCTTTAAAACCTTTACTAGAGATTTTATAATTTTATATGCTATGGTCAATTGATTATTTTTAAAGTTCCTTCCTGCTGTTTTACCATTTACCATACAAAATATTAATCAAGTGTTAAAAGTGAACATTGCTATTTTTTATTATAATTGTTACATGTTGGATAAAAAAATTAATATCTAAATATTCGAGCTATTTGCAGTAAAAACTAGAATTTTAGATTGAAATATTTTTCTAAAAAAGTATCCGACACAAGAGAAAAATATCATAAAACCTGTAAATTTTTATTTTTTTCGATAAAGTCAATGGGTTATGGCTTGCCTTAAATTAGTAAAATTTTAAAATTTATTATCAGACGATGATAAAAATGGATCGAAAAAACTATAAAATTACTTAAGATGAAGCTGAAAAATAAGCAAAAAAGCATTCAAAACGTTGCAATTATAAAGCTGAACAAACTGCATATTTTTATTAAAAAACCCAAAACTGCTTCAAAACAACCAAAGCCTCATTAAAAATCCGAATTGGGACTGTTGCTCTTGAGAGTAAAATGTAACTTGTGGCGTTTTAGGTCGAACTAGAAACAAAAATTTGCCCGTTTATCCCCAAAGCACAAGTATTAATTTACCTTGTAAATAAAAAAATATGGTTTAAGTGGAGTTTGGGTAAAATTAAAAATCAATGGGTAAATTGCTTAAATCATTACATAAACTTTGGGTGGAACATATTGAACCATACAAAGATTTCTTTAAATATATTAAAGATGCTATAGAGTATATGACTTGTATAGCATCTGGTATTTCTGCAATTTTTTCAAGAATTAGTGATTGGATTGGTTGGCTTCCAGCAATGTTAATTGGAGTAGGTATTGCTGTTTTAGTAATATTTGTAATTAAGTGTTGCTTTTTTAGCATAAATTACATTGCCTGTACTCTATATAATGTAAAAACAATTAATGCTATTGAAAAAGAAAAAATACTGTCAAAAACTAGGATAGATGAAAAAAAAGAAGAGGCATTAATAGAGATAAGCAAAACAAACCAGATAAATGAAAATAATAATCAATTAGCGATACAAAATAATCTTAGTGAAATATTCAATCAAAAAGCCGATGGTTTGATTACGGCGGATGTTTTTAAAAATAAAGTACATTTACTTTCAAATCAAATATCTGAAGACAAAAAACAAAAATTTACTCAGCTTATGCCAGTTTTTTGTGAAAAAAAACAAGATTATACACAAGAAGAGTATGGTAAATTTGAGGAATTATTTGTTGCATATTTTGGGAAAAATTTAACCGAAACAAAAAAGCAATTGCTTGAAAAATTGATGAGTAAAGTTAATGAAATATCAACAAAAGCCATGATGTTTTTAATAAATCTTGATGAAAATGAACTTAATATTCTAAAAAAACAATTTGTATATGTTGCATCTTATTATTTTGGCTTTATATTATATTACGAAAAATAAAAGAAGATTTTACAGCAAAAGGGCTGTTTGCGACTGGATATAAAGATAAAATGAAATTTTTTAACGACATATGGACAGCAGATACTACCAATAGAGTGATAGAATTTGATAATATATCCCTCGCAAATGGTATATCTATACCATTATGTACTTTGCAACAAAATTGTTTCACATTAAAGGCAATAAATGTTGCAGGACAATTATCGTTTCGTATAGAGATGTTTTCGCAACTAACGGAGCTGGGTTTTGAAATATATAATTTATTAAAAGATCAGTTAGATATTGTGCCTCAAGAATATTGTAACGAAGTTTTGAAATATAATAATACTCGCCAAGATATATCTTTTGAATTTCAATCATTGATTTCAATCATTGAATCAATAATATTATGACCACCCTTAAACAAGCCCTAAAAGACCCACTTGCAATGCAAGAGTTCATAAAAGAACACAAAAAGCAAAACGATGGAGACGAAGAAACGATTGA
>JANYEN010000047.1 GCA_025363115.1 Alphaproteobacteria bacterium | reverse complement strand
GATAAAAATTTTCAGATTTTATTCGATTATCATTTTTTTATTTAGTCTTATTACATTCTCTGCATAAAAGCCATTTTTAACCAACCCCTGATACCACAAAACTTCATAGAGCAAACAACTTAATAGTTCGCAGTAAGGTGTTGTTTTTTAATTTAAATAAGCTACTTGCTTTTGATGCTGAAATCCAGATTTTCTGCCCATGATATCTATATCAGAATAAATATAGTCATGCCCGATATTTACGTTATCAGCAAAAAAAGCATTCAATTTGCTAGCGCTCATTACTCGATATAAATTTAAATCTATGGGGTCATAAATCCCTGAACTTTCTATTTCACTTAAAATTTTTGTAGCACCACTATAATTTATAATAAAAGAATATGTACCCCAAATTTTTAACGGAAATTTTGTAATTCTTTTAATCTCAGGATTCCTTATTACTGGCTGGAATTTTCTAAAATATCCATAACTATTTTTACGCATTGATAGTCCAGTATATATAATATCCCATTTTTTTACATCAGGCAAATATTGCTCCAATTTTTTAATTTTTTGTGCCACTCCTTTATAAATTTCAGCGTCATCTTCTAAAATTAAAACGGCGTTATATCCCTTTTCGATTACATCGTGCATAATTTCTAAATGAGAACAATAACAGCCAAATTCGCCTGCTACCAAAGGAGCATAATACATTTTTGGTATGTATCTGTAATTCATTACCACATTAGGGCAATAAACTTTATATTTTTCGCCCATCTTTAGTTTTGCCTTGCCCGATTTTAAATCTTTGCCAGTAAAAATTTCTCCCGATTTGCTGATAATTTTTAAATTATATCCATCAATTGCATTAAATCTACTAAATTTTATACCTTCAGAATTTAATTCTGATGATATTTTTTTATAGCGGTCGGGGTTATTTTTCATATTTACAACATAAACATGCTGTATTTTTCTTTCTAAATGAGGTTTCACATGTTCGTTATACAATATAGGTTTGTAGTTTTCGAATAATAAACTAAAATCGTATCTCCAAAATATAATAGATATTAAAAGCAACCCAACAATAGAAATTGATATATATAATTTACGTAGCGACTTCATAATAAAATTTAATATATTTTTAATTGCATATAAAGCTATTTATAGCATTCCATAAATAAATTTCTATAATTAAAAGCTTTAATAATTCTTTTATGGGTTAATTTATGATAAAAGTAGCGGGAATAGCTTCTGGCATGGGAGCCAGAGATAAGGGGGCGGCAATGGGCGTTTGGGATATTTTTTATAATTGCAAATTGCAACTTGATTGGCAAGATATTTTTTTTGCTAAATCAAATTTTGTTAAATTAGAAGCTATGCAGGATATATTTGAAATAAATACCAAAATGGCAAATTGCGTTAAAAATATGATTTTATCAGGTCATAAAAGTGCCTTTTTTAGTGGAGATCATTCTGGTGCGATGGGAATTTGGAGCGGAGTCGCTGAAGCTAAGCGTCCACAGGGAGATATAGGATTAATATGGATTGACGCTCACTTAGATTCTCATACTCCACAATCCTCGGCAACAAAAAACATCCACGGAATGCCAATGGCATATTTGTTAGGACAAGGTGATTTTGATATTTATAGTATTTTATCAATCAAGCCCAAATTAAAACCAGAGAATGTTTGTTTTATTGGCACTCGTAGTTTTGAAGCTGAAGAGCAAGCATTAATAGAAAAACTTGGGTGTAAAATTTTTTATATTGCTGATGTATTAAAATTAGGAATAACCGATGCTTTAAAAGAGGCTCATAAGATTGTTACAAAAAATACCGTTGGATTTGGCATAAGTTTTGATATTGACGCATTTGATCCAAGTATTGCTCCAGGCACTGGCTATATCGAAAATAATGGCTTAATATTCGATGATAATTTTTCAGATATCTTAAAACAAATTACAAATGAAGATAATTTTTTAGCAGCAGAAATTTCAGAATATTTTCCTTATTGTGACCAAGATAGAAAAACCGCTATTTTAATTGAAAAGATTTTAAAATCCTGTTATTTAATTAATGAATAAAGATCGGTACAATTTAACAAATTTTCAGGTATAAGATTAACTAATTTTTTTAATGATTGATCATTTAAAATAATTTCATAAATTAGCCGTAATATTGTATAATCTTCTAAGGCAAAACCAACGCTATCAAAAACTGTTATATCGTCATCATTTATTCTCCCATTTTTAAGCCCAGCAACTACTTCCCATAGTTCCCCCTTAACTACTTGTTTTATTTCTTCTGGTTCAAGATTTTGGATATCCCCCTCATAAATTGTTTGCTCTAAAAATTCCACAAACACTCTCGAGTTACGTAAAATATCAACATCAAGTTCGGTTTTGTTGGGACAGTCTCCACCAATTCCATTAATGTGAGTGCCTTTTTTAATCCAGCTATTTTCTAAAATTTTGTTTTTTCCTCTGGCAGCCGTGACAGTGATTATTATATCGCAATTTTCGGCAACTTGCCTTGAATTTGCGCAAGGAATCATTTTTATTCCTAATGGCATAATATTTTTAGCCATTTTTCTCATAGCTTCGTCGTTAATGTCAAAATAAAAAATCTCCTTTATATTAAAAAATAAGCAATGAGACATAATTTGAAATTCACTTTGAGCACCACAACCTATTATTCCCAGTCTAGAGCTGTTTTTGCGAGCTAGATATTTAGATGCCATCACCGCAGTGGCGGCAGTTCTAAAAGCTGTTAATATTGTCATTTCGCTAATCAAAAGAGGGAATCCTGTTTCTACCGAAGCTAACATTCCAGTAGCCACAATTGTTAAAATACCCTTTTGCTGATTAGGAACATGACCATTTACATATTTAAAAGAATAATATTGGTCTCCACAAACTGGCATTAGCTCTATTACGCCATTTGGAACGTGCATTGCCGAACGCGGGACTTTAGTAAAACTATTCCAATTTTTAAAATCTTTTTCCAGTCCAAGTACTATTTTTCTAAAAAAATTATCTGATCCAATGCTTTTTACAATTTGCTGAATCAATGAAATATCTACTATAAACATAATCACTATTTATTAGTTGCATATAAAATATTATATTTAATTTAGTTATATGCAATATAATATGCAAAATATATGCACAGCGAATATATATCAGCTTTGCTTACAATACCTATGGGTATAGTAGTTACTTTAAAATATGCGGTTTGTAGTTTAATATTAGGCATAATTATAGGGGTAGGGGTTACGGGTTGTCAATTAAGTAAAATTAAACCTATATCTTATATTGCTCATTTTTATATATCTATTTTAAGAGGAACGCCTCTATTACTTCAGTTGAGTCTTTTCTATTTTGCCCTACCTTCGCTACTTCATTGTAAAATATCAATGACTGTGGCAGGTATTTTGTGTTTTTCATTAAATTCAAGTGCTTATCTTGCCGAAATTTTTAGAGGGGGAATTAAATCGATTGATAAAGGTCAATTTGAAGCAGCAGATAGCCTTAATATTACTTGGTTTAAAAAATATTTTTACATCATTATTCCTCAGGTTATTCGCAATGTTATCCCAGCCGTAATTAATGAGGCAATTAGCTTAGTAAAGGAATCATCTATTATTTCTATAATAGGAGAATCCGACATAATGCATAATACCCATTTAGTATCTGCTCAATATTATACTTATTTTGTACCTTTATTAGTTGCAGGGACTACTTATTATATTTTAATAATTATTGTTACTTTTCTAGCAAAACTTTATGAACAAAAAATGAATTTTTATGGTTAAATTTGTAGAAGTAAGCAAAAAATTTGATAATTTATATATAATACAAAAGACCTCATTTAATATAGAGCCTACAAAATGCACGGCAATTATTGGTGAATCGGGAGTTGGCAAAACAACAATTATAAGAATGATGAATGGATTAGAAATGCCTACATCAGGAAAAATTTTAGTTGATGGGGAACAAATAACCAAGCAAAATCTACAACAAATCCGTTTTAAAATTGGATTTGTATTCCAAAATTTTAATTTATTCCCACATCTAACGGCATTAGAAAATATAATATTTTCTCCTCTTAAAGTATTAAAATGGCAAAAAAAAGTGGCAACCGAAAAAGCATATGAATTACTTGAAAAATTTAGCTTAACTCAATCTGGCAATAAATATCCTTCACAATTATCGGGTGGTCAAAAACAAAGAGTTGCCTTAATTAGAGCGGTAATAATGAATCCTAAAATTATTTTATTAGACGAGCCAACTTCGGCTCTTGACCCCAACATGACCAATGAAGTTGGGGAAATAATAGAATTTTTAAAAAAATCAGGTACCACAATAATAGTAGTTACACACGAAGTATCGTTTATAAAAAAATATGCTACCAATGTAATTTTTTGTAGTAAAAATATTATCGAAGAAATGACTGCAGAGAATTTTTTTTCTTCAGAAAAACCTTATATTGTAGATTACTTAAAACACTATAATTAGCTATTGTATTTAATATTATGTGTATAGTTTTAAGATAAATAATCTAGGTAATTTTATGTTAAAAGAATTCCAAAATACTCCAGAATCTATTGGTTCAATTTTAAATTTTATTGCATCCAATAAAGTTAAATTTGTTGAATTTAAATTTATAGATTTATTTGGTAATAATTTTAGCATTGTCAGACCATCCAAAGCAGTTGATAAAAATATATTTGAAAATGGAATCGCATTTGATGGATCGTCAATTAAAGGATGGAAGCATATAAATAATTCAGATACAATTGCTATACCCGATGCTAGCAAATATTTTTTTGATTCTTTTGTAACAGAGCCAACAATCGTGGTTTATTGCTATATTCTAGATGAGTGTGGAACAAAATTATATAGCAAAGACCCTAGGTCGGTAGCTTTTAGAGCTGAACAATATTTAAAAAAATCAGGTATAGCCGACACTGCATTTTTTGGACCAGAACTAGAATTTTTTATATTTGACAGAGTTTTAAGTTCCGTCAGTCCATATGGTAGCCATTTTATTATTGAGTCAGTTGAATTTAAAAATAAAAACAACCAAACAGGTTATGAAATTGATGTAAAAAACGGTTACTTTGCATGCACCCCACACGATACAATAAAAAATATGATGTATGAAATGTCGGACTTAATGGAAAAAGCAGGTTTGACGGTTGAGTTATTTCACCGAGAAGTGGCTTCGGCTCAAGCAGAAATTGGCATAAAATATGACAGCTTAATAAACGCGGCCACTAATTGTTATATTTATAAACATATTGTAAAAAATGTAGCATCAAAATATGGTAAAACGGCAACTTTTATGCCAAAACCAATTTTTGGAGATAATGGGAGTGGTATGCATATACACCAATCGCTTTGGAAAGATGGTAAAAATTTATTTATAGGAGATAAAGAATGCGGATTATCCGAAATGGCTTTATATTATATTGGCGGTATTATTAAGTATGGTAAAGCATTAAATGCTTTTTGTAATCCATCAACTAACAGTTATAAAAGATTAGTTCCTGGTTTTGAAGCACCCGTAATTTTAGCTTATTCTGCATGTAACAGGTCTGCTTCCATTAGAATTCCAATTATTACCAGCGCTAATGCTAAACGCATAGAAACTAGGTTTCCCGATCCAAGCTGTAACTCATATTTAGCAATGTCGGCATTAATGATTGCTGGCTTACAAGGCATTAAAAATAAAATTAATCCAGGTCATGCTGCTATAGAAAATTTGTATGAATTGCCAGACGAAGATAAAAATAAATATCCAGTTGTAGCCACTGATTTATGGGAAGCTCTTGAAACTTTAGATAAAGATCGTGCTATTTTTACTGAAAGTGGGGTGTTTACAAATGACTTGATTGATACTTTTATTGCTTGCAAAAAAGAAGAATACAGGAACATAAATATGATTTCTACTCCCATTGAATTTGAAAAATATTATACGTGTTGATATATAATAAAATATCTGCATTATTCCCATTTAACTATAGGTGGCAAAGACATAAACATAGCGTCAGGATTCCCTCCTGTCATAAGCCCAAATTTTATTCCACGATCATATAAAAGATTAAACTCAACATATCTACCTCTTCTCACAAGCTGATATTGTCGATCTTGATCGCTATAAATATCATTTAAATGTTTTTTTACAAATATATCATAAATAGGAATAAAATTTTCCCCTATTTCTTTTACAAATTCAAAATCTTTATTTATATCATTTTCTAGGTAATCAAAAAATATTCCACCCACTCCACGTTTTTCATTGCGATGTTTTAAAGTAAAATATTCTTCACATTGTTTAGAAAAAATTGAATAATAGCTATCGTTATGTTTATCGCATAATTTTTGTATAAGCTTGTGAAACAAAATGGTATCTTCTTCAAATTTATAAATTGGGTTCAAATCTATACATCCTCCAAACCATATTTTATTACTGGTAGAAAAACATCGCAGATTCATATGAATAGGTGGCACAAAAGGATTTTTAGGGTGGCTAACCAGTGACAATCCACTTGCCCAAAAATTTCTATCATCAGGAATATTAGCCATTGATTTAGCTAAATCTTCCGAAAATTCTCCATAAACAGTAGAGGCATTAACTCCCATTTTTTCAAATATATTGCCATATATAGTAGACATTATGCCACCTCCGCCACCTGGTCTTTTCCATTCCTCAAGTTTAAATTGCTCACCGTCAATTTTTTGTATATAATCTTTAATTTTATCTACTAAATATCTAAACCAAGTCGAAATATCTTGTTGTTGCTCTTTGGTAATTATAATTTTCATATATCATTGCTTAAATAAAAGTGACTTTGTTTTTAAAAATTATTTGTAAAACCATTAAAATCAAATTATGAAAAATTAATATTATCGTCCTGCATAACCAACATCTTTTGATGGCTTTGCTAAGGTTTTATCTTCGTTGTCGGATGTTGTTTTTTCTACCTCAACTATTTTAACATCATTTAATAATTTACTATATTTTTCTTCGGTCATATTTGATAATGTTTTTTTAACTGTGTTATACCAAGTTTCCGAAGGAGCATTGTACCTGCATAATTTTTTAAAATCTAAATATGCCTCGCTATCATTACTCCATGGAATTTTATTAATATTTCTAACTTTTTCAACCAATCCTGCTACGTTTTCGATGTAGGCGGGATATTCCAATTCTTCATCTATAAATTCATAATCTCTCTCGTTATCAAGTGTTGCATTATCATAAATAGTTTTTTTAAATATTTTTATAAAATCAGAATCTTCTAATAAGCTTTTATCTAAATGGGTTAATGCTTCTTGTACATATACATTTGCCATTTCAGAAGAACTTAAAAATCCAAAGTTTTTTGAAGATATTATAACGTTATTTTTTAATAAATTTTTATTTTCTTTAAATATTACCTCTAAAGCAGGTACGTGGAAATGTCCACCATAAAAAGCTACTGACACTCCTGCGTCTACAATTTTTTTTATAAGATTTGAAATTATAATATCTCTTTCTGTTAAAGTTTTTGAATTTACTTTATATGTATTTGGCTTAATATAACTATGCTGACAAAGGCATACTTTAATTTTGTCTCCATGTTTATTAACAGCATTTTTTAACCTACCATAAAAGTCTATTATTTTCTTCCATTGCATTTCAGGTAAAATGTTTTGTGGCTCTTCAATATAGAATTTATTTTGTTTAGCTTTTAATGAATATTGCAAATATTTCTCATTTTGTTTTATTCTTAGATCACATAAATATAGAGGATCATTTACAATTCCATTATTATCTATTTCAAAATTATCTTGTTTTTTTTCAAATTCTAATTGCAGAATGTCCTCTAATACAACAGCTACGCTCCCATTTTGCTCTATTATACTTTCCAGCTTATTAAAATATGTATCAAATTCTATATCTATACCTTCTTTTGTTACAAGCCTTAATTTATGATCTTCGCCTTGCAAATAAACACTGACATTAATAGGATCAATATTTTGTTGCGCAAACATATTAAATTTTTACTTAAAAAAATAAAAAAGCATATGGATGATGAAAAAGTAAAAATAGCCCCAAAAATACTATTATTATAGTTAATATCAACAATAATAATAATCTCTGATGTACTCTTTGCTTATAATTTGCTCTAATTTTCTCTTGCTGATGGGCATATATATTTAATTTGTGTGTTATGATTACAAATAATAAACAAATTACAAAAGTAGTCGATCCAATAAATTCTAGAGCCACAAAAAATCCTTTTTTAAAAAGCATTATTGCCGTTCCAGATAATATTAAACCAAAGCAAATTTTACCTGTATAGTTGCTAATAAAATGTTTAGTATGCCCGAGTGAAAGCACTGTTAAAATTTTATCTTTCATTAAACATTTAACTAAATAATATTAAGAGCGGCTTCTTTGACGGCTTCATTAAAAGTAGGGTGACCATGGCAAATCATGGCTATATCTTGTGCGCTACCATTAAATTCCATTAAAACTGCAATTTCGTGAATTACGCTACCAGCTTCACATCCTATAATATGAGCCCCTAAAACTCTATCGGTTTTTTTGCAAGCAAGTATTTTAGCAAACCCTTCAGTTTTACCAATAGCCTGCGAACGTGAATTGGCAACCATGCTAGACTTGCCTATTTTATAATCTATTCCGCTATTTTTTAACTCTTGCTCGTTTTTACCTATTGAAGCGATTTCGGGAGATGTATAAACAATTCCTGGAATAACATCATAATTTACATGACCAAATTTACCTATTAAATTTTCTGCTACGGCAATTGCTTCGTGTTCTGCCTTATGAGCCAGCATAGCACCGCCAATTACATCACCAATAGCATAAATATTATCTGCTAAGGTTTTATATTTTTTATCCACATCTATAAATCCCTTAGAATTAACTTTTAAACCAGCGTTTTCTAAATTTAAACCCTGAGTATTGGGTTTTCGACCAGTAGCCACTAAAACTACGTCCAATTCAAACATTTTTTCGTTAGTTTCAATAATTGCCTTATTATTTTTAGAATAAACTTTATTTATATTTTGATTAAACATAAAAGATATACTTTGTTTCTCGAATATTTGCAATGATTTTGAACTTATTTCATCGTCCATTGAAGGCATTATTTTATTTCCTCCCTCCATAACCATTACTTCGGATCCTAACCTAGACCACACACAGCCTAATTCTAGACCAATATACCCACCCCCAATAACAACCATTTTTTTGGGCACTTCTGTTAACGATAAAATACCAGTTGAGGTGCAAACATTTTTTTCATCTATTATAAAATCAGAAAAAACATTTGGGACTGATCCAGTAGCAATAATAAATTTTTTAGCACTGAATTTATCATTTGCTACGGCAATAGTATTGCTGTCAATAAAGCTGGCTAATCCAAAAATACGCTCTACCTTATTTTTTTTAAACAAAGTATCAATTCCTCCTGCTAATGTTTGCAAACGTCTTGTTTTGACTGACATCATTTGCTCCACATTTATTTGTGGTTTGCTTACCATTATTCCTTCATTATGACAATTAGAAAATTCCGAAAATTTATGAGATATTTCAAGTAAAGTTTTAGAAGGTATACATCCAACGTTAAGGCAAGATCCTCCAAGCAATTTTGACGTTTCTACGCATCCAGTTTTCATTCCATTTTTGCTACAATTTATAGCAGCGATATATCCTGCTGGACCACCCCCAATTACTATTACGTCAAACATGTATCAAAAATATATTTATGTAAACATAGTAATTTTTTTTTTAAAAGCAACCGTTCTTTTTTAGATGAAATTTTGCAAAAAAATATTACTAAGAGTTTTTAGATATATTTAGCATCTATTGTAATCCAGCTGTCTGGGGAAGGATTCAGTTTTTTAGTATGTGGCTCAAGATACCATACTTTGGGCGCAATAACTTTTTTATTTGGATTACGATTAAGCCATGCACCCCACCAAGAAAAAGAGCTATTTGCTATAATATTATGAGTACAGTGGCTCATTAAAATTAAATCCTCATACGCATTTTTTTCTGTTGAATAATCAACATAAGTTACTGGTACGTCTATTTTAATATTATTCTTTGCCCATATTATATCATCAGAAAAAACAAATATGTAAGGTGTTAAACCTATTTTTGATTTTAAAATAGCTAATGCTGTAACATAATAATCATTACTATAATTTGCGAATTTAGCCTTATTTTCTGGATTTAAAAAATCTCCTCTTCTTATATGGACTGAAGCTGATATTTGCTTGGATTTAATTAACCTAAGCATATCATTAAATTGGGCAGAAGGTCTAATTTTGAGAGTTAGATCGTTTTGTATAATATCTTTATAGTCTTCAAAATATTTTTCGCTTTGTAAATAACCATAAAAAAATATTTTATTTCTTTTATTCATCAATGAATAATCATATTTTTGTTTAATATTAAAATTTTCTTTAATTTTTTCATAAAATTTGGGCTGGTAATTCTGAATTTTAAAATTATATGTATTAAAAACATTTAATTTATATCCAGTATGTTCTTGTCCTACTTCGTTTATTAAAGTGACATTAGCATTATTTTTTAATGAATAACTTCTGGCGAAAGCATAGGCAAATAATTGGTTGCCAATTCCTCCTGCTATACTTACTGCGACCTTTGGCTTCATAATAAATTTATAGAAAGAATAGGTTGTCAAACATAATATAATGACTAATAATAAAGCATTTTTTTTATACATTTTTTTATTGCTCTCAGTAGTTATTTGATTTTATTTTTTATTTGTTTATGTTAATAAAAGTAAATAAATTATTGATGCTAGTAATTTTTTTATTTTTACACTTGATTTTTATTTTTGCTATCCTCACATAAGTTAGTCAACAGTTTGTTTTTGTATATTTTTATATTGATAAAATTTATACTGCAAATTATATATAAATTATTTTTAACCAAAAAATGTCTACTATTGCTTTAATTGGAATAAAGTCTGGAATGACTGCCGTTTTTAAAGAAACAGGAGAAGTTATTGCTTTAACTTTATTGAAAGTTGATAAAAATGTGTTACTAGGCAAGAGAACTGTTAAAAAAGATGGTTATAATGCTTTAATTATTGCTGGGGGTGGAGAAAAAAAAGATTCTCGAGTTAACAAACCTCAATTAGAAGTTTTTAAAAAAGGAAATATTCAGTCTAAAAAAGTTATTAAAGAATTTAGAATTAACGTTGATATCGAAAATATAAGTGACCAAATTGTTGAATTTGAATTAGTAAATGAAATCAAAGGTAGTTTAATAGATGTTACTGCGGTGTCACAAGGTAAAGGATTTCAGGGAGTTATAAAAAGACATGGTTTTGCAGGGATGCCTGCTTCTCATGGTGTATCTGTTACCCATAGACACGGAGGTTCAACTGGACAGCGTGAGCTACCAGGAAAAACTTTTAAACTCAGAAAAATGGCTGGTAGAATGGGAAATACTAAAATTACAATTCAAAATCTAAGAATTTTTGATGTAAATGCCGATTTGGGAATTATAGCAATTGCTGGTAGTATTCCAGGTCATAATGGTACTATTGTATACATTAAAGACTCAATAAAATCTCGTTCAAAATCTTCAAATTTTATAATCAATGGTAAAGATTTAAAAAGTTCTGCAGATAAAAAAATGGAAGATAATTAAATATTAATAATTTTATGAAATTAGAAATCTATAACTTTTTAGACAAATCTGTAGCGGGTAGCGAAGATTTCGATATAGATGTAATAGCTAACATTAAAATTAACGAAAAAATTATCCAAGACCACTTTGTAAAAATGAAAAAAAATCATTTTATTCCCACTGCTTATACAAAATGTAGAGCAGAAATGTCAGCAACTACTAAAAAACCTTTTAAACAAAAAGGTACTGGTAATGCAAGACAAGGTACTACGGTAGGAGCACAACATAGAGGCGGGGTTAAAATATTCGGTCCTCGTGGCATAAAAGCAAAAATCTCTTTACCTAAGAAAGAAGTAAAATTAGTAAAAACAATGTTACTAAAGCTGGCTATCGAAAGTAATAAGTTGTTTGTTATTAAAGATTGCAAATTACTTGACCATAAAACAAAAAATTCTATTAAAACTTTAAAAGCATTTAATGTTACCAAAGGAAACACCATTATTTTACACGATAATGAAATTGAACAAAGTAATGTTCTTTCATGTCGTAATCTTGAATGGTTATTATATTCTCGCATTTCAGATTTTACTGTGCATAATCTTATGCGTTCAGAATGTGTATTAATTACTGTTAAGTCTATGAAAAAATTAGTGGAATTATTATGAGTTTTGAATTTAATAAAAACATAGTCTGTGCTATTTTTAACACAGAAAAATCAACTGAATTAAAAGAAAAGCAAAAAATAGTAACTTTTTGGATTAAAAATTCTGTAACAAAAGAAGATATTAAAAAAGAAGTAGAAAAAGTATTTAATGTGGCTGTTGAGCGGGTTAATATTACTAGATTAACCAAAATTGGCAGAATGTTTAAAGGTAAACGTGGTAAGAGTAAAGAAATTAAGAAAGCTTATGTTAAGATTTCTAAAGATTCTGATTTTGATTTTAGTAAATTGCAGCAATAATGGAATCGTTGAAAAGTTTTAGACCAATAACACCGAGTTTAAGAAATACTATATTACTTAACCGTGGGGTAGATAAAGTTAAATCTCTAAAAGCTTTAACGGTAGGTAAGCACTCTACTGGAGGAAGAGATAACTGTGGGCATATAACCTCTAGATTTCGTGGAGGCGGCGTTAAAAGAAAATATAGAATTATAAGTTTCAAAAAAACTGTTTTTGATGAAGAAGCTACCGTTCAGTCTATAGAATATGATCCTAATAGAACGGCTAATATTGCACTTTTAAAGTATGAAAGTGGCAAACTTGAATACACTATAGCGGTATCGGGATTAAAAAGTGGAGATAAAATTATTAACTCGCCAAAAGCTGACATACTTTTAGGTAACACTTTACCTTTATCTGAGATACCAATTGGTACTATAGTTTCTGGTGTAGAATTAATACCAGGAGGGGGATCAAAAATAGCACGTGCTGCTGGATCAAATGTAACATTAGTAGGCAAAGAAGGGGGAGTAGCAATGCTTAAAATGCCTTCTAACGAAATAAGAAAAGTATCAGCTAAATGTCTTGCAACAATTGGAGTTACCTCTAATTTATTGCGCAAAAATACAATGGTGGGCAAAGCTGGTAGAAATAGAATGCTTGGTAGAAAGCCTCACGTAAGAGGAGTAGCCATGAATCCCGTAGATCATCCTTTAGGTGGCGGAGAGGGTAAATCTTCTGGAGGAAGACATCCAGTATCTCCCTGGGGTAAACCTGCAAAAGGCAAAAAAACTAGAAATAATAAAAGAACAGATTGTTTTATTATAACCAGAAAAAAAAGAAAGAAAAAGTAATTTATTTAATATATGGCAAGATCATCAAAAAAACCTGTAGCTATAGATACGCATCTTTTGCGTAAGATATTTAAAGCAAAATATGCTAATCGTCCAATTGAAACTTACTCTCGTAGATCAACTATAATACCTGAAATGGTTGGCAAAATATTTGCGGTCCATAATGGGCATAAGTTTCTACAGGTTTTAATCACAGAAGATATGGTATGGCATAAACTTGGAGAATTTTCTCAAACAAGAAAATTTCCAGTTAGAAAAGATGAAACAGTAAAATAATTTGTTAAACTATGGAATGTAAGGCATTTTTAAAAAGTATTAAAATATCTCATTATAAACTTAATAGGGTAGCCGCGTTATATCGTGGTTTAAAAGTCAAAGAAGCAGACACCCATCTTATGTTTTCTATAAAAAAAGGAACTTATGAGATGAGAAAACTTTTGGCTTCCTGTGTAGCTAATGCCGAAAATAATCATGGTTTAGATGCCGACTCTTTATTTATTAAAAATATTGAAGTTGGCAAAGCATTTGTTTTAAAAAGATTTATGCCTTGTGGTCGTGGAAGAAGCTCTAAAATAGAAAAACGTTTTAGTAGCATTAGAATAACTGTTACTCCTGATTTTTCAGCTGTAACAAAAGATAATAAAAAAAATTAATTAACATTTTTTATGGGACAAAAAGTAAATCCGATATTATTTAGAATGAGCAATGTTAATACTTTCTTTAATTCTTCTTGCTGGTATCCTAATAAAAAAAGTGACTATAGTGATGGAGTGGTAGAAGATGCTAAAATAAGAAATTATTTTCATACTATAAAGCAATCCACATTTGTAGCCTCTGTAAATATAGAAAGAAAAAATAAAATCCACATTACTGTTCTTGTATCAAGGTCCAGTGCTTTTGTTGGAAAAAAATCTAAAGGGTGGGATTATATAATTTCTGATTTAAAAAAACTTATAAAAAAAGATGTTTCACTCAATATTACGGATATTAGAAACTCCGACATAAATGCCCAAATAATTGCCAATAATATGGCTGAGCAAATTTCTAAACGAGTTCCTTATAAAAAAGTTATTAAAACAGCTATAAAATCGTGCATGAAAGCAGGATCTTTGGGAATAAAAGTTTTGTGTAGCGGTCGCTTAAATGGAGCGGAAATAGCAAGATCGGAAAAATTTCAAGAAGGTTCAATGCCTTTGCATACCATTAATGCCAACATCGATTATGCCGTAGGAGAAGCAAAAACTATATACGGTATAATAGGATTAAAGGTTTACGTATGTCAAAAAAAAGCTTTTTTTAATTCATAAGTTAAGTAATATGTCCAAGGGTTTTGTTAAATTTAGAAAAGTAAGAGTAGCCAAAATAGCTACTCGTCAGTTTTTAGTTGCTTATGGCTCTATAGGAGTTAAGGTGCTAGCTTCTTGTAAGCTTACTACTCAGCAAATAGAATCTGCTAGAACTGTAATAGTTAGAACTTGTAATCGAAAAGGTCAAATATTTATTAGAGCGAGAGGAAAGTTTTCGGTTTCCAAAAAACCTCTTGGAGTTAGAATGGGGGGTGGAAAAGGTGGAATAGATAAATATGTCGATGCGGTACCAAAAGGAGCTATAATTTTTGAACTAGATAATGTACCTTTAGATTTAGCTAAAAAAGCTTTAGAAAAAGCTACTTATAAATTAGGTGTACCATGTTCTGTTGTATATAGACATTTTGCTAAAATATCTTAATAATTTTAAAATATGACCATTAAAACAATAACTGGAAAGATTAAAAAAGTAATAGACAATGCAACCATCACGGTGGATGTTATTTATCCTGTTAAACATCCATTATATTTAAAAGTTCTTAAAAAGCATAAAAAATATATATGTCATTATGAAAATACTAAGGTAAACCCAGGAGATGAAGTAGTGATTGCTGAGTGTAGACCTATATCTAAAAGCAAAACATGGAGATTAGTTAAAGTGGTGGAATAATTATAGTTTAAATAGTTTTTTATAAAATACTTGATTTTTATTAATATGATAATGAAACATTCTATTTTAAATGTAGCAGACAATTCTGGTGCAATTAAAGTTATGTGTATACATGTTGACGGTTTTAATGGTTTAGCTACTGCTACGGCAGGATCGGCTATTACTGTTTCTATCAAACAATGTATACCAAACAATGCTAAAGTAAAAAAAGGTGATGTATGCAAAGCTGTTGTAGTAAGAGTAAAAAAATATAAGTCTATGTCAAAAGGAATTTGTGTATATTTTGATGATAATGCAGTTGTTTTAGTTGACAATAATTACGAACCTATTGGTACTCGTGTAATGGGACCAGTTAATAAAGAAGTAAAGAATATTTCTCCTAAAATAGTTTCATTGGCAACCGAATCTTTTTAATTACTAAATTTATTATTTTAAATATGTTTTTGAATAAAATGAAAAGTTTTAGCAAACTTCAATATAAGCTTTTTATTATAGCGAATGTTAAAATTAAATTGAAAATAGGAAAAGGAGATAACGTACAAGTTATTAGCGGAGATGATAAAGGTAAAACGGGAGTAGTATTAAAAGTAGACAAACACAGGCATATGCTAACAATTTCAGATATTAATGTTGTGAAAAAAACGGTAAAAAAACAAGAAAATAATAATGATCAGAATGTTATTTTAATTGAAAAACCTGTTCATATTTCAAATGTTAAAAAGATAAGCTCAAAAAATTAAAAATTTTACTTTATGAATGAAAATCTTTCTTTTTTAGAAAAAAAATATTATACAGAAGTCGTTCCTTTTGTGCAAAAAAAATATGATATAAAAAATGTACATCTTATACCTAAAATTAGTAAAATCGTAATAGGAATGAGATTAGGCAAAGACGCTTCCGATAAAAAAGCAATAGAACGTGCAATGGAAGAGTTAGCCTTGATTGCGGGACAAAAACCTAATTATTCAAAAGCTAAAAAGTCTATTGCTTATTTTAAATTAAGGGAGGGTCAAATTGTGGGTACCTATGTAACTTTGCGCAAGAAAAAAATGTATGAATTTTTAGAAAGGTTAATTTATATTGCCTTACCTCGTGTAAGAGATTTTAAAGGATATAAATCTGATTCATTTGATATTCATTATAATTTTACCTTTGGTATCAAAGAGCATCTTGTTTTTAGAGAACTAGCATATGACAGTATTTACAAAACTCGTGGAATGGATATTTCTTTTTCTATAAAAAATGTATTTTCGAAAGAAATGGGTATTGATTTGTTAAAAATGTTAAATTTTCCTATAAAATAAATTAAATATAATTATGGCAAGACTAGGTAAAATAAAAAGAGAAGAAAATTTAAAAGAAAAGTCTTCAAAAGCTAACCACAATAGGTGTCTTCTTAATAAAAAATTAATTGAATTAGAAAGCAAAAAAAGACTTTCTTCTGATGATTTGGCAATCGAGCATTATAGCAAAGAAATATTTGCAATTAGCAGTTTTTTACAAAGAACTCGTAGCAAAAGTTATATTAGAGTAAGAAATAGATGCCAAATTACAGGTAGAACTAGAGGTTATTTAGGAAGATTTAAAATGTCTAGAGTAACCGTGCGACACCTTGCATCTTTTGGTTTATTAAATGGTGTAAAAAAATCTTCTCATTCTTAATTTGAAAAATTATGTCTAATCGATATTTAGTTGAAAACGCATTGATATCTCTAAAAAACACGCGCAGTAAAGGTTACAATATAACATCTATTGTGGTTCCTTATTCAAAATTAGTTTTGGCGGTGCTAAAAAAA